>NZ_JBTLRD010000001.1:0-340393 GCF_054584775.1 Polaribacter litoreus | reverse complement strand
TCCTCATGGAGCAATTCAAAGATTGCTCTAGAAAAATTTCAGAATAACTTTACTTACACACTTTTTGGTTTAGTACCCTTTTTTCTGAACTCTCGTTAAAATTTTGACCATCAAATAAACTACCAGATCCACCACCAGCTTTTGCATTTATAGCACCAATGGTTAAATCTGTATAAATACTCCAATTATTTTTTAAAAAAGGTATATATCTTAACCCTAAACCTGTTTTAAAGATCCCTGCACCATAACCAGAACCACTTATATCACCACCACTGAATTTAATTTCTTGATCTTTGGTTGAGAGCAAAGTAAAATCAATTAAAGCACCAAACCTATCTGTAAACATATAGCCAAAATCAAAATTCCATAAACTGTTAATGTCACTGATATCTACCAAAGTTTCTTCATCAAAGTCAGTTTTATAATTACCATCGATAAAATTTTGACCAAAAGAAACGGTTAGAAAAAACGTTTTTCTCCAAGAAGCTAAGCCGTTAATCATTTTATAATATTCTCTCTGTTGTCTTGCACTTTCATGATCGGAAATATCATATTTTTCTGAGGTAACAAGGCTTTCGTTTTTATCTGTATTATCGGTTATAATAAACCTACTTTTATAATCGAGTAACCTAGATGATTTTGATACCAAAATTTTAGCAAAAGTTAGATTCAAACGAGATAAAGAGGCACAATTAAGGGGCATTATTTCTTCATTTAAACTTAACGATACTGTGTTTCTATCAAAAAAATCTTGTCTGTAATTAGTCTTTACAAATTTTTTTAAAAACGTTATATAATGGTTAACATTTTTAATCGTGGTAACTTTACATAGTAATAAAATGTATGGTCTTTTCTTGCACTTGATTGATTTTTTATGTTAACTAATTTTATATATTCATTTACAATTGTATCATCTTTCACCAAAATAATTTTTGCATTGTGATTTGGAAAAGCTTGGAGACCAGAGCTCATATTCGTAAAACAAATGTATTCGATTATATCATTATTAAATGTAAAACTTCTTTTTTCTTGAGCATTGTAATATGTTAGTTTTAATATAAAAACTAATAAAATTAAAATCTTCATCTTGGACATAAGTGAAATAATTTTAGTGTAGGATTGTAATTGTTTTTTACTAATATTAGTAATGGTAGGATATAAAAAAGACATCCACATCAACCAATGATGTGGATGAATAGTTAACAAACAATTCAAAAAATTGAATATTTAGCAAAAACAGGTTTACCAAATAAAAACTTAATAGAAAATTATTTTCTAATATTTAAGCCATTTTTTATATTGCTTTTCGTTTAAAATCTTATTTAACTCAATATTTAAGTGTTTTTTAAATTTCTGAACATCTAAACGGATTGGTGGTATTATTTTCTCAATTTTTGCCTTTACACCATCCATTTGACTGGGGTCTCTGTTTTGCATAGCAATCCTTACATTTCTATCAAATTCATTTTCTAAGTCTTTCAGTGTGTCAGAATGCAACAACAAAAGGTTGTCCATTTCTTGGTTATAAATTTGAATATGCCTTGTAATTTGACCTTTCAATTTTTCTTCAGTAACCTTTAATTTTTTATTTATTTTTTCCGAATCGTATTTTTCAATACCAGCTCTTTTCAAAGCATTAAAATTTGGTGGCTGTTGCGCCTCTATTTTTAATGTTGTAAGACCAAAAAACACTACGAGTAATATTTGAATTTTTAATTTCATAAACTTCATTTTAGATTTAAATTAATACCTCTTTTTATACCTTAAAGTGATAAATAGTTGTGAACCGAGGGTTGTAGAAAGAATTATAAAAAATACCAGATATTCTAGTTGGCTAGGCATAATCTTACACTCAGTCGGATAAATAATGGTCTTTGCAAGCGATGCGTGCTTGTACTCAAGATTTTTGTTGAACTGCTCATCGGTTGCGAGTTCCATCATTGTTCGAATATTTTTATATCTAACTATAGCAGCTTCTGACCAGCCCTCAGAATCTTCCTCATTTACACCCCAAGCCGCAGCTGTACCACCTAAAGCACTCCCTAAAAATATAGGATAACTACCGTGTTGAATTAGAAATTTACCAACATAGTTGTTATAGGTTTTAACCAACTTTTTCGCTTCTACGTTATTCTTTTGACCCTTAAGTTTGACAGGTTTATCAAAGTATTTTATAATGTTTACCATAAAAATTGGGCTACCTTTGTCATTAGCTAAAAGCTTTTTTAACTCTTCAATTGAACGTTCTGGGGTACGTTTATGTAACTCACTGGCATATAATTCAATTTCTTCAAATGAAAGCGGACTACTCAAGTTGCCATGCCAAACTAAAAACGCCAAGAATAAAGCAAAAGCAAGACCCCAATTTAACAAGGTATATTTGTGATACTTATTTATTTTCATTTCTGAGTTTGTTAATTATTACTACGACGAAATAAAATAAGGCTACCAGGAAGCATATAGATAAGTAATAGTGCATAATGTATTGTCCTCTAAATTTATCCGCCGGTAAAACGACATTTGAATAGCGCACACCTATACCACCTAGAAAATAGCTGAATGGAATTATCAATAGTACATAGGGAACAATCTTTTTCACCTTCCAAACTATTAACAGGTAGAGGAAACCTGTAAGGAAATTGGAAATACCAAAGGCACCCATTAAGACTAAACTGTCTGTAACTGGTTCAATTTTAGCACCATTTAACATCGCATATTTAATTCGAAATGTGTGTAAAACTCCTCGTAATATATCCATTAGTCCAACCAATAAAAGCACTATTGAACTAATTTTAAGAGCTAATTGTTTATTCATAATTTATGGGATTAATAATCAGTTTTCTGAATTTTATCTTTTTTAAATTCTAGTCCAAATAATTGATTTACTAAACCATCCTTTTTTTACTTTAAGAATAATGGTGTCTTCGTCTTTAAGCTTTAAACTCGCTGAAGCTTTCTTTTTGTTTTTTGGTGAAATAAAAGTACCACAACAATATGTTTTACTTGATTCTTCTTGTAAATCTCTCAATAAAACAATACTTTCTTGTTCTTTTATTTTTTTGTCTTCATCTTTGTTATTTGAGCCAATTAACTGTCCATAGAATTTTCCATTCTCTTCATAAATTTTGAAGATAGCATCTTTACCTTCTGGCTGCCAAATACCTTCTATACTACTTTGAGAAAAAATAACCACACTTGTCAATAGACAAGTAATCATTAAAAACATTGATTTCATAATTCAATAATTTTTATTTTTAGTCAAATATCAGTATAGAAATCAGATGTGAATTAGTTAAATTAACTGAATTGAACAAAACCAAAGTCGAATTGAACAAAAGCCGCTTAAGCTTTATTGTTTTAAGTATAAAGAGTTAATCGAATCTATATATTTTAGAATTTATCAATAACTAAAGACAGGTAGTATTGAGATCCTATAAAACCAGTTCCAAAGGCTGTGAAATACTCATCACCCAATAAATTTGTAGCGCCCAGTTTAAATGTAGATTTTAAACTAGGAATTCGATAATTTATTTGAGCGTCAATGACGTTGTAAGCAGGAACATAACCATCACCAAAAGATGCTTCCCAAAAATATGAATCACTCCATTTCCAAGAGGTGTTAAAACCAAAGTTTTTAAAGAGATTAGTTTTTCCAAAAGATGCTTTAACTTTATGTTCTGGTGTGTTGAAATTTGTTCTAAAGTCAGAATTAGCATTCTTATCGAAATCTAATTTAGCATAGGTATAATTTAAACCAAAATCAAAGCCATTAAAAACCTTTGTAGAAAGCCCAATTGCAGCACCATAAGACACAATATCCTCATCTGCATTTGTATAAGTTTGGTATACTTCGCTATCGCCATTTACAATTGCTGCAACAGCTAGTGGTGTACCATCTGGTAAAGTTTGTGTTAATTGGACATCTCCATAAAATGGTGACGATACAGTCTCATTATAGATAAAATCTTTAAACTGATTATAATAAACTGAGGCATCCACTATTATTGAATTAATTTTACCTCGATAACCCAATTCGAATGAAGAAGTTTGTTCAGGTTGCACAAAATTTGAATTAGCAATTTCTAAATCTGCAACATCGCCAGTTTCTGCAAATCGTAGAACAGAGCTCGCAAAATAGGAATTGTTGTATGCACCTTCTGCTGTTACGTCTAGATTAGTTTGTCCTGTAATAGCTTGTCCAGAAGTACTGAGCGCATAGCTTCTAATATCTCTTGATGGATTATCTGACGCACCTCCAACTAATATAGCACGACCAACATCTAAACCTATATATAAATCTTGTGTTGTAGGATTTCGAAATCCAGTTTGATATGAAGCTCTTATATTATGATTTTTATTAATGGTAAAGCCTGCAGAAAGACGTGGTGAATAAAAACCATCAAATAATTCTGATTTATCATACCTCAATGAACCTGTGAGTTTCATATTAACATTGGTAGAAAGCTCAACATTTTTTTGGATTTGAGTATACAATCCAAACTCTTCATAATTTATTGGCCCATTTTTGTCTGTATATATGGAACCTGAAGAATTTAGTTCATATTGTCTATAAGAACCACCTAATTGAACCTCAGCCCAATCCCACAGATGTCCAAAATTATAATTAATATCTCCATGATAAATTTTAGAATTGTCTTGAAACTTAGAACCTGTATTTAAATCTGGGTCATTGGTTACTTGATCAAAAGCTGCTTGAAAGTCTGCTGAACCAGGTTCAAACCTACCTGTATCTGCAACAGTACGTCCTGTAATATGCGCTTCTGCATCTGTTGCACCTCCTAGAATAGCATTAAGATAGCCACCAACATAATCACCATACCAAGTGTTGTCATCTTTCCAAACTCGATTAATATTGATTCCCGTAAATACCATATCATAAGAATCACCCGCTTTATCTTCTGTCACATAGCCTCTAACAAAGAAGTTATCATTTCTTATCTCAATCTTATGCTGTTGTAAAAAGAAATTCTTTATGTTGTATCGATTTGCTCCTTGATATATTGTATTACCAGATCCTACTTTTCCAACATATTGAATTTCAAAATCATTTGCCCAAGGTCTAAAATACAATCCCCAATCAGCTTTTACGCTTTCAGCATTATAATTTGTAAGATCTTGTTCATTATAACCTGTTCTACTCACATCCACAGAAGGTACAAACGCGGAAGAACCTGCAGGAATAAGCCCAAGCTGTTCTAATGATTGCGCAGCTGAATTAATATTGGAAACTACCTCATCTCCGTAAACATTAATTCCATCATAATTAAGATCATTTCTGGTAAGCCCTCTATTGAATCTATCTTCTTCACTAGTTGCAAACCAATCCGTACCTTTTAAATAACCAAAATTAACTTTTGCCGCAAACTTTTCGCTGAACTTGTAAGCCATTCTAATTCCTAAATCTGTGTAAGCATTATCTCCTGCTGCTTCTTGAGAAGTAATGCCTCTTTTGATATATCCACTAATTCCCTGGTGATCAAAAGGGCTTTTACTCCTCATAAAAAGAATTCCATTAAAGGCATTTGCCCCATATAATGCTGATGCTGTACCTGGTAATATTTCTACACTTTGAACATCTGTTTCTGTCATTCCTAATAAATTTCCTAATGGAAAATTTAATGCAGGTGCTGAATTATCCATACCATCAACTAGTTGCATAAATCTTGTGTTGGCGAATGTGGCAAAACCACGAGTATTGATTGACTTAAACGTTAAACTATTTACATTGATATCAACACCTTTAAGATTTTCTAACCCATCATAAAAATCAACAGAGGCTGTATTTTTAATTTCTTTTAAGCCAAAACGTTCTACAGTTACTGGTGATTCGAAAATTTGTTCTGGTGTTCTAGATGCAGAAATTATGACTTCATCTAAAGCATTTCCTTCTATAAGTATTATATTGATATTTTGATTGCTTTTAGTTATCTCTATTGTTTGATCTTGAAAACCAGTATAGCTAATTCTAATTGTAAAAGGTGGGATTTGTTCGGTCGTTAAAGTATAATTTCCATCAAAATCAGTGGCTACACCATTTGTAGTGCCAACTATAATAACATTAGCGCCTGGTAACGATAAACCTGATTCATCGGTTATTTTTCCTTTGATTGTGGTTTGAGCCAAAAGAGCTGTGCTAAAAAGCAATATTAAAGTCTTTAAAATAATTTTCATTCGAATAAATTTAGTTTTGGTTGTTTAGTTTTTACATTAAAAAAACAGAAATGTTAAAACATCAACCAGCTAAATCATCTGAATTGAACAAAATGATTACTAGAGTGTATAATTTTGCAAATGAATTGAACAGGTGTTTTTTCAAAGATCTATAAAGAAAAGAGAATTTCTTAACTAGTTTGTTTCTTCAAACGTTTATTTGAAAGTTTTTGTTTGAGACTATTAATATCTTCACTCACCTTTCTTTCAATAACTCTCGCATAGATTTGAGTAGTAGCTATTTTGGTATGACTTAATAGTTTTGACCCTGTTTCGATTGGAACACCATTACTTAAAGTTATAGTAGTAGCAAATGTGTGTCTTGCAATATGAAATGTTAAGTTCTTTTTAATTTTACATACATCTGCAATTTCTTTTAAATACGAATTTAACTTCTGATTTGAAATGTTGGGAAATAAGGTTTTTGTCTTTTTAGTTTTGATATGACCCTCATATTTCTGAATTAATTCATCAGCAATTGGCTGTAATGGAATTTATACTTTATTATGTGTTTTTTGTCTATTAGTGATTATCCATTTTCCGCCATCTATACCGAAAGTGATGTTATCTTCGTTGAGGTTCATTACATCTATGTATGACAAACCTGTATAGCAACTAAAAACAAATAAATCCTTAACAAGCTCTAATCTTTCAATTTCAAATTCTTTTTCGATAATGGCTTGCAGTTCACCTTCACTTAAAAACTCACAACTTTTGGTGTTGATCCCGAATTAAGTCATATTAATTCAATTCCTATGATAACCCAAAAACCACAAAACCTTGTAAATCATACGATTTACAAGGTTTTAGTTTCTATTGGTATTCATTTTAGTCGGGGTGGCAGGATGATAACTCATTCTCCACTATGCAGTAAAATCAATACTTTAGGTAAAATACTAAAACAGTGTGAACCGAATTGTTGACCTATTAGTTAAATTGAAATAGTATATTTTGATAGAACGTCTTTGACAAATTTACGAATTTAACTTCATTAAAACCAGATAAATAGCATCAAATATTATGGTTAATCTATTAAGTATTTATTAATAATTTCTTCTTCAATACCACTATAAATAGCAAAATCCTTTACTGTTAAAAATTGATGAGGTTCTTTGTCTAAATACTCTTTTATCCTATTAATAAGCTTACGACAATAACGCTCGCTACGTCCTGTGATACGTTGAATGTCCTTTGGGTATATACAAGCTCTTTTTGTAATCATCATACTTTATCTATGCTTTAACCATACTTAAAACCAGTAGTGTCATTTTAGGAGTATTTAGGTTTAATCGGTAAGAATGGTTTTAATCGGTTTCTCTTTTTCTTTAGTAAGTCATAAAGTTACGTGATTTGAAAGATTAATCATAAAAAATGTAAAATTATGGCAAAACAAACAGGAATTATTAAACTAAAAGGAACTATCGGAGGTATTTCTTTTTATAAAACAAGTGATGGACACCTTGCACGTGAAAAAGGAGGTGTGGATAAAAGCAGAATTCAGAATGATCCTGCCTTTCAAAGAACTCGTGAAAATGGTTCTGAATTTGGAAGAGCTGGTAAAGGTGGTAAAGTATTGCGAAATGCAATTCGTGTGCTTTTGCAAAATGCAAAGGACAAAAGAGTTGTCTCTCGTTTGACAAAATCTTTAGTGGCTATCACAAAGACAGATACGACTAATGAAAGAGGTTTAAGAACGTTGCAAGATGGAAATTTAAGCCTTTTAGAGGGTTTTGAATTCAATTTGAATGGAAAGTTAGGAGCAACTTTATTTGCTGCATTTACAAAAACATTTGACAGAGTTTCTGGAGATGCAACTTTAGATTTGGCTGCATTTTCACCAACTGTTAGAATTGCTGCACCTGCAGGAACTACCCATTTTAAAGTAGTAATGGGGGCTTCTGAATTAGATTTTGTAAATGAAACTTCAACATTTGAAAATGATGAAACAGCAATTTTGCCTTATACTGCTGCAAATACTGCTGCAATTGCATTATCTGCAACAATTACTGCTAATTCTACATTACCAGTAGTACAGGTTTTAGGTGTAGAGTTTTATCAAGAAGTAAATGGAGAAATGTATGCCCTTAAAAATGGTGCTTACAATGCTTTATCTGTTGTTACAATTGATACTCCATAATAATGGAGTTAGTGCTTCAAAGAGCTTATTTTAAAGAGGGTACTAACGGTACTCTCTTTTCTTCTGATAATTTTCTTTGTCATACCATTGAGTTACCCTGGTTAAATAATAAGAGAAATGTTTCTTGTATTCCTGAAGGAGCCTATGAAGTTGTTCCTAGATTTTCGAAACGATTTCAACATCATTTGATTTTGAAAAATGTCAAAGGGAGAAGCTATATTTTATTTCATCCAGCAAATAATGCCTTAAAAGATTTACAAGGCTGTATTGCTCCTGTAACTTACTTAAATGGTATTGGTAGAGGTGTATATTCCAAGGATGCACTACAGAAACTATTATCATTAGTTTATCAAGCTAAAGACCGAAAAGAAAAAATAATATTAAAAATTAAATCACAGAATTATGAAAATTATAGAACGTTATAAAAAACCTACTCCAAAATTTTTTAGAGTATTAAGAAATATAGGCATTGCATTAGCTACTGCAGGAGGTGCTATTATTGCAGCTCCTGTTAGTATACCTGCTGCAATAATTACTGTGGCAACCTATATGACTGTTGCAGGAACTGTAGCTACAGCAGTTAGTCAAGCCGTTGTTTCTGAGGAAAAAAAGGATGAATAAAATATGTTTCAGAACGATATTCAAATAAAGTCAGGTGTTGTTGGGGGAACATTACTTTCTACAGTTTTTACTATTAGTTTAGACGATATACTTTTTACTGTTATTATGGCTGTTATTGGAGCAATTGTTAGTTTTTCTGTTTCTACATTATTAAAGTGGTTGTTTTTTAGAAAGCAACAAAAGAATACCTAGTTTTAGTACTGGGTATTCTTTTGTTTTCATTGACTAGATAGTCAGAATTTCGTTTTCAAAGAGAATTATTCTAGTTTTTAAATGTCTTTGTTTCGCAAGTTGAATTATGTTTTTTGTTCCTTTACTTTTTCCATCCCAAAAAGCAATTAATGCGTCTGCATATATTGCCATTTGTTTATTCCTTTTTGGTCCAGCAGCTTTTCCGTATTTTATCCAATCAGCCGGAAATTTTATGATTTTGAATTTTTTTTCGGATGCGTATTTCTCTCCTAATTTGTCTGCACCTTTGTAATGAGCTCCAGATACAATCTCGATATTTTTATAATCCTGGAGAAATTTATCACATTCTTGTTTTAATTTTTGATAGTTTTTGAAGTTTCTGCTCCCAGCTATAATTATTTTCATAGTTTAATTTGTTAAGATCTTAATAAGGCTATTTTTAGTTTTGAAATAGTTGACAATTGTTGTTGTAAGTTTTCTTCAAAAGCAGTTATTTTTTTGAGTTTTTCAACTTTCAATTGCCATTGTTGTTCTTCAAAGTTCTGCAGCGCAGTATTGATTACTTTTTTTACGTCTGAAATACTAATAAATGGAATGACAGAACCTTTTAAATAATACCCAAAGTATTGACCAACTTTTAAGGATAAACACAGGTAATACAAAGACTCTCTATTTGCTCTAGAAGTTGTGGAAATTACAAAGCAGTTTGGACAAGGTTTGTCTAATGGTTTTCCAGAATTTAATCCTTTATTCAAAATAAAAAAATGTGGGTTTGAGTAAGTTCGTCCAATTTTGTGGGTTTTGATTTCAAAAATTTGCATAAGTATCCATTTTTAGGTTTAGATTCTTTTGCTATTTTTTTGCCCATAAAATTTTGGAAAGGAAAACAACAAAAAGAAAGCTGTTTCTAAATGGAGAGGATAGACTATCAAGGTTTTTGAAAAAAATACTACCAACTACTGAATGTTGAATTTTAAGTATTAAGTTGTTATTTGGTGGAGATTTTTTTCAAAACCCGAAGGGCTTGACCTTTATAGGCTAAAAGCGGAGGCTTTTAAAAGACAAAATATTATGCAATTAAATTTTTTCTTGAATGAAACAAATGCTGAAAGTATTGCAACATTAAGGGAACCATTTGTTTTGCTGTCTTTTTTTTGTTTTTCTTTTTATCCTTTATTTTTTATTATATGTAAAATGATAGATTTTATCTGGATTTTATTTGTGATTACTTAACGAAATGAAACAAATAAAGACTTGAGATAAGGAATATTTGGACTTAGCGATGGTTTTGTGCAGTTGAATGAGGTAAGGAATTATAAAAAATTAAAATACCTAGTGCGCGGGCAGAAGCGAGAATAAGTGTATTGTTTTTTATTTGTTTTGTTCCAATTTCCTTAATTGGTTTTGTTAAAAGTGAATGCTTTATATTTTTATTCAAGAATTAATGGTGAGATTTTATACGTAATTTTAATAAAACACTATTTGCATTTGCTTTTAGTGAAACCAATATTAACTACATTTTATAGCAAATAAAAAACAATAATCTTATTGGCTTTTTTTGATTTTATGGGTGCTTTATAATTGTAATATAAACTGAAATTATAATAGTTTTAGTAATGTTAATTTAAAATTACAAATAAGCACTTATAAAAACAATGCAACAATTTCTAAATGTTGTTTAAATAACTAAATGTTATCAATTATTAACTACGTGAGCGTTGGAAGAGCAGCTATTTTACATAATGGCGTTATAGACCAGAAAGTGAATGAATGTGTATATAACTGCGCATTATGTAAATATAGCTTTGGGGAGTTTTGTGTTTTATGAAAATAATAACAAAGATTGCTTTTTATAGTTGTGTTTGAGTGTGCGAAAATACAAGCTGTAAAATGCAAATACCTTTAGAATATTAAAATGCTAAACTTGCATTGGCGCGCGGAACAAACCAAAAGACAGCGATTTTTTGCTTTTGCAACAAATTGGATTTTGGTTTGTGTGGGATTTTAAGAAGTGAAATCTATATCAAAACCATTTCTTGATAAATAGGCCATAAAACTATGTAATAAATCTGTTGAATATGGTTCTTTGTATCTTTTTACACGTTTAATTTTAAAATTAAAAATCCTGTTTTGATAATCATAAACTTCTAGATCTTTAATTTTAAATTCTTTAGTTAATGAAGGATTGTTAAAGAAAGAATTTAATAAGTTAAACTCGCTAGTAAATTTACCATCTAATTTTTTTCTTATAGTATTATAAGCCTGATAAACTTTTTCCTCTTTTATAAAATTTTTATGAATTGCTTTATATCTTTTTTTCCAAGATTCTTGAATTACATTGTTATCATCAACGTTTTTATTATTCATATCTATTATCGCAGAACTTGCTGAATTAAAAACTGTTAAATCTAAAATATCAAGTTTAATATTTTGATATTCTGAAAAAAGAGCACATAGAATTTTATTATTACTGTCTGTACGATATAATTTATACGAAGTTGCTGGGTTGAAGTTTTGCACATCTAAATCAATTAATGGAATTAATATACCTTTATTATAGGATCTATTTCTAATGCCCTTACTTCTTAATGCTAAATTACAAGGTTGTACTGCCAAAATATACTTTTGGGAATCTATCTCAAAAATATCACCGTTAGCAATCGGTAAATTGAGAATGTTTAAATAATCTTGATTTGTATATAATTCTTTCTCTCTGATTAGTAAAGATTCTGGACTTATTTTTTTATTATAACCAGTATATATACTATCTATATTTCTAACACTTAATACTGATTGGTCAAATTCTTTTCTAACATTTTCTTCTAATAAAGATGAAAAATTAGCATCTGAATTTAAAATTGTATTCAAACGAAATAATGATTCAACTTCCCAAACACCTTCTTTATATGATGATTTTTGAATAATTTGATTAAACGTTTTTGGAGATATTTTTTTAAAATCTTTAATAGATTTTTCGTTACTTTCTCTAAGTATTTTTATAGATTTAGATTTCAGGTCTTCTATATACCTAGTAATCAATATATACTTAATTCCTTCTGCAAAACCACTTAATTGTGGGTCTTGCGCAAATCTACTTTTAGAAATAGTGCAAAAATGTTTCTTTTTCAAATCAAACTCTTTGCGATATATTTTTCTATAAGTGTCCTCTTCTTCTTCTGTGTATTTATGAGAAAAAATACCACATATTACTTTTTCAGAATAACCAGTTTCTATAAGTTCTTTAATGAGTTGAATGCCATTTGTTTCTTTGTTGGGGCCTGTAAAATTTTCTAATTCGAAGTCAAATAAACATAAGACTTTACGACCTTCAGGTATGGAATCTAATATTTCTTTTTTTCTTTCTATCCATTCATTTGGTGTTAATAATAATGCATTTTCACCAGGGAAATAATCTTTAAACTCTAATGCAGGGGTAATGTTTGAACTTTCGTTATCACCAATTAGATTAGAAATATTATGGATAAGCTTTTTTTTATCTATTGTGTCTTCCCATATTTTTAAAATTTCTTTATTAAATGCCGCTAAAGGTAGCTGCCAATTAATGTTTGAAATGAAATTATCATCTGGAGGAAGTTTACCACTATTTTTTATTTGTTTTAGCATTCCAAGGAAAAACGCTTTTTGAGCTTCAATATCAAATTTGTCGTCTATATAAAGTATTTTCTCTATTCCTTCCTTAACCAATAAAGTATTAATAGCGTTGACTGCACTATCAGTTAGATTAGGATTTTCTTTGGGAATTATTTGAAGGCTTTCTTCTTTTAGACTTAGGATAATTTTCTCACTCATATTAAATCATAGCATTATTTAAGTTGATAGCAAAAATGTATTTTTTATCAAATTCATTTCTTTTAGGCTCCAATGAAATTGAACTTCCCATAGAATCTAATAATTGTAGAACTATAAAAAGACCTAGACCACGACCTTCACCTCTTGGTTTAGTAGATACAAATGGTTCAAAAATTTGATTTTCTATATTTTTTGGTATACCAAAACCATTATCTGAGATATATAGCCACGGTTTTTCAACTGTAATATTTATTTTAGGGTTGAAATGTTTTTCTTTTAATTTTTTTTCTTTGAGCCAATACTCTGAGTTTATTAGAATATTATCAATTATTTGAGTTAATTTACCTTTATTAATTTTCAAGGAGAAATCATCTTTAATTTTTACAATGACTTCAATTTCTTTAGAATTAAATCTTTTTTTATAATAACTTTTCTCTTCGGAAAAATATTTTGATAAACTAAATTGGTTTTTCTTTTCTCTTTGATATTTAAGAGCAGGGTCTAAATGTCTTAATTGAATCTTTAAACCATTTACGGTTTCATTTATGTATTCCAATAGTATGAAACTATCGGACTCTTTTAACTCTTTGTTTTTTAACTTTTGTTGATAAAATAGTGCTCTTTCATTTAAATTATCTACTATGTTTAAAAACTCGTGACTGATTGATTCTGCTGTTATTCCTAAACCAGCTAATTCAGTAAAATTATTTAATTGTTCTTCTAATACTTGTATTTTTGGCTTTAAAATATCAATTACTTCATTTAAATCTTCAGTTTTCTTAATTACCTTATTGACCTTAGAAAAAGCTTCTTGAATTGACTTTAATTTGTTTAATAGGAGTTGTGCTTTTTTAACGTTTTTTTTATTTTCTTCTGTAGCAAAAAGAGGATTGTCTTTTACATCACTTACAATGATTGTTTGTTCTTTTACTAATTCACTTATTACTGAACCTGAACTCTTTAATTCGTCTGATATTGCTGTTGAAGAAACAACGATATTATTGATATGATTAAAAGATTGTTTAACCGAAGTTATTCCATTGTTTTTTGTTTTTGATATCTTTAGATAACCAACAAAAGCTCTACGAATTCTCTCTTGATAATTGTTAATTTGTCTTATTATAAAAAAAGCCAAAACGAAAAAATTCCTTGAATAAGGGTTGGATATTAACCCTTCTCGATCAGTTTTATCCTTTAGATTTTTGTTCACACCTTCATCTATGGAAAAATAACCAATAACGTTTTTTGGTCTTAGTGGATAATATGATGATGCGTTGGTTTGCGAGTCTGCCAGTTTGAGCCAGTCTTGACCATTTATACCAAAAGGTTTGATAGCAAAACCATTTCGAAATAATTTAATACCTGCTTGACTTTGCGCAAAAGCTCTATAATTAGATAAACCATTAAAAACATTATTTACTTGATCATCATAAGTCATCCAATTATCAAGGCTGAATTCATCAATTACACCTTCAAAACTACCGGGATTTGCTATTTCACCATCAAAAACTTCCATACCAGAAATTTCATCAAGTGTAAATTCGTTTTCTAATTCTAAAAAGTAATTGTTCTTATCAGAAAGTAGAATATCATTATAAGCGCTCTCTTTTAAAAATTCATAGAATTTTTTTCCATTATCAGATTCCAAATAGTCTGCAAAGTCATCTTTCTTATTCCCAACAAACTTAGTTAGTTTAGTTTTACCACTAATCTTTACTTTTTTACTATTAAAAGAAAATTCAAATTTTGAAATTGCTAAATCTCTAAGGTCATCATTTATTTTTTCTAAGTCAATTACTTCGTTATTAACTGTAAGATAAACATCAAAAGGCCTGTTTTCTTTGTATGGTGAAATTATTTGAGAAACAAAACCTTTAAATCTTTCTAGGTTTTTACCTTCCCAAACTTCAGAGTGATTAAGATTAGTTAGTATTAATTTTGTGCCATTTTTAATTAATGGATTGTAAATTTTTGATTTAATTTCAACATCTGAAAGCCTTTCTTCTTTTTCAAAATCTTTCCAGTTAAATGCTAAATGAGTCCCTTCTGTTTTGTTAGTGTTGGTAAGTATTTCACAAATATCAGCTAACCTTTGTGTGCTTAATCTCCCTAAACCCTTTTCTCCTAAAGGTGTCCTACCACCAGGTGTTTTAATGTTTTTTGCTTTTTGTTCCCTTTTTTTTGAATACGAAATCAATAGCCACGATTTGAGTATCGTTTCTTTATTCATACCAAAACCATCATCTTCTACAGCTATATATCCATTATGCTTTGGAAAGATTAAGTTATCATCAGTATATTGACCTTTAGTATTAATATCTATTGAAACATAATTAGCATCTGCATCATAAGAGTTTTTAATTAACTCTAATAAAGCTGTTACTTCATCTGAAACTAATTGTTCACCTAATTGTTTAACAATGTGGGGTGTTATATCAAAATGGTAATCGTTGCTCATTGAATATTTTAACTATTGTAGATTAAGATTTTTTCTTTACTCATAGTTTTAGAAAAATTATTTTTGTCAGGCATTCTTTTAGATAGAATATCCCTTTCTAAATCTGTAAAAATGTTTATACCTTTTGTTGCTAATAACTCGGTTAAAATTTTATCATTCTCAACTTCTTTATTATTAACATTTCTATTACCAACTGTCCAAGCAAAATATGAATTAGGCATCATTTTTTCCAAAACATTGTCAATTGTAATATCTAAATCATTAATAAAACTCACTACTTTTCTAGCTCTTAGTCTTTCTTCTGCATTAAAATTTCTAAAAAATTTCTTTAAAGTTTTTGATTTGGAAAACATCTCTTTTTCTATAACTGAATAATCAGAAACATTTTTACCTCCTAAACTTCTTGAATCAATTTCTTGTATTACATCTAAATAGTTCATAGTTATACTTTCATCAATATCTACTACAGGAATCCATTGTAAAGGGAGATATGAAAATTGGCCATATGTTACTGTTGTATGATTGTCACCATAAGGAGGTGAGGTAACAAGAAGATTATGTTTTTTTGTTGTATTTAATTTCTCTTTAGAATCACCCCAAGCGACTTCAACTTCATAAATGTATTTATCTTTTTCTAAAAGATTATTCTCTAATAGTTTATTTTTTACTTCAAAAATATCATTTATACTTCTTTGACATATTTTTATAAAATACACTTTAGGCGATAAGTTACGGTTGTTTATATCTTCTTGAGCCCTAACGTGCATTTTAAAGGTTGATGTTCTATCATTATTTGTTAAACGAATAACTTCAGCTAAAGCAACCCAATAAAACTTTCTTATAAATAAATTTTCTTCTTGAATGATTAATCTTCGAATTTGAGATAACTCAATTTGAACATCCTTTTTAAACCATTTATTTATATTCTTAAAATTAATATCAATTTTTGCAGATCTACTTCTATTTAATCTCTTTTTGAAATTTAGAAAGCTAGTTTTTAGCTCGTTTGAAAATATATGTGTTTTTACTTGACTTATAAGTAGTGATAATGGATTTATATCTTGACCAAATGAATTAATCCCATAACGCATTGATGTAATAATAGTATTTGAAGCGCCCATAAAAGGATCAATCATAGAAGAATTTTCTGGTAGCGCATCTATTAAAGTTTTTATTATAGGTTCTTGAACACTTGGAACCATCATTGCTGGATAGTTCAAAATTTTTCTTGCATAATCATTTCTATCAAAACTATCACCGTTTAAAACTGATGCAGTTATAGAATTTAATTGATTTTTTATTTGGTTACTAGTTAACACTTATTCTTTGATATAATTAATCTGAAAGATATGAATTTTAACAATATATTTTGTATTAATTTGATATAATTAAACGTTTGATTCATCGTCTTTTATCTATACAATCTTTATTAAATGCTATCAAATTAAATAATTGACGCATTCTACTCCTTATTCTATTACCATATCTTTCTTCTAATTCTTCTGCATTAAGATTGGTTGTAGCGTGAGTTCTTGTTTTGTTTTTTAAGAATAAATCGTAACGTGATAAAAGGATTTCACCCATTACATTACAATCTTGACCAAAATGCCTGCCAGTTGTTTCTACACCTAAGTCATCAAAACAATAAAAACCATTATTACCATAATCTTCAATAATTTTGAACCCGCTTTTATTGAAATTAAATGTAATATTTCTTGCAGGTACAACTATATGCTTGATTTGATGAGGAACAATGTGTGGTAATAATTTCATTAAACTTGTTTTACCACAACCTACTGGACCAGATAATAAAATTCCTTTATTAGGATCTATATTTAATTTTTTGCAAGCATCAAAATCACGAATAAAATAAATGCATAACTTGTATAAAATTGCTTCATCTTCTGAATATATTTTGAAATTTTTGTCAAATAATAATTTCCCTTTTGCTTCTAAATAGATTAGCATTTTTGGAAAATCGTATATTATTTGATTTCCTTTTAGTTCTCCTAATTGGTATTGGACACTTCCTTCGATTATTATGTGGGGTGATTTGATTTTCATTTTTTAATGGATTCTTACTTGAACAATAATGGCGTATTTTATTTTAGTACTTTTCATTTTGCCTTGATGCAAAACGAAACAAAAGATCAAGACTTGGATTTTCAGCGGTCAATTTAATTTTCAAAAGCTAAAAGAAAATAACTCGCTATGCTCAAACAGATTTTCTTTTTACGCTATTTTCAAATGATTGACACTCGCTTGCAAATCCTATGTCGGTTAAAAATTATGACTATATTATTGCACTTCTTTTTTATGATGAGATTGCCACTTCGCAAACTCCTTGCAATGACATTTAGAGAGGTTCATTGTAGTTTTTATTTTTACTGGTCTTTAGGTTGTCTTGATTTTGGCTAACTGATTTTTGGTTTTCTTTAGTTTTTATTTCTTCAGCTTTTATCATCCAATTTTTAGCTGTTGCCTGCCAATTGACAATTTTTGTTTTACCGCCCACTTTCCAACCAATACCTTGGTAATGGTTGAAGAATTTTTGAGCTTCAATTGTTGGCCATTTTTCTTTTTTAAAAAAATCGATAACTTCATTTTCAATTCTGGGCTTGTCAAGTTTATAAATGTTTTTAATGTTTCTATTAGTTTGTATATGTTTATTAATAGATACCAGTGCTTGTCCAGTACTTGTCTCATTTTTGGTACTGTTGTGTACCACAACTTGTCCAGAACTTGTCTCGAATTTGAACATCTTAATTTTACTCCCTTTGTAAGGATTGTGTGAAGGGTAGTAAATGATATATTTCCAATGACTTAAATCTTTTATGCATTTATGATATGTTGATTTTGAGCCAATTTTAGAAAAGCACATTACCTCTTCACGATTGATATAAAATTCTTCAGGAAATCGATTATTATTCCAGATTTGGAATAACCCTACATACAAGCTTATATGTGTTGGGTTTAAACGATTGTCTTTTGAAAATTGAAAGAAAACTCCTTTTAGGTGTTTTATGAAGTTTACGTTTTGCATAATTTATATCAATACTTTTTTGCTTGATCAAAAAGTATTCAAAAAATCAAGACTCACTTTCATTTTTATTGAATTCTACTTTTTATTACACTTACGAATCCAGACCGTAAACTCTTTGGATTCACCAGTTCCATAAAAATTGAATTTCTACTAAAAATAAAATAGGTCGGATTTAGATTCTGACTATATATAATATATTCCTTTTTTTTATGATGAGATTGCTTCACTTTGTTCGCAATGACGTTTAGAACTTGTTATGAATGCGATTTTCTTCTAGTACTTTTTGAATTTCTTCGTAGTCGTAATAAATAACACCACCAACTTTAGAATAGGGGAGTGTTCCATTGATTCTTAAATTTTGTAATGTACCTGGAGAAATACTTAACAAGTCTCTAACCTCTGGAGATTTTAACCATTTTTTAGGTGCGAAACCTGATTGATGGTTAATCATTGCTTTAATGTCTTCTAATAATTCTTCTTTGAACTCTCTTAAATCTTCTGTAGTAATAATAGTTGCTGCCATTTTCTAACAATTTTAGTAAAGAAGCTGTTGAATGCCCCCACATTCAAGCAGCTTCTTTTGGTTAATTTAGTTCACGATTTTTCTGTTATTATGTGAGTGTGAACCAACGATTTGACTTTCGTTAGGCAAATATGATATGATTTATTGAAGTTTATACACAAGTAAAACCCAACTTGGGTAATTTTATATCTACATTTTTAATACGTTGTATTGACATTGATTGCTATTCTCATTATTTTTTTTTGGTAACAAAAAAGTGCAAATTATATGTAAATAATTTGCACTTAAAAACACCCAACTTGGGTATTTATTCATCAGAATCTAACATCTTATTTTCTAAGGATTGTTTAAGTTTATCTATGAATTTGGTTTGATTAATTTTGCGTGAACGAATTTCTAAAAATGTCCTATAATAATCACCAAGGTCTATATTAAACATTTGCTCGCAAGCTGATGCCATTTCTTTAATATCTGCAGTACCACTATTTACGGAACCAGAACTATGAAGTGCATAGATAAGCTCTATTAAATCGGTTTTATTTCCAGTCCAAAAAAGTTTTGACTGCTTTTTAAATGCATTGAAATTGGTTTCCATACTATTATTGTTTTCAAGTTTATCTATTTCTCTTTTTAGATAGATGATTAACATATCATATGCCATAATAGTAGCCACAGTTGTATCGTGACTCGTAGAAAATTTATCATCTGTAAAAAATGATAATGAGTCTGGAAATAGCCTAATATCTGCTTTACCTCTCATAAAATATTCTTCATCTAAAAAAATGGCTCCTCTTCTGAAATAATGATAAAATTCTAGATTATCATTAAAATAGTTTTGAAGCCTATCTATGTGATTATTGAAGTATTTTACTTGAGATTTATTACTACTTCTTGGTCTTTTACTTTCTATACTAAATAATTTGACATAATATATTAGTTTACTAAAAACATAAGGTTTAATGCTTTTGAAAAAACCAATCTCTTCGTTTTTCGGGATTAATTTTTTCCTTAAAAAAAGTATTCTTATTTGTTCTAATGCTCTTTTTGTTATTCTAATACTTTCTTCTGCTTTTTCTAATACTCCTTCTGTTTCTTTTTCTAAAAAATCTAAATTATAGTCTAATTCTTTAACAATTTTTTCAATCTTTTTCAATTTTTTTCATCTGTAAAAAATCATACTAATATCTAAATTAGTATGATTTTAGTTATCACTTTATTTATCGCACATATTTATATTTCATTAATATTTAATTTATGGAGTTGTTTTTTAATTCACACTCCATTTCATTTTCTGTAATCTCACAGCATTTAAAATAGCTAATAACGCAACACCTACATCTGCAAAAACTGCTTCCCACATTGTAGCTAATCCACCAGCTCCTAAAATTAACACAATCACTTTTACACCAAATGCTAATCCAATATTTTGCCATACAATTTTTCTTGTAGAACGACCAATTTGAATTGCTTTTATCACTTTTGAAGGTTGATCTGTTTGAATAATAACATCTGCTGTTTCAATAGCAACATCGCTACCTAAACCACCCATTGCAATACCAACATCACTTGCAGCCAAAACAGGCGCATCATTAATTCCATCACCAATAAAAGCAATCTTATTTTCTGAATTTTGTTTTAATTTTTCTACTTCATTCAATTTATCTTCTGGCAATAAACCGCCTTTAGCTTTTTCAATATTTAGTTCTGCTGCTACTTTTTGGGTAATGGAATCTTTGTCTCCAGAAAGCATCATTATTTTTTTAATACCAACTTTATGCAATGCTGAAATTGTTTCTTTAGCATCTTCTTTCAATTCATCTGCAATAACAACATAGCCTGCAAAAGCATTATCAATAGCCACTAAAACGATAGATTCTACAATAGTGTCAATTTCTTTGGAAACTTCGATATTATTTGCTGTCATTAAGGCTTTATTACCAATTAAAACAGGTTTGCCATTTACGTTTCCTTTTAATCCTTTACCTGCAATTTCTGAAACTTTGGTAGCTTCAAAATCTTTACCATCTGCTTTATACTCTAAAATAGCTTTTGCTATAGGATGCGTAGATTGTTCTTCCATAGCCATTAAGTATTTCATAAATTCTTTTTCCTCCCAGTTAATGGCTTTAATATCTTTAATTTTAAAAACTCCTTTTGTTACAGTTCCAGTTTTATCCATTACCAAAATATTAATTTTGGTCATTGCATCTAAAAATGAAGCTCCTTTAAATAAAATACCATTTTTTGAAGCTGCACCCAATCCACCAAAATATCCTAAAGGAATAGAAATAACCAAGGCACAAGGACAGGAAATCACTAAAAATATTAATGCACGATATAGCCAATCTCTAAACACATAATCATCTACAAAAAAGTAAGGTATAAACGTAACACCTATTGCTAAAAACACAACGATTGGTGTATAAACTCTCGCAAATCTTCTGATAAATAATTCGGTTTTAGACTTACGAGCTGTTGCATTTTGAACCATATCCAGAATTCTGGCAATAGAACTGTCTTTAAATTCTTTAGTGGTTTCAATTTCGATAACACCATCCATATTTATGCTACCAGCAAACACTTTTTCTCCTTTTGTAATCGTATCAGGTTTGCTTTCACCAGTTAATGCAGCTGTATTAAAAGATCCTTTTTCTGATAATAAAATACCATCTAAAGGAATTTTCTCACCAACACGAACTTTTACTTTTTCACCAATTTCTACAGTTTCAGGATTTACCGATTTATAATCATTATTTCGATATACTAAAGCTTCATTTGGACGAACATCAAGTAATGCTTTAATATTACTTTTAGCTCGATTAACTGCTGCACTTTGAAACAGTTCTCCAACTGCATAGAACAACATTACTGCAACTCCTTCAGGATATTCTCCAATTACAAATGCACCTATAGTTGCAATAGACATTAGAAAAAACTCTGTAAAAACATCACCTCTTGTAATACTTTTCCAACCAGCTTTAACGACAGGAAATCCAACAGGTAGATAAGCAACTCCATACCAGATAATTCGTTGCCAATCCTTAAAGAATAATACCTTAAAATAATCTAAAACTATCCCAATCATTAGCATTGTAAAACTAATTATGGCAGGAAAATACTTTTTGAAATTATTTGATTGATTACTATGGTCGTGATTATGTTCTTTATTAGAGCTTGGATTTAGGTCTTTTAAATTAAGTTTCTTTTTTTTCATAATAAAATTTATAACACCAAAGATGCTATTTTATTAAGTGCAATGGAAGTGCATTATTTACTCTATTCTTATTATTATCCTAAAGCTTACTAACCTTTTAGTAAAGACACCTTTTTTTGTAATTTTTGACTAAGTTTATAAGCATCATAAATTAAAAGTAGCGATTAATTACAAATATGTATGGGTTATAGCCTTGGTTTTTTTTCAATAAAATTTCTTTGCTTACTTTTAGATTTGGTATTGTAAGGTCAGTGCTTTTTAAATACGGAAATTGAATTTCATTTATAATTTCCCAATTACATTTTACCTTTTGCAGTTTAAATATCTGTTGGTTGCTTGAGATTGGGCTATACAATTTGTAAAAGATAATAATTAACTTATGTTATTTCTAACTGTTTATATAAGAAATTAATTTCTCCAATATCTGTAACTGACTCTTTACCTTCTTGCCAACTAGAATTAATCATAGAAATTTTTCTTTCTCTTTTATAATTAACTAGAACATTATCTGTAACAAGAATATACTCTCGAAAATCTATGCTGTTTTTTAATAACGTGTGAGCTATTTTTAAATCTTTTCCAAAAAGTCTACAATAATCCTTCAACATTAGAGAACTAAGTCTACCAAAATGCACCACAAATTTTAGGGTTAGATTGTGTAACCTTTCACATGTACCACAATTGCAATTATCAGGATTAAATGTTTTTAATTTATCATGAAATTTTTGAAACATTAATTCACATTGATATATTATTTGATCAATAGTTTTATTAAGGTCATAACTATAAAATAAAATAGTATCTCCTTCAATATCTGAAACCTTTAAATTTAGAATGTTATTATCCAAAATGGACTCTAATAACTCACCAATTGCCTTTTGACTATACTCAAGATTAGAATTATTCATATAATCATTAAAACCAGTAATATCTGGAATGATTATTAATGTTGGACATAATTTAGTCTTATAATCTTCTAATGACATTTAGATGTTTTTTGATTAAATAGGCATAAGTTGTGACTGTTATTTACCACCACAACTTATGTTATGTATAAATGTTTTGACTATTTAACTAGCACAACAACTTAATTTGGAAACATCTTTTCCAAATGTAATTGCTGCTAATTTGATTCCTTCTCCTAATGTTAAATACGGATAAAAACTTTGAGCTAAATCTTTAATGGTTATTCCGAATTTAATAGCCATACTTAATTGCTGAATGAGTTCTCCTCCTTCTGAGGCGATTATCCTAGCTCCTATTAATTTATCCGTTTCAGTATTACGAATCAATTTAATAAACCCTCTGGTGTCTTGTGCTGCTAATGCACGTGGAACATGAATTAAATCTAGTTTACTTACTTCAAAAGGAATACCTGCCTTTTCAGCTTCCAACTCATCCATACCTGCTCCTGCAATTTGAGGGTCTGTAAATACTACCCAAGGCAATGACGAATAATCGACACTACTTTTCAATAATGTAAAAGCATTGTTTATTGCAGTATTCCCTTCTGTTGCTGCGGTATAAACAAATGGTGGTGTATTAGTTGCATCACCTGCTGCGTAAATATTGGAAATATTAGTTTCCATTTTTTCATTCACTAAAACATGTCCTTTTTCACTTAATTTTAAGTCAATATTATTAAGTCCTAGTTTAGAGGTATTTGGTTTTGTTCCAGTAGCTACAACAATATGCCCTTTTTCAATAATTTGAGTTGTAGAACCATCAGGGCAATTACAATGTATAATTGTATGATTCCCTTTTTTTTCGAATTTAAAGGCTCTAAAATTTGGTAAAATCTCAATACCTTCACTTTTCAGTTGCTCTGCCAAAACATCTGTAATATCAATGGTTTGACTACGCAATGGTCTATCTGTAAATTCTATGATTCGCACCTTTACACCTAATCGGCTATAAGCTTGTGCTATTTCTAAACCAATATAACCAGCACCCATAATGGTCAGACTCTCTGGTTTTTCTTCTAAATCGAATAAAGAAACATTCGTTAAATAACCAACATCATTTAATCCTTCTATTCTTGGAATATTGGTAGTAGCACCTGTCGCGATTACAATATTAGTCGCTGTATATCTTTTACCTCCGTCAACAATAATGCTATTTCTATTTACAAATTCAGCCCATCCTTGAAGCATCGTTAGGTTTTCAAAATCACTTACAACATCTAAATATTTTTGTTGTTGTAATGCGGAAACTAATTCTTTTTTATCTTTTATAATTTGTTTAAAATCAATATCGACTCCTTTTGGCTTAACACCTTTGAAGTTTGAATGAGTAGCATGATATGCAGTTTCTGCTGCTCTAATTAAGTTTTTAGAGGGAACACAGCCTACGTTAACGCAAGTGCCTCCAAAATCTAGCCCACCATTCACCATTAGCGTATTAAGCCCTAAACCTTCAGCTTTAATTGCTGCTGAAAATGCTGCCGAACCACCGCCTATAACAATTAAATCAAATTGATGCTTTTCATTGCTAGATTCTTTTTGAATTATGGTGTCCGAATTTGAAGAGCAACAGTCTTCTTTTTCAAGATTATTTGTTACAGAATAATTACCAATGTTATTCACGGCATTGATTAATTCTTCTTTTTCAATCTTGTCGGTATCTATTGTGAAATCTCCTTTACCTGTTATATGATTAACAGAACTATCTACAATCCCAACAGTTTTCTTTATGTCCTTTTCAATATGTGAAGAACAACCGTTACAGGTCATTCCTGTTATGGAAAGTTCTATTGTTTTATTACTCATCTTTCAATTTATTGGTAACAGTATAACCCGTTGCATTTATGGCTTTCTCTATATCTTCTTTGGATGTTTTTGTACTGTCATACTTAATTTCTGCATTTTCTTTTTCATATGAAGCAGCTACATTAACAATTCCATCTAATTCATTTACGGCGTGTTTAACGTGATCTTCACATGAAACACAAGTCATTCCTTTTACATCAACTTTTAAAGTCTGAATATTAGATTGGTTTACTACTATGACTTCTTTTTTATTATCAGGATAAAAAATATGAGCATAATAAGGGAAAGCAATTGAAACTGCTGCAAACAATGTAATACCAATTAAAAAACCTTTGGTTTGAAACCATTTTGGTTTTGCATCAACTTCACAACCACAATCATCAGCGTTTTTTGGTTTTAAATAATTATACCAGGCATAGCCAATTGCGACTATAGCTAAACCAATTAAATAAGGTCTAAAAGGTTCCATCCAAGATAGGACAGACGCACTTCCTCCAACGCCAGCAATTAATGCTATAACAGGAGGTATGCAACAAGATGATGCTGCTACAGCAGCAAATAAACCTGTGTATGCTGCATTTTTTGATGTTTTTTCTGTTTTCATTTCTTTATAAATTAAGCTGTTTTTCTAATTAATTCTATAGACTCAAAAATGCTACTAAATATCTCTGTTTCATCTCTATTTAATGAATAGTAAAGTGTTTGACCATCTCGTCTTGAAGAGATAATTCCAGCGTCCTTAATTTTACGAATGTGTTGAGAGATTGCAGGCACACTCATTTTTAGAATATCTGCCAAATCACAAGGACATAGTTCATTTTCAGTATTTAAGAGAAAAAGAATTTTCAACCTTACATCGTTCCCAGCAATTGACAAAAGTTTTGTCATTTTTTGAAAACTTCCTTCCATTTTATCCAATGTCTCCATACAGTTTTGTAACTGCTTATGGTTGGCTTCCGCCCTTGTACAGGTTATTTCTAATTTCATAAGACATGTTTTATAGGTGCAAATATATAGTTAATTACGTATTTAAGCAAATACTTAAATATATAATTACGAATTTTGGAAAAATTTTAGCTCTTTCGGTTTTTAGAGCGTTGGATTTATGTGTTGGGAAAAACCGAAAGTGCTAAAATACGATACAACAGTAGTGCATTATTGTCCACTACATTTATCACAAATCCCTTTTACTACCAAGTTTACATTTTCTGAAACAAATCCATCAGGTACTTTAATTTGGGGAATCTTATGTTCTGTTAAACAAATGGTTTCATTACAGTTATTGCAATGAAAATGTAAATGTAAATCGGTTTCAATCTCACAATTGCATCCTTTTTCACATAATGCATATTTTGTAATTCCTGTACCATCATCAATTTGATGCACTATTGCTTTTTCTTCAAACGTTTTTATAGTTCTATAAAGCGTTGTTCTTTCTGCTTTTTCAAAAGCATTTTCTATATCACTTAACGTTACAGCTACTTGTTTATTTGCAAGGAATTTATAAATTAATAGACGCATTGCTGTAACCCTTATCTTTTTTGATTCTAAAAGTTGTTCTATTGTTTTCATAGTTTAATGTTCGTGTTCTGCGTCTCCTTTTTTCATTTCAGCCATTAAATAATATGCATTGTTGTATGCAAATTTTGTGGATTTGTCTAATTTTCGAGTAAATTGAACAGCTAGCCAATTACCATCTTTAGCTCCTAAAATTACTTCAACAGGCTTAAAACTCCAATCATCATTTTCTTTTTTTACTGAAAAAACATAAAATTTATCACCTTCTTTTATGACAGCACTTTCTGGTAATGCCCTTGATGCTGTATTGTCGACTTGAATTTTACCTTTTATATACATACCTGGAATTAAATTTCCTTTTTTGTTTTCAATTTCTGCGTGAACGTGAACAGCTTTAGGATTATCTTCAAATGTTTTACTTACTGAATAAATTTCTGCTGTTAGTTCTTTATCTTGTATTGATTGCACATTAAAGGTTACTTTTTGACCTTTCTTTACTTTATAAACATCTTTTTCGAATACCATTAAATCTGCGTGAACGTGATGTGTGTTTACAATTTCAAAAAGTTCGGTTTGTGGTTCTACATACTGACCTGTTTTCACTTCAACCTTTTGAACATAACCTTCTATTGGGCTTCGTAATGAAATACTTTGAGCAATTGTACCATTTTTAACTAATGAGGTGTTTATGTTTAATAGTTTTAATTGTGCTTCTAAGCCGTTTGCCATCGCTTTTGAGGCATCATATTCAGCTTCTGCTTTTTGAAAATTTGCACCAGAGCCAACTCCTGCATTATATAATTTTTGTTGACGCTCAAAGTTCTTCTTTAAAAAATTACTATTGCTAAAAGCATTCAAATAATCGGTTTGCATTTGAATAATATTTGGATGTGAAAGATATGCCACAACTTGACCTTTATTCACTTTGTCTCCTTCAATCACTTTTATGGATAACACATTTGCACCAACTACAGAAGTTATTGCTGCTTCACTTTGTGGTGGTACTTCCAATGTGCCATTTGCTTCTACATAACCACTCATATTACGCAATGCAATGGTGTCTATCTTCATTTTTAAAGCTTCAAACTGTTGTTGTGAAAGCATCACTTCTTCGCCTTCGCTATGGTCATCGTTTTCTTCAATCTTTTGTTCTTCGTTATGGGAATGACCATCACCTTCCTTATGGCTTTCTTTATTTCCGCAAGCAACAACTAAAAATGAAACTGTTAGTAGTGCTAAAATTATATATTGTGTGTTTTTCATTGTCTTATTGATTAAAATATTGTAGTTGAAATGTGCTTTCTAAATAATTTATTAATGCTTCTTGTGCTTCTATTTCAGATTGAATAGCTTCTTTTATGAGTAGTGTAAACCTCGTGTAATCTATCTCTCCTTCTTTATAAGCAAATAAAGCTCCCAATTTTTGTTCTTTTACAAGAGGTAACACCTCCATTTTATAGAAGAACCAAGCTTTTTTCCATTTTTGATAATTCTCTTTTGATTGTTTAAACTTCGATTGTACTTCTTGTTTTTTAAACTGAATGTTGGTGTCAGCAATTTCCTTATCTATTCTTGCAGTTTTAACTTTTGCTTTATTTGTACCTGATAAAAAAGGAATTGAAATACCTGCTTGATATGTGTAAAAACCTGAATTTCCATTTACTTTTTGTAAACCACCTTGTAGGTTTAGTTTTGGTAAATTATCTGCTTTTGCTGCCTTATAATTTGCTTCTGCTTCTGCAAATTGTGATTGTGCCAAAGCATACAAAGGATGTTTTTCTGGGTTAAAAGCGTCAACATCTATTTCAGGTGATATTTCAAAATTATTAGGAACGGTATAGAAAGTATTAGTAACTAGCCATAAATTTAGTTGTTGTAATGCAATCCTAAATTCTCTTTTTGATTGCATCAACTTGTTTTTAATCTTTAGTACTTGAGTTTTAGCTGCAGAGTATTCTAATTTAGAAATAGCTTCTACTTCATAATTTAATGCTACTGCTTTTTCAAAAGTTGAAAAAATAGAATCTAACTCTTTGAATAAATGATAATTCCTTTTACTTTGTAGTGCATTTGCCCACGCTTTTTTTACTTCCAATTCTAAATCTAATTCTGAAAGAATAAATGCTTTTTGAGCTAATTGAATGCGTTGTTTTTGCAAATGTTTTTTTACAGAAATACCAAACACATCAATGTTGTTTTGACCAATACCTATAGTTGTATAAATGCCATTCCCATTATTAACTTCTTCACCTCCTGTAAAAATTTGAGTAGTACCAAAATCGTAAGCTGTATTTTTAAGCTGCTCTTGTTTGTTGATTTCTAATTGCTTTTGTTTCAATAAAGGGTAGTTTTCTTTGGCTAAATTCACAGCTTCTTGCATCGAAATAACTGGCAACGTATCATTGATATCTTGTGCGTTTCCTTTTGTAGGTAACAAAAAGAGAAAAACTACCATAGCTGTTGCTGCAATCATTTTTTTGTTAGCTCTCAATTTGAATGATTTGTTTTCTACCCAATGATATAAAATTGGTAAAACGAATAATGTTAACAGTGTAGAAGTTAGTAAACCACCAATTACAACCGTTGCTAAAGGTCGTTGCACTTCTGCACCAGCTGATGCTGAAATTGCCATCGGTAAAAAACCTAAAACATCTGTAAAAGCAGTTAACATAATTGGTCTAATTCTTCGTTTTGTGCCTTCTATAATTCTATCTTTTAAATTGGTTACACCTTCTTCTTTTAGTTCATTTAAACCACTAATCATAACCAATCCGTTTAAAACTGCAACACCAAATAACACAATAAAACCTACACCTGCAGAAATACTAAAAGGCATATCTCTTAACCATAATGCAAAAACACCTCCAATAGTTGCCATTGGTATTGCGATATAAATCATTAAAGTTTGAGGTAATGATTTTAAGGCAAAATAAATAAGTACAAAAATTAATAATAATGCAATTGGTACCACTGTTAGTAAACGATTACTTGCGCGTTCTAAATTCTCAAAAGCACCACCATAACGTATAAAATAACCTGTTGGTAATTCTAATTGGGCATCTAACTTTGATTTTATTTCCATTACTAATGATTTTACGTCACGTCCTCTAACATTTATTCCAACATAGGTTCTCCTATTTGTATTATCTCTACTTATTTGCATTGGGCCAGCTTTATAACTTACATCTGCAATTTCACGAAGAGGAATTTGATTTCCAGAAGGTAAATTGATGTATAAATTTTGAACATCAGAAATATTTTTACGATTGGTAGCATTTAATCTTACTACTAAATCAAATCTTTTTTCTCCTTCAAAAATGATACCTGCAGTACCACCAGCAAAAGCAGATTGTACCAATTGATTCATTTTATTTATTTGAAGGCCATATTGAGCTAATTTATTTCTATTATACGCTATTGTAATTTGTGGTAAGCCAGTTGTAGCTTCGGCTTTCATATCTCCAATACCTTCTGTACCTGCAATAATTTTAGATATTTCTTCTGCTTTTTGAGATAATACATTTATATCTTCACCATAAATCTTTATAGCTATATCTTCTCTAACACCTTCTAATAATTCATTAAAACGCATTTCAATTGGTTGGGTAAATTCGTAATTTACACCAGGAATTATTTCAACAGCTTCTTTCATTTGCTCAATGAGTTCTTTTTTAGAATTAACTGAAGTCCATTCCCTTTTTGGTTTTAAAATCACAAAAATATCTGCAATATCCATAGGCATAGGATCTGTAGGTATTTCTGCAACACCAATTCGACTTACAATTTTTTCAACTTCTGGAAACTTTGTTTTAACAATTTGCTCAATCTTTGTTGTCGTTTCAATAGTTTCAGTTAATGAACTACCAGGTTTTAAAATAGCGTGAAAAGCAATATCGCCTTCATCAAGTTGAGGTATGAACTCGCCCCCCATTCTTGTAAACATAAAAACAGTAATTCCAAATAAAATAACAGAAACACCAATTATTAGTTTTCCCTTTTTTAATGCTTTTTCTAATATAGGTTGGTATTTATGTTCAACCCAATGCACAAATTTATCTCCATAAGATTTTTTTTCTGATTTTGGAGCTCTTAAAATTAATGCGGACATCATTGGTACATAAGTCAAACACAGCACCATTGCACCAATCATTGCAAAAATGAAAGTCAATGCCATAGGTTTAAACATTTTCCCTTCAATACCCTCTAATGCCAATATTGGCAGAAATACGATTAGAATAATAAGCTGACCAAAAAAGGCAGCATTCATCATTTTTTTTGAAGCATCTGCTGCAACGCCATCACGTTCTTTGGATGTTAATTTCCTTTTCTTTAATATTTTTGATGCAATGAGAAAAACGGTGCTTTCTACAATAATTACTGCGCCATCTACAATAATACCAAAATCAATTGCACCTAAACTCATTAGATTCGCCCAAACATCAAATCCATTCATCAATATAAAAGCAAATAATAATGATAGCGGAATGGTTGATGCAACGATTAAGCCACCACGCCAGTTTCCTAATAAGAAAATAAGGACAAAAATGACTATCAATGCACCTTCAATAAGGTTTGTTGCTACAGTTGATGTTGTTTCAGCTATTAGCTTACTTCGGTCTAATAAAGGTTCAATTATCACACCTTCTGGCAAAGATTTTTCAATTTGAGCCATTCTAACTTTAACATTTTCTATTACATCATTTGAATTAGCGCCTTTAAGCATCATTACCAAACCACCTACAACTTCTCCTTCGCCATCTTGTGTTAATGCACCATAACGAATAGCAGCACCAAATTGTACTTTGGCAATATCGCCAATAGTAATAGGAATATTATTAGTGTTTTTTACAACAATTTTTTTTATATCATTTAAACTACGAGCTAATCCTTCTCCACGAATGAAATTAGCTTGATGATTTTTTTCGATATACGCACCACCAGTATTTTGGTTGTTATTTTCCAGTGCTTCAAAAACGTCGGTAATGGTTAGTCCAATCGCACGTAATTCGTTAGGGTCAACAGCGACTTCATATTGTTTTATTTTACCTCCAATTGCATTTACTTCTACAACACCTTCTACCATCGCCATTTGACGTTGTACAATCCAATCTTGCATCGTACGTAAATCAGTTACAGAATATTTATCTTTAAATTCAGGTTTTACTTTTAATGTATATTGATATATTTCGCCTAAACCTGATGAAATTGGACCCATAGAGGGTTCACCAAAACCAGCAGGTATTTGTTCTTTGATGTCGTTCAATTTTTCAGCAACTAATTGACGAGGTAAATATGTCCCCATATCATCGTTAAAAACAATAGTAACTACAGACAAACCAAAACGAGATACAGAACGAATTTCTTGAACATTAGGTAGGTTACTCATAGCAATCTCTACAGGATAAGTAATAATTTGCTCAATATCTTCTGTACCTAAATTTGGTGCTTGAGTAATGACCTGTACTTGGTTATTTGTAATATCTGGAACTGCATCTATTGGTACTTGGGTCATACTCCAAATACCTGCTCCGATAATGGTTAGCGTTAGCAAACCAATTATAAATTTGTTATTGATTGAAAAATCAATGATTTTATTAATCATAGAAAATGTGTTAATTCAGTTAGACTTCTCGACTTAATTCTGATATAAAATATAGAACTACACGAAACTGTTAGAGCTTTTTAAGTTCTAAATTGGATATAATTATCCTTTGAAAAACTGAATTAAGCCCTTGGTGGCTGTAAAATTGAAGTAGTAAAGTCTTTTTCTGTACCATTTTGGTAGAAAAAGTCTTGGGTAGAAATGTAGTATGAGATAATATTTACATCTATAAATTTGAAATCTATTGTATTAATATGACAACATTGACAAATACAAAAAGGAGAGCATAAGTCTAAATCTTGATGTTGATGATCACTGTTTGTTGCTTGTAAATTTTCTGTTTTAACCTCATTATCAAGCGCAGCATAATCTTCGCAAGGTGCTAAATTAAGAGCTAAAATATAAAGCGATAATATGAAGGTTAAATATTTCATTATAGCAAAGATATAAATAAATTAATGCAATGGTTGTGCAAATAATAAAGCTTAACTAATAGTTTTGGAAGAAGTGCTTTTTTATAAAAAAAAATACACTTCTTCCCTAAACAGTTTTATTGGTTCATTTCCATAGAATGATCATATTTACAACAACCAGGTAGCCCCTCATAAGCATCTAAATCTCCATTCACTTTTTCAGTATCATAACCAGAAGCTGCAATTGCTTTATGAATTGACATTACATCTGTTTTTCCTTCATCAAAGGATACTTTTATTAGCTTTTTATCTTTATCCCAATTTGCATTTGCTATACCCTCAACACTATTTGCTGCTTTTTCAATTGTTCTTTTACACATTCCACAGTTACCTCTAACACCAAAAGAAATATCTTTCATTGCCATTTCTTTAGACATTGTAGTAGTTGCTGAATTTGATTCTTTTTTGGCTTCGTTTTTACAACTAGTAAACACTATTGCTATAATAACTACCATACTTAAAATTACTTTCTTCATTGTTTTAAAATTTAATTATTGATTGACTTTATTACTCTAATATTTGTTTTACTTCTCCACAGCTTAACATTGCCTGACCATAATAAGGATTTGTTATTTTTTGCTGTTTGCTTAACCAATATGCCCCTTTATTGTTATTTGCCATTGGGCAAAAATCTACAAAGACTTTTTTATTAATACCAAATAGTTTAATTGCATTGATTAGATGTGAAGAAAGGTGTTTAAAATGGTCTCTTTGAACTTTGATATCTGAACTCTTTGAAATTGAATTGGCTGACACTTTTATTTCTTTTTCTATAGTCATCCAATGATTATGCGCATTCTTATCTGTTAATTGTTTCATATCAACTTGAGATATATTTTCTAATATTATTTTTGATGTTAACATTGCATTATTAGCATCCTCATTAACCAATTCATCTTTTAATTTTATGTAACTATTAAATACATTTTCTAGCTGATTTTGAAAATTTATTGAAACTTTAATACGCTCATTCATTTTAGAGTGGTCTATTTTATTTGTTTTCTTAGTTTCCATTCCTAGATGCCCTTCGTGACCTGTCATTACTTTACCACCCACTTTATTCATCATAGATTTCTTACCTTGTAATTGCGCTGCTGCATCAATAGTGAAAACACCATTTGTTACAATTTCATCACCATTACTTAAGCCCTCTAAAACTTCATAACTATCACCTAATTTTTTTCCTAACGTAATTTCACGCATTTCAAAAACTGGCTTAGTTGTATTTTGTTTTATATAAACAACAGATCTTTTTCCTGTCCATAAAACAGCAGAAGAAGGTATACTTACAGTATTATTTTTGTTACCTGTTCTATTTTTGATTTTAGCTTCAACAAACATTCCTGGTTTAAACTTATTATGCTTATTATTTAAAACAACTCTTAATGTTACTATTCTTGTTTCTGTATTTAAAATTGGGTCTATAAAATCTACTTTCCCTTTAAACTCTTCATTAGCATAAGCATTTGTTGATACCATAACTTCTTGCCCTTTTTTAAAGTTGTCTATTTGATTTTCATACACATCAAAATTACCCCAAACTGTACTTAGTTTTGAAATCTTTAAAAGTGGTTGCCCTTGTTTTATATAATCACCTTGCTCTACTAATTTTGCTGAAACTGTACCAGAAACTGTTGCATACACAGGAAAGTTCTCTATTACTTTACCTGAAGCTTCAATTTGGGTTATTTGCATATCATTTAATTTCCAAAGTTTTAATTTACTTTTTACAGCTTTATATAGAGTAGGTTGTGATTCTTTTAAATTAGCTGCAGTAATTAGTTCTTGTTGAGCGGCATATAACTCTGGAGAATAGATAGTTGCCAAAAGTTGTCCTTTATTAATTTTTTCACCAGTAAAACTGACATTTAATTTCTCTATCCTTCCAGAGAAATAACTAACTTGAACTGCATTTGATTCTTCATTTTCTACAATTTTACCTGACAGTTTTATAAAATTGTCTTGCTGATTGCCTTTGTCTACTATTGAAGTTTGAATGTTTGCCAGTGCCATTGCATTATTTGATAACATAAATTGATCTGCCAATAAACCATCTAAATTACTTGCAGCTGGAATTAAATCCATACCACAAATTGGGCAATCTCCAGGTTCTGATTTCATAATTTGAGGATGCATAGAACACGTCCATTTTTGGTTTGTATTTGTTGTTTCATTATGATTGTGTTGAGGTTCTTGAGTTGATGAATTACCAAAAAGTATCCACCCTAATACTAGACCAATAGCTAATATTCCGATATAAATTGCGTATTTTTTCATTTCTAAATTGATTGTTTTTTTAATTTTTTTCTAATTGTAGGGGATGAGGTAAACCATAATAAAAACCCACTTAAAACTGTGATTAATCCTAAAAGTGAAAAGGCTCTTAAAACGATAGTATTAAAATTATCTCTACCTTCATAATCCATTGTGTGGGTCATCCATAAGAAATCAAACCATCTCCAACTTTGATGTCTAACAGTTTGAAATTTTCCATCTTTTATGGATACATAGGCTTTTATGTTCTCATCATTTGCGTAGGTAATTACATAAGCAGGTAGTAGTTTTTCTCTGTATTCGTGATGTTTACCTGTTTTATCAATTAAATTGATGTCAACTACTTCTAAACCCTTTTTCATATAGTTTTTAGCTACATAAAGAGCTTCTTCTTTAGTGATTGCAGCCTTTAAACTACCATCAATAGCATTGTATAATTGTTCTTTGTTAATCCAATAAAATGGGGAATTATTAATGTCTCTTAGCTCTATAGAATAAATACCATTTTTAATTTTTAAATCTGATGGACTAATGAGGTTGTTAAATGCCTGTGGTTGATATTTTAAATTTTTGAATTGATCTCCGTGAATTTCATCAATATCTGTCCAACTAAAATATAAACCACTAATTGTCCAAAATAAAAACTGAATTCCTAAAAACAAACCTAAATAACGATGTATCTTTCTAATTTTTAATGCTGCTTGTCTGTTTACCATTGTTATAATTTAATATTTCTTAACCTTAAAGAGTTTACAATTACAGAAACTGAACTAAAACTCATAGCTGCTGCTGCAATCATTGGAGATAGTAAAATTCCGAAAAATGGAAATAATAAACCTGCAGCTACTGGAACACCCAGAATGTTGTAAATAAAAGCAAAAAACAAATTTTGTTTGATGTTTTTCATTACTCCTTTTCCTAGATTTATTGCTTTGACAATACCGAGTAAATCTCCTTTAACTAATGTTACTTCACTACTTTCTATGGCCACATCTGTACCTGTTCCCATTGCAATACCTATATTAGCTTGTGCTAATGCAGGAGCGTCATTAATGCCATCTCCAGCCATTGCAACTATTTTTCCTTGAGATTGTAATTTTTTTATGACATTTAATTTATCTTCGGGCAAGCATTCTGCTTGAAAACTAGCTAAGTTTAATTGGTCTGCAACATATTTTGCTGTTCGCTTATTATCGCCAGTTAACATAATTACCTCTATGCCTTGTTTTTGTAATTCACTTATCGCTTGTTTACTGGTAGCTTTTATTGCATCAGTTATGGTAACATAACCTACCACAATTTGATTAATAGCAATGTAAGAAACTGTTTTACCTTGTTCTTGTTCTGTAATAATTTTAGTGTCAAATTCAGAAGTAATTTTTGCTTTTACTAGCTCCATTAATTTTTTATTACCAAGCGCAATTTTCTTATTTCTAACCGTACCAATAACACCTTTGCCCATAACAGCTTCAAAATCTTTTGATTCTAGAAGTTTTATATTTTTTGATTTTGCAAAATTTACAATAGCTTCAGCCAAAGGGTGTTCACTGTATTGGTTTAAGGAAGCAATACCTTGTAATAAGTTTTCATCAAATGTGCCAGCTGTATTTATTACTTTTTCTACAGATGGTTTACCTTCTGTTATTGTTCCTGTTTTATCAGTGATTAGTACATCTACTTTATTTAAGTTTTCTAAAGCTTCAGCATTTTTGATTAAAACACCATTTTGAGCACCTTTACCAACACCTACCATTACTGACATAGGTGTTGCCAAACCTAATGCACAAGGACACGCAATAATTAATACAGCAATAGAATTTACAAAAGCAAATACCATTGCTGGTTCTGGTCCATAATAACGCCAAACAATGAAAGTAATAACTGCTACTACAATAACAATAGGTACAAAATATTTAGATATTTTATCTGCTAATTTTTGGATAGGAGCTCTTGAACGACTTGCATTGTTAACCATATGAATAATTTGAGAAAGTAAGGTTTCTGAACCTACTTTCTCTGCAATCATAACAAAAGATTTTGTACCGTTAATTGTACCAGAACTTACAGCATCATCTATTTTTTTATCCACAGGAATAGGCTCTCCAGTTATCATAGATTCATCTATATTACTATGACCTTCTGTAATTTTTCCATCAACAGGAATTTTATCTCCTGGTTTAACACGAAGTAAATCTCCTTTTTTAATATTATGAATTGAAATAATCTCGTCACCTGATTCTGTAACTAAAGTTGCTTCTGTTGGTGCTAATTTTAATAGTTCTTTAATTGCACCATTTGTTTGACTATGTGCTTTCGCTTCTAACAATTGACCTAATAAAACAAGTGTAAGAATTACTGTTGTCGCTTCAAAATAGACGAATACTGTACCACTTTCCGTTTTAAATTGATCTGGAAATACATCTGGAAAAAACATTGCGACTAAACTGAATAACCAAGCAACCCCTGTACCTATACCAATTAGTGTGAACATATTAAGATTCCAAGTTTTTATACTTTTATAGGCACGTTCGAAAAACATCCAACAAGTATAAAATACTACAGGTAGGGATAGAATTAACTGTATCCAATTCCAAGTAGATTGAGAAAGCATTTTTGTTATTGGGTTTCCTGGAATTAAATCTGCCATTGCAATTATGAAAATAGGCACAGTAAATAGTACAGAAATTTTCATTTTTTTAAGCAAATTTTGGTAGGTTTTATCTTCTTCCTTTTCTGAAGGTTCAATTGCGACTAAATCCATTCCACAAATAGGACAGTTTCCTTGTTTATCCTTTATAATTTCAGGATGCATAGGACACGTATATTTAGTTGTTACTTGTAGTTTTGGTTGTTCTACTAAATCCATTCCACAAACAGGGCAACCTACTTGAGAATTATATGTTTTATCATCTTCACAATGCATTGGACAATAAAAAATACCATTACCTTCTTCAATAATTTTTACTTCTTTATGCTTTTTATGACCAGGCATTTCAATTGTATAATGTAACCCAGCATTCAATAAAGTTTCTTGTAATTTTTCTAAAGAAATATGTGAAGACATTTCTATAGCAACTGTTTTTTCTTTTAAAAATGCTTCTACTTTTGTAATCTCCTTTAGTTTACTTAAAGCATTTTCTACATTGGTTTTACAACCATTGCAAGTCATTCCTTGTATGTTATATGTATGTTTCATCTTTTATTTTTTAAAGACTATCAATTATTTTATTTATAAAATCAGTAATATTCTCTTTCTCATTCTTAGTTAATTTTGCATCACTATGAATTAAGGTATAAGAAGACAAAGGCATTTTGTTATCTCTTATTTGACTCATAATTGATTTTAATTTACTTTTCTTTCTTCTATTTGAATATTCTGTCCATTTACTAAAATCTAATTCTTTTTTTCCTTCTTGTATGTGACTTTCTAAAAACAAAGCTATAGGCTGAACTTTATTATACCAAGGATAATTAGTATTGTTACTATGACAATCATAACAGGATTTTTGTAATATTCTGCTAATATTTTTAGGAGTATTGTTTACCAACAAAAAATCAGTTTTTGGAATATTTTTACTTTGGTTGAGCGTTGTGGGAATAAATTGTATTCCCACAAAAGCAACCAGTAAAACCAATGTTATGATTTTTACAATTTTCATTTAATTTATTTGCTTTTTTACACTACCACATTTAAGCATTCTTGCACCATAATATGGATTCTTTATGTCCTTGATTTCACTCAACCAATAACCTCCATTGTTGTTGTTAGCCATTGGACAGAAGTCTTTGTAAAGTGTTTTTTCTGTGCCTAATAATGCTACTAAATCAATAATATCTGTACTTAGAGAAAGAAAATGTTCTCTTTGATGCTTTATATCACTTTTTACAATATGTTCTGCGTGTTCCTTGGCACTTTCCATTATTTCCATATATTCTTTGTGATTTTCAGTTGATAATTTTGCCATATCAAAAACTGAAAATGCTTCCACTAGTGCAGTTCCTCCTTTTGCAGCGTTTTCTTTATTGTCAGAAGCTAAACCATTTTTAATTTCTATATAAGCCTCAATAATTAATGCAGTTGTGATGTTCTTTTGATTATTTACCTCAATTGTTCTTACTTCTTTTTTAATTGATTTTTTATGATGACCATCTGTGTTATTATGTTTCATCATAGAATGAGCTTCACCTTTCATTTCTGTTTGATGCTTCTTGTGATTTTTACTTTCTTTTTTACTGTCTTTGCAAGAAATTGCAATTGATAAGATTAATATTGCTACTATAATTCCTGTATTTAATTTTAAGTTTTTCATTTTTATTGTTTTAAATAATTAATAATTGTTGATTGTATGTAATACTTTCTAATAGACTCTACTTGATTTAGTTGAAACTTTAATTGCAATTCCTGAATGTCTAAAACATCATTGAAATCTATTTTTCCTGTTTCGTAGCTCTTCATTAGAATGTCCTGAGCATTTTTTGCTTGTTTTAAATTTTTAGATTGTGTTTTGTAACTAATACGAGCTGAAACTCTATCATTAACAGCTTTATCTAAACGAGTTATAAGTTTATTAAGACGTTCTTGCTTTTGTGATAATATCTCTTCCTGTTGTAATAGATTTTGTTTTGTTTTCGATTTGTATTTGTTGTTGAATATTGGAATTGATATAGACACCATTGGCATTATAATATCCTTACCATTGTCGCCAAAATCTAAATTTGGGCGTTTTTCTACATTTATATAATCTAATCCAAAACCAATCATTGGACTGCTCTCTTTTTGGTTTAACAATTCAGATTGTTCTACAGAATAATAAAGCTTATCGAATTTTAATAACTCTGGATGTAACTCCAAAACTTTCGAATTATCCTCAAAAGATTCTGAAGGAATTGTTAACTCATTAATAACAGTAACTTTTACTGCTTTCTCACGATTTAAGAGTTTGTTAAAAACAGTCTGTTCTGCAATAAATTGTTGAATCAAAACATCTAGTAATTGCTGCAATTCGTTTTGACGCATTTGTAATCTTAAAACATCAACTACAGAAGCATTACCAACTTCAACCGATGTTAAAGCTAATGTTTCGTAGGTTTTTAATAATTCTATATTTTCTATCAATACTTTTTGTTTCGCTTTGTTAGCATACAAATTGTAATACGATTGTGATACAGAAGTCATTAATTTGCGCTTTGCAATTACAATATCTTCATACTTTGCTTTGGCTAATGAACCTACATAATTCTCACGAGCAGCAATCGTGTTAAACCAAGGTATCATTTGCTTTGCAGATACCTTAAAGCGTTGAGCACCTGTTCTTGTTTCTGGTTCACTCACAAAATAACCTACACCAAATTCAGTATTCGGAATTGTATTCACCTCATTTATTTTTTCTGTAGCAATTTTATACCTCAATTCAAATTTTTGAATTTCTGGATTATTGGCCAATGCTATTTCTATAAGGCTTTCTAACTGTTGTGCTTTTACAGACACAGAAACAAATAGAACGAATATTAAAATTTTTATATGTTTCATTTTGCTGATTTTTTAAGTTGAATTTCAGCTTTCCAGCTGTATAGTACAGGAACAACAAATAAGGTAATTAGCGCAATTAACATTCCTCCAAAACTTGGAATGGCCATTGGAATCATAATATCACTTCCACGACCTGTTGAGGTTAAAACTGGTAATAATGCTAAAATTGTTGTAGCTGTTGTCATCAAACAAGGTCTGATTCTTTTTTCTCCAGCCTCTACAATAGATGCTCTAATTTCTTTTTTGTTTTTTGGTGTATTTCTATCGAAAATTTGAGTTAGATATGTTGCCATTACAACACCATCATCTGTAGCAATACCAAACAGCGCTATAAAACCTACCCAAACCGCTACACTTAAGTTAATTGGGTGCATTTGGAATAGTTCTCGTAGATTTTCACCAAAAAAATTAAAGTTTAAGAACCAACCTTGACCATATAGCCATATCATTATAAAACCACCTGCAAAAGCAACTGCAATACCTGTAAAAACCATTAAAGATGTACCTACTGAACGAAACTGGAAATATAAAATCAGAAATATAATTGCTAACGCAAGAGGAACAACTACAGACAATGTTTTTTCTGCTCTTAATTGATTTTCATAGGTTCCTGTGAATTTGTAATTAATACCTTTTGGTACAATTAGCTCACCATTATCTATTTTTTCTTGAATTAGTGCTTGTGCATTTTCTACTACGTTTACCTCTGCAAAACCATCTAACTTGTCAAATAAAACATAACCAACCAAAAAAGTATCTTCACTTTTAATAACTTGTGGACCTTGTTCATATCTAATATTAGCGACTTCACTTAATGGAATAGAGCTTCCTTTTGCAATTGGTATGTAAATTTGTTTTAAATCTTCTGGATTGCCACGTAATTCTCTAGGATATCGAACACGTATACCATAACGTTCTCTACCTTCAACAGTTTGGGTTAATACCATACCACCAACTGCTACTTTAAGAACGTTTTGGACTTCTTCTATAGTAATACCATAACGTGCTATTTTCTTTCTATCTATATCAATCAATAAATAAGGTTTACCAACAATACGATCTGCAAAAACTGCTTCTTGTTTCACACCTTCAGCTTGCTTTAAAATATCTTCCAATTGAATACCAAAATCTTCAATTTGTTTTAAATCTTGCCCTTTTACTTTTATCCCCATTGGTGCACGCATACCAGTTTGTAACATTACCAAACGTGTTTCAATAGGTTGTAATTTTGGAGCAGAGGTAACACCAGGTAATTTTGTTACTCTAACAATTTCTTTCCAAATGTCATCAGGTGATTCAATTTTTGGACGCCAGTTTCTATAAAATTCTCCATCATTATCTTCAATTAATTGAGAACTTTTAATATTACTGAAAGTAGTATTCTCAGAATTGTTAGGGTTTGCTATGAATTGACCATTTTTTAAAGCAAACAAGCCCTCATCATTTACTTTATATCTCTGTCTTTTTCCATTTTCATTCAATGCGTATTCTGATTTGTATTGAATAACGTTTTCATACATTGATAATGGAGCAGGGTCTAAAGCAGATTCTGTTCTACCCGATTTACCAACAACGTTTTTTATTTCTGGAATAGTTGCAACAGCCATATCTAATTGTTGCAATACTCTTTTATTCTCCTCAACACCAGAATGAGGCATTGAAGTTGGCATTAAAAGAAATGAACCTTCATTTAATGATGGCATAAATTCTTTACCAGTATTTTTCATAATGAAAACACCTGCAATTACAATAGCAGTAGGAACAGATAAGAATAATAATTTATGATCTAAACACCACTTTAAAATACGAGTATAAAATTTTATGAATAATGAGAAAACACCTAGTAAACCAAAACAAATAATACTTACAAAAATGAGGTTCCAAAAGATACTTTTATCAACTCCTAATGGTCTCCAATATTCTGCCAATAGAATTACAATTGCTGAAACAGAAATAATGATGTTTGCAAGGTTAGTATTCTTCTCATTTATTTTTTCTTGAAGTTTTAATACTCCAGTAACTCCAAAACCTATTAAAATTATACCTAACCAATATCCATAGAATAGAGCCGCAAAACCAACAATTATTAAGGTGGAATTTACAACATAATTGAAACTCTTTTTTATAGTTTTCTTTCTGAATAAAAATGCTGCAAAAGGTGGAATTAAAAATAAGGCAACAATTATTGAAGCCGTTAAAGCAAAGGTTTTTGTAAATGCTAATGGTCGGAAAAGTTTTCCTTCTGCACCAATCATTGTAAAAACAGGTATAAAGCTGATAATGGTTGTCATTACTGCAGTAATTATTGCGCCTGATACCTCTGCTGTTGCCTTGTATACTACAGAATTGATTGGAAGCTTATCATTATTTTCATCTAGATGACGAATAATATTTTCTGAAAGAATAACACCAACATCAACCATAGTACCAATAGCAATAGCAATACCTGAAAGGGCTACAATATTTGCATCCACATTAAAAAGTTTCATTGCAATAAATACCATTAACACAGCAACAGGAAGTAAACCCGAAATTAGAATTGAAGCTCGAAGATTAAAAACCATAATCATAATAACCAAAATTGTGATTAGAATTTCTAATGTTAAAGCTTCGTTCAACGTTCCTAAGGTTTCTTGGATAAGTTCTGTTCTATCATAAAATGGAACAATAGTTACTTGTGAGGTTCTACCATCTGCTAAAACCTTGGAGGGTAAACCTGCACTTAATTCGTTAATTTTTTCTTTAACGTTATTAATAACTTCCATAGGATTTGCTCCATACCTTGCTACTACAACAGCACCAACAACCTCAGCACCTTCCTTGTCTAATAATCCTCTCCGAGTTGCTGGACCTAAAGAAACTTTTCCTATATCTTTAATTTTTATAGCTGTAAAGTTTTCTGAAGTTACTACTGCATTTTCAATATCTGAGATTGATTTGACATAGCCTAAACCACGAACTAAATATTCAGCTTGATTGATTTCTAAAGTTTGAGCACCTATATCCTTATTACTTTGTTTTACAGCTTTTACCACTTGACTTAAAGTAATATTATACTGTCTCATTAATTCTGGATTGACATCCACTTGATACTCCTTTACATACCCACCAATAGAAGCTACTTCAGAAACTCCACTTGCAGATGATAAAGCATATTTTACATAGTAGTCTTGAATACTACGTAACTCTTGTAAATCCCAACCACCAGTAACATTTCCTTTTTCATCACGACCCTCCAAGGTGTACCAAAATATTTGACCTAAACCTGTTGCATCTGGACCCAAAGCAGGGTTTACACCTTCGGGTAATAATCCGCTAGGTAATGAATTTAGTTTTTCTAGAATTCGACTTCGACTCCAGTAAAACTCAATATCTTCTTCAAAAATGATATAGATACTAGAGAATCCAAACATAGAAGAGCTACGTATTGTTTTTACTCCTGGAATACCCAATAAAGAAGTTGTTAAGGGATAGGTAATTTGGTCTTCAATATCTTGAGGTGAACGACCATCCCATTTGGTAAATACTATTTGTTGATTTTCGCCAATATCGGGAATTGCATCAACAGCAACAGGATCACTTGGTAAAATTCCGGTCTCCCAATTAAAAGGCGCATTTACAGTTCCCCATCCTATAAATAGGAAAAGTAATAGAACTGCTACTAGTTTATTTTCTATTAAAAATTTTATACTTTTATTTATCATTTTTTGATAATTAAACAATTAGACTATGGTGTTTAAAAAAAACACCGAATACAGCAAATTATCCTTATAACTATGCAGTTATAGGATAAAACGGTCTATTGTTTAAAAATCAAATTAAATAACTCTCGTCAATCTTGTAGATTTGATTCGTGACGATGGGTGGGACGTATTCTTGAAAAGAAGATACATTTTTATCTAAACCTTCAAATAGATTTACATAAGAATAAATGAATGAAGCAATAAATACTTTTTGCTCAAAAGAAATTTTATCAAATTGAATTTGAACTTCATCTTGTCCATCAATTAAAATTTGTTCATCATTGCAACAGTTTTCTTTTATTACAGAACAACCCTCAACAGTAGAATCAAGGTCCATTTCCATACCACAGGTTTCAGCTTTGTTAAAAACTGCTGTATCAATAAGAGTATCACCACAATAATGTTTTGTGATTGCAAATGAAGTTGTAGAAAATAAAACTACAAACGACATTAAAACAGCTAATATTTTATGAGAAAACTCTTTCATTCGTACTGCAAAGGTACAATAATGAAATAAAAAAGATTAAATTTTATGTTAAAAATCTTTTATTCAACATCTTTTGATAGTTTTTTTGTTATCTCTTCTAAAGCATCAATGAATTCATTTAAATTGAAGTTTCTAAGCTTTTCTTCAGGTTTTAAAGTGGTCTTGTATAGTTTGATTTTTAGTAAAATTTTATTTAAAAAATCTAAATCACCTTCCATAAAATCAATAACATTACTATAATCATACCTATCTTTAAATATCTCACATAAACTGAAAATCATTTTATTTTTTGAACTTTTAACTGCTTTTATAAAGCTAGTTACATTAACAAGAGGAATGAAATCTTTATTAAATTTTTGTTCACTAAATAATACTGCTAAATTTACAATATCATTATTCGATATTAATTTAGAAAGTTTCATTGAAGTTTTGGTGTTATTTTCTGATTGTATTTTATTATGAAATTCAAAGATTTTGTCAAGTATTTTTTTTGTATCAGGATCTGGAGTGTTAAAATGTTTTAGAGTTTCAAAGGTTGCTAAATGAAATTCTTTTCTTTTAGCAGAAATTTTTAAGCCATCCAATAAGGTTTTTTCTAAATCTTTTTTTGATATACTTATTAAACCATTTTCTAAAAAATGAAAATAGAAATTTGCAATTTGCTTGTAATCGTACATCCAATAAATACCAGTTGCTGCTTTTTTAATAACATATTTTGATAAATTTTCAAATTCATTATCATCAAGTTCTCTAAACTTATAATTCAACAATTTTCTAAAACTTGTAATTTCTTCTGAAATCTTTTCAGGCTCTCTATTTTCTAATTCTTTTCTGAGTTTTTTGTTATCAAGATAACCAGATAAGACAAATTTATAAATACTTGGGTAAAAGAAGTATTGGTCAATTCTGTTTGTTAAATATCTATCATAAAATAATTCTGGATTTGATTTTTTTCTTGGCTTATCACTTTTATCATTTAAAAAATTAGATACTATTCTTGAATACCAATCTTTATTAATATTACCAAACTCCTTAAAATCATTGCTGTCTTTTGATGTTAGATTTCCGTTTTTGAATTCTATGCTAAATATAGCTGTTGAAAATAAAACTTCATTGATATATTTTTGGTCAGCTTTTTTTATGTTTGGATATACTGCCTCCAAAATATCTAAATAGAAAATTATATTTCGAAGGTTTTTTGATTTTTGTTCTTTAAATATCGAGATTATAAACTTTTGACTTTCATTTAAAAATTTATAAAAAATCTTTTTTGATTTATATTTTTCAATTAATTTTGGAAAAACATCTTCTAATTCAGGATTGAAATTAAGAACCCTACTAATAACTTTCTCTTTAATTTCATCGTATTTATGAGCTAACTGTTTATTAGATTTTTGTTTCTTTATTTTTTCTTCATCAGCGAGAATTATACATTTAGTATGCTTATGTTCAGTAAATTCAGATAAATAACCGATTAATTCATCAATAGGAATTTTGCACCTTTCTAAATCATCTAAACAAATACAATATTTTTTAAAATTAAAAGATTTTACAGTAGATCCTTTTAATAAATCTGTAGCTTCTGTTCTAAAGAAAAGTTTAGTCGTTGCATTTGCAATATTTGTAGAAATATTGGTAATACTTTTAACTAAATCACTTTGGTTTTCTCCTAATTTTGGAATAAAATGTAAGAATAGTTTGTGCTCTAAACTTTCAATAGAACTTATACCATTTAGAGATATGTACATAACTTTGAGATTATTTTTTACGATAATCTCTTTTAATTGTGAATTTAAATAAAACGTTTTACCACTACCCCAAACACCATTAATTAAAATAGCACTCTGGGTATTTTCTTTTTTAAGATACTTTTCAATTATTTTTTCTATGTGAGCCGTTTTCATATTTTTTCTTACAAAATACTAAAATATAATTATAAGTAAAGTTCTTTTAGGCTTGTTTCATTTTTATTGTTTAGTTTTTGTCTTAATGAAGCCATATCATTACTAACTTTTCTTTCGATAACTTTAGCATAAATTTGAGTTGTAGCAATTTTAGTATGTCCTAATAATTTTGAAACAGTTTCTATTGGAACACCATTGCTTAAGGTGATAGTAGTGGCAAAAGTATGTCTAGCAATATGGAATGTAAGGTTTTTCTTTATTCTACATAAATCTGCAATTTCTTTTAAATAAGAATTTAATTTTTGATTTGAAATGTTAGGAAACAGCGTTCTAGTTTTCTTAGTTTTAATGTGACCTTTATATTTGTTAATTAACATTTCTGCTATTGGTAGTAGAGGTATTTTTACTTTATTATGTGTTTTCTGTCTGTTAGTAATAATCCATCTACCACCATCTATTCCTAAAGCAATATTATCCTCATTTAATTGCATAACATCAACATATGATAAGCCAGTATAACAACTAAAAATAAACAAGTCTTTGACTAGGGTTAATCTTTCTATGCTAAATTCTTTTTTAATAATATCTTGCAGCTCATCTTCTCTTAAAAATTCACGTTCATTTTTAATATAAGTAGGCTTGAATTTTATGAAAGGATCTTTTTCAATCCATTCCATTTTATAAGCTAATGTTACCATTTTACGCAGTCTTTGAATATGCTTCATAACTGTGTTATTTTCCATTTGTTTTTGATGGTCTTCTGGAGTATAAGAACGTAAGAACTTTTCAAAGTCAACTATAAAACGATATGTTAATTGAGATAAATATATGTCTTGAATTTTTCTTTTTTTAGTTAAAAATAGTTTGATATATTTTTGAGTTGTGAAGTAATTTTTTAAAGTACCATAAGTTAATGATTCACTCATTTGAGTATTGTGATAATCGATTAAAGTAAGTAAAGAATATTCTTCATTATCTTCCCCTAAAAAACGAGCTTTTATAGATTGAGAGCAGATAAATGCTTTTTCTTTAATAAGCTCATCATAAGCTATATAAATTCTATTTTTTACTTGGTCTAAATACCTGTTAAGTAATCGTGATTCTTGTTTGTTACCTTTTGCTCTTCCTCTTTTAGAATCCCATTCAGATAAGATAACTTTTCGTTGTAAGCTTATATTAGCCCTTTTACCATTTACAGTTATCCTGCCATACACAGAAACTTCATTGTTTTTAATACGTGTTGCGTTTACCCAAAAAGATAAGGTAAAGTTAATTTGTGATTGCATAGTTGTCGTCTTTTAATTAAACATTCTTCTAGACGAAAGTCAAATCAACTATTTCAATTACAGTTTATTAAGGTTTAATTTGGTTCACACTTTCTTTATTTTGAAACTGTGAACCGAATTGTGAACCAAACTAAACTATATTAATTCAATTCCTATGATGACCTAAAAACCACAAAACCTTGTAAATCATACGATTTACAAGGTTTTAGTTTCTGTTGGTATTCATTTTAGTCGGGGTGGCAGGATTCGAACCTGCGACCTCCTCGTCCCAAACGAGGCGCGATAACCGGGCTACGCTACACCCCGAAAAATAGTCTTTAATTTCGGACTGCAAATATAGAATAATATTTATATATTGTATCGTTTTTTAAAAATTAATTTAATAAAATTATGAAACAATTTATCCGCACAATATTTCTTTTTTTAAGTGTTGCTATTTTTTCTCAAAAGAAAGACTATGAGTTAGTTGTGCCAGATCTTATAAATCCATGGGGATTTACTTTTTTACCCGATAATTCTATGTTAATCACAGAAAAACAAGGTAAATTAATTCACTTTAAAAACGGAAGAAAAACGCAGATTACCAATCTTCCTAAAATTTATGTTCGTGGTCAAGGTGGTTTTTTGGATGTAGAATTGCATCCAAATTACAAAGAGAATGGGTGGATCTATTTTACATTCGCTTCTTCTAAAGGTCAAGGAAATGGAGGAAACACCACTTTAATGAGGGCAAAATTAAAAGACAGTCAATTAATAAATAAAGAAATTTTATATAAAGCGTACCCAAATACTACAAGAGGTCAACATTTTGGATCAAGAATTACGTTTGATGCAAAAAATCACGTTTATTTTAGTATTGGAGATAGAGGAAATAGAGATGTAAATCCGCAAGATATTACTAGAGATTGTGGTAAAATTTATCGCTTAAATGATGATGGTTCTATCCCTAAAGACAATCCTTTTGTAGATCATAAAAATGCTAAAAAAGCAATTTTTAGTTATGGCCATCGAAATCCACAGGGAATGGAAATAAACCCTTTTACCAATGAAATTTGGGCACACGAACATGGCCCAAGAGGTGGAGATGAAATTAATATCATAAAAAAAGGAGAAAATTATGGATGGCCAAAAGTCAGCTATGGAATTAACTATAGTGGTACTAAATTTACAGATAAAACGAGTGCTCCAGGCATGAAAAGCCCTATTCATTACTGGACACCTTCAATTGCGCCTAGTGGCATGGCTTTTATCAATAGTGATAAATATGGGAAATGGAAAGGTAATTTGTTAGTAGGGTCTTTAAAATTTCAATATGTAAGTAGGTGTATTCTAAAAGGCGATAAAGTTTTTAAAGAAGTAAAATTATTAAAAGATATTGGCAGAGTTCGTTCTATTGAGCAAGGTGTAGATGGTTATATTTATATTGGTGTAGAAAATTTGGGAATTGTTAGGTTACTTCCTCAGTAAAACTAACTCGTACACTTCTGTCATTCTTTTCGCTTATTTTTTCATTATCAAAACTTATAAACATTCGCTTTTATAAGACCTAAAAAGCTATATTTTTACGGTACTAAATTGATACAAAATTATGGCAGACACTATTGAAAAAATAAAATGTTTAATTATTGGTTCAGGACCTGCTGGGTATACAGCTGCAATTTATGCTGCTAGAGCAGATATGAAACCAATAATGTATACAGGGATGCAAATGGGAGGTCAGTTAACAACAACAACTGAAGTTGATAACTTTCCTGGCTATAAAGATGGAACTGATGGCACTGCAATGATGATGGATTTAAAACATCAAGCAGAGCGTTTTGGAACAGATGTTCGTTTTGGAATGGTAACTTCTGTTGATTTGAGTGAAGATATTGGTGGAATTCATAAAGTAGTAGTTGATGAAACAAAGCATATAGAAGCAGAAACTATTATTATTTCTACAGGAGCAACTGCTAAATATTTAGGCTTAGAAAGTGAGCAACGTTTAATAGGTGGTGGAGTTTCAGCTTGTGCCACTTGCGATGGTTTCTTTTACAAAGGACAAGACGTTGTTGTTGTAGGAGCAGGAGACACTGCTGCAGAAGAAGCTACCTATTTGGCCAATATTTGTAATAAAGTAACCGTTTTGGTTCGTAAAGATTACATGCGCGCATCTAAAGCAATGCAACATAGAGTAAACAAAACTGAAAATATAGAAGTATTATACAATACAGAAATTGATGAAGTTTTAGGTGATAATGTTGTAGAAGGTGTTAGAGTTGTTAACAATCAAACGCAAAACAAGCATGAAATTGCTGTAACTGGCGTGTTTATTGCTATTGGACATACACCAAATTCAGATTTATTTAAAGGTGTTTTAGATATGGATGAAACTGGTTATTTAATTACTGAAGGGAAGTCTACAAAAACAAATATACCTGGAGTTTTTGCAGCCGGAGATATACAAGATAAAGAGTATAGACAGGCTGTAACTGCTGCAGGTACAGGTTGTATGGCAGCCTTAGATGCAGAACGATATTTAGGAAGTTTAGAATAGTAAAATTCAATTACCTATTATACAAAAGAGATTTCATTTCTGAAATCTCTTTTTTTTGTAATAAACCAAAAAGTGTGCAAATAAAGTTACTTTAAAGCAATATTTCAATTGCTCAATGAGGAAAAATTTTATATCGATTTTACGATTAAATTATTGCCAAATTTATAAACACGCTTTTTGATTTATTACACTTCAATAAACAATTTTAAATTACATTTAGAATCCAGCACCTGGGTTTGACGGAACAGACGCTGCTTGAGCTTTTTTAGGATTTAAAATCATATAAGTTCCTAAAGCAGTTAATGCTACATATTTTCCGTAATTTCCTATTTTATTAATAGCTTCTTTACGTGTAATATTTTGATTTTCATCCTGAGTTTTTTTATTGTTTTTCATGATATGTTTTACTATTAATTATTCTAATACTATTTTCTTACTTGTTGACCCTTTTTCTGTGCTTAATTGTACAATGTAAACTCCAAAGGTTAAGTTTGGTAAACTAACATCTGTTGCCCCTGTGGAACTAAATGAAGTATTTAATACTTGTTTCCCTAAAATATTAAATAATTTAATTGATGCATTAGTGCTATTTATCCCTATTACCCTTAGCTTATCTTTGTTAATAGGGTAAACACTTACTCCTCCTAAAGAAATTTCATCAGAACTTAATGCAGAACTTTTTGTATGTAAATAAAAACGTCCTGTACCATTTAATGTTTTTGTTAGAGTTACTTTATAATCGGTATTATTTTCATCTAATCTTGTTAAAGTATTTAGGGTTCTATCTTCCAAATAAACTTTTAAACCTTCGGGTAAGTTTAAAGCTTCTGCACTAAAAGTAAGTTCTTTACCAGCTTCAGCAATTATTCCAATTGCAATTATATTTTTTTCGTAATCAGAATTTGGTAGTGCCTGGATTTGGTATTTCTTACCATCATTTTCAATTAAATCAGTATAAATAGCTAGGCTATCAGATACACCTTCAAATAAATTACCATCATAACCAGTATCATAGCTTGTTGTTGAACCATCTATGTAATAAACATATGCTTTTCTAGTATTAGAGCCTTCGGTTAGTTTTAAAGCTATTTCCGGTCTTTGTTGCGCTTTTTGAAAAGTAGAGCTTGTATGGTTTACATGTGCATAGTCAAAAGTAAGATTGGTTTCATTAGCGGCCTCTACAAAAAAGCCTTGACCAGGTGCAATTTCATAAGAGCCATGTGAACCAGCTGTTCTTACTTCGTAACTTGAACCATTCCAAAACCACACTTGAGCACCAGAAATAACACTAGCGCCATTATCGGTAAAAAAGTCTCCTAAATTGAATGATGCTGTAAAAGGATTCCCTACTAAATTATAGTTATTTGTGTTTTGTGTTAATGCGAATGTTTGAGTAGAAGTATACAGGTCGTTTCCAGAAAAAGAAATATCTCCACCTGTGTTTGCTCTTCTTATAGCATAACCTTGAGCAACGTTAAATGTACTTGCTGCATCACCTGATTGAAAATAACGCCAGTGATCTGTATTTATATCAGCTGTTGTATTTAAATACCAACTTACCCCAGTATTATTTGCATTATCACCTGTATCAATTCCATTTGTTGTGTTCCATGTATCATCGTACGTTTCTCCGTTTATTGGTGATGACATTAAGTACCATTGTTCTCCGTTCTCTAAATTACGTTGATACGTAGCGTTTCCTGTATAACCTGCATTTGCAATAAATGATGCCCCAGATTTAATTGTAATATTATCAACAGTAACAGTAGTTGCTGCTGTTGGATAATTTGATGCATCAGAAGGAATTACTACATCGTCTGTTGTTAAAGGCACAATGTTAGAATCCCAATTAGAAGCTGTTGCCCAATCATTAGTAGTACCTACCCAAGAAACAAGATCATTATTAGACATTGCTGAAACTTCGCCAGCTGTAAGTGCTGTATCATAAATTCTTAAATTATCAATTGAGCCGTCAAATCCGCGATTAGTAGGTGAACTGTAATCATTACCTATCATTAACGGATTGCTACCTGTATTTAAAGTAACAGTACCAGACTTTTCTTCTACTCCATCAATAAAAAGTTTAACGTTTGTACCATCATAAGTAACAGCAACATGATACCATGTATTAGCTGTTAAAGCAACATCTGTTTGAACACTACCACCATTAAACTCTGCTCTTAATCTTTTATTATTACCATTTACCAAAAAAGAAAATCGTTCTAAAGTTTCATCAACTCCTAAAGAAGCGATGGTTTTCCAAGAATTCGTGTTATTAAACCTAATGTTAGCCATAATAGTTCTGCTTGCATTACCCTCTATAGCTGTAAAGTTACTTGAGGTAGCAAGAAAATTTGTTGATAGTACATTTGAAAGAGCATTGTTACCATTGTCATTTTTATCATTCCCATAAGAAAATGCTGGTGCTATGGTTAAATTTCTTCCATTTCCAGAACTGTCATTGGCATTGTTTGAAAAATCGTATTGTGCCTCTAAGGTTGCTGTACATCCAGTACAAACATTATTATCGTCTAAATCATTAATTTGGGCTTCGGTTAATTCACCACTGTAAATACGCACATCATCTATTGTTCCAATAAAACCTCTATTTCTGGGAGTATTGGTTTGATCGTTACCAATAATTATTGAGTTAGAACCTGTGTCAACTGAGTTCTCAACTTCAGATAGTACACTTACTCCGTCAAGAAAAAGTTCGATATTTGTGCCATCGTAAGTTACAGCAATATGATACCATGTATCTGTATCTAAATTTGTTGCATATTGGGTACTAGCTCCACCAAATTCTGCTCTTAGTTTTCGGTTTTGAATACCAAAACTAAATCTTTTTCCAGCAGTGCTTTGCCCATAACCTACAACCGCATACCAACCAGTTTCATTGGAAAATTTTACACGGGCAGCAATTGTTCTAGAATTTTTACCTTCTATAGCAGGAATACTAGGAGTTGATAAAAAATTGTATTGAGTAACAACGTCTAGCGCACTTGATGGATTAGCTGCTTCATCTGCCACAAAAGTTGGTGGGTAACTGGTTAAAGTTAAATTGTAATTGCTACTTAAATCATTTAAATTGCTATTAAATGAATAAGATGCTATTGGTTTTTGACCATAAGTAAAACTACTTATAGCAACCAATAAAAATAATGAGTAAAGATTTTTCTTCATGTCAAAGTTGATTATAGTTAAAAAATGTTTTGGTAAAACTATATTATATTGAGTATATCAACAGGGACAATAGATTCTTATACGGGGTACAAATGATTCATTTTTAACCCTAAACTTAGCTATATTGATAAATAATACACCAAAAACTAAGATTCAAATTATTTTATTTCTTTGAAATTTATATTTACTCTTAGTCAAAAAAAAAACCATTTTTATTTAGTTCTTTAATGCTCTAAACTCTGTAAAAATCCCATAAATTTCATGATGTGCAACATTTGTACGTAATAATTAAGATACCTATAACCTTGATAATCTTTAATTTTACGGCAGAAAAAAAATAAACAATGTCAAAAAAAATAAACAATATGAAATTCAGGTATTATATTTTAATACTTTTTGTATTTCTCTCTGGAGTTGTTTTTAGTCAAAGTACAATAACAGGAGTGGTAACAGATAAAGACAAAATACCTCTTCCTGGGGTAAGTGTAATTATTAAAGGATCAGCAAAAGGAGAATCTACAGATTTTGATGGTAAATTTTCTATCAAAGCCTCTCCAAACGATATTATACAATTTGCTTTTTTGGGTTTTGCAACTAAGGAGGTAAAGGTTGGTAATCAAACTTTAATTAAAGTTATTTTAGAAGAAAGTACAGAACAATTAGAAGAAATTGTAGTAATAGGTTATGGTACTAGTAATAAAAAAGAGCTGGTGTCATCAGTTTCTTCTATTAAAGGAGATGCATTAGAAAACCAACCTGTTTCAAGAGTAGATCAAGCATTACAAGGTAGAGCTGCTGGGGTAGAAGTTGTTTCTAACAGTGGTGCACCAGGGGCTGGAGCAACTATTAGAATTAGAGGAAACAGCTCTATAAACGGTAACAATAATCCCTTATTTGTAATTGATGGTTTTATTGTTGGTACTGGATTTAACTTAAACAATATTAATGTAAATGACATAGAGTCTATAGAGGTTTTAAAAGATGCAACTGCCTTATCAATTTACGGTACACGTGGAGCAGCTGGTGTAATTTTAGTGACCACAAAAAGTGGTAAAGGCCTTGAATCTGGTAAACCTTCTATTTCTATTAATATGTATACAAGTATTGATCAAGTTACCAATGAAATTGATATTTTAGATGGAAATGATTATGTAAATTATGTTAACGAAGCAGGCCAATTTACACCTGGTACACCTATTAATTTTGGTGGCTTGCCTATTGCTGTTGGACGAACAGATACTTCATTGCCTCAACAATACGATCCGAGTCAAATTCAAACAACAGATTGGTTAGATTTAGTTACTCAGCAAGCTCTTAAAAACAATTTTGACATTTCTATACGTGGTAATTCAGAAAATATTAACTACTATAGTTCAATCAATTATTTTAGTCAAGAAGGCCTTTTAAGAAATTCTGGTATAGACAGATTTATCTTTAGAAATAATATGGACATTAATATAACAAGCAAATTAAAAGCTGGTTTTCGATTAAATGTTACAAGGCAAAAAAGAGAAAATAATAAGATAAATTACGGAAATATTGTAAGTAGTGTTTTACCTATAAGAAGTGTTTATGACGATAATGGTAATTTTACAGCAGAAAACCCAATAAGTGGTTCTTTGCAAAGAAACCCTATTGCTGACCTTGAGTTAAGAGTAGATCATGATCTGGTTACTAACATTATAGCTAATAGCTATTTTGAATATGAAATTATAAAAGACTTAAAATGGAAATCTAGTTTTGGTGCTACACTCAACTATTTTAAAAACAACAGATACTTACCTGGATTGTTACCAGAACGTTTAGATACCAATCTTGGTGGAGAAGCAAGAGTTCAAACAAATCAGTCTAAAAACTTACTGCAAGAAAATACAATTACCTATAAAAAAACATTTGACAAACATTCTTTAAATGTCTTAGGTGGTTTTACTTGGCAAAAAATTAATAATGAATCAGTTGCTACATTGGCAGGCGGTTTCCCTTTTGATGTTATAGAATTTAATGGCTTAGGTATAGGTTCAGATCCAGAAACATATCAGGTAGATTCTGGATTTAGCCAAAGAACATTACTATCTTATTTAGCTCGTTTAACATACTCTTATGATCAAAAATATGTACTTACACTTGCTGGTAGGTATGATGGTTCTTCTGTATTTGAAGATGGTAGTAAATATGCTTTTTTTCCATCAGTTGGTGTAGCATGGAATATCGATGAAGAATCTTTTATGAAAGACCTCGAACTTATTAATAGATTTAAGGTTAGAGGTAGTTTTGGTATTGTTGGCGAGCAAGGTATTTCTCCTTTCAATTCTTTTGATAGATACAACCCAACTTTTAATTATTTTAATGAAAACTTATATTCTGCTGTGCTTCTTGGTTCTCCAGCATCAAGAGGATTAGTTTGGGAAACTACAGAACAATTAGATTTAGGTTTAGAAATAGGTTTTTTACAAAATAGAATAAATTTTGAAGCCGGTTATTATAGAAAAGTTACTAAAGATCTACTTTTAAATACAGATATACCGAATACTGCTGGTATTGGCAGACTTACAAGAAATATTGGTAGTGTTCAAAATCAAGGAGTAGAACTTTTATTAAACTCAGTTAATGTAAGAAATAACAACTTTAAATGGACGAGCTCTTTAAGTGTATCTGCTAATAGAAGTAAAGTTCTAGATTTAGGTGATGAAGAGATTATCCTTCTGCAAAACACAGGTAATCAGGGTAATGCTTCAGCTGCATTAATTGTTGGGCAACCTTTTCCTGTATTTATAGGTGCAGAATACTTAGGAACCTATCAAGACCCACAACAAATTATAGATGATAATCGTATTGGACGCTCTTTTCTTGGTAGCCCACGATTTAGAGATTTAAATGGAGATGGAACCATTAATAATCAAGATGCATTAACAATAGGTAGCCCAGAAGCAGATTTTTTTGGTGGTTTAAGAAATACATTTACGTACAAAGGTTTTTCGTTAGATGTTTTCTTTCAAGGATCTTATGGTAATGAAGTTTTTAACGTATTAACACAAACCTCTTATTATGGAAGAGGAGATCAAAATTTAGATCCAAGAGTATTAAATAGATGGCGAGAAGGTATAGATGAGGTTTCCAACATACCTAGAGCAGGAACATCTACTTCTGTTTTTAATCCAAATAGTACTGTAAATGTAGAAGATGGTTCTTTTTTAAGGTTAAGAACCGTAAGTTTATCATACGATTTACCAATAAAAAACACTCCATTAAAAGATGTCGTCAGAAATATTAACCTTTATGTTATTGGAAACAACTTAGCCTTATTCTCTAAATTTAGTTTAGGAGATCCAGAAGTCAATAATTTTTCATCAGGTTCAGGGTTTAATTCAGTATCTCAAGGGTTCGCTTCAGGGCAATACCCATATGCTAGAAGTATTTTAACTGGAGTAAAAATAGAATTTTAATAAAGCAAAACATGAAAAAAATTAATAAAATAACAGCCATTCTTATTCTTGGGCTAGTATTACTTGCCAGTTGCGATTCCTTTTTAGAGGAAGAACCAAGAGGTCTGCTTCAAACAAATAATTTTTACAATAATGATAGAGAAGCTGTTTTGGCTTCTAATGGCCTTTATAGAGTTTTACAAAGAGGAAGTCTATACAGAACAAGAGGTTTAGACAATTACTACGTTAATGGTGCAGATTTGGTAGGCCCAAGTAGAAATGTAAATGGAAATATTCATAATTATCTTATAGATGAAGGTGTTTCGGATGGTAATGGAACTTGGGGAGCATTGTATGAAATCGTTAGAAACGCTAACGATATCATAGCCAGAGTTGAGAGTAATGAAAATTTATCAGAAGCAATTAGAAATCAAGTTTTAGGTGAAGCCTATTTTATGAGAGCATTAGCATACTTTCATCTTACCAATCTTTGGGGAGACGTTCCATATTTTAGAGAACTACTTCCAATTCAAGAATTATCTGTTTTAACAAGAACACCAAAAAGCACCATTACAACAGATATGAAAACAGATCTAGAATTAGCTTTTAATTTACTACCAGATTCTTATGGGGCTGCAGAATTAGGTAGAGCTACTAAATATGCTGCAAAAACACTGCAAGCAAAGTTTTATTTATTCGATCAAGAATGGCAGTTGGCATTAAATGCTTGCAACGAAATTATTAATAATTCGCCACACAGATTACTAGATAATTTTGCAGATATCTTTGATCAGACAGACAAAGAAAATCAAATTAAAGATGAACATATTTTTGTTGTTGATTTTACTACTGAAGGTGTTTTTGGAGATGCAGGTACACAAAGAACAGACGACTATACACCTAGAGGCAGCAGAGATGAACCTGCTAACCCTGCTTTAAGATCTCAATTTTTAGCCGATTTAGATGCTCTAGATGAAGAAATGACAGGTTTTGCATTTGCAATTCCTTTACCAGAATTTGCTGATAGAGCAAATTGGGATACTGATGATTTAAGATATGATGCAACTATAGTTACAGAGTACATAGGGTATCAATTAAAATTCCCATATTTTAGAAAGTTTTGGAATGTAACAAAAACATCTCCAAGGTTTGATCATCATGAAAACTATATCGTTTTTAGATTGGCAGATGTTTATTTAATGGCTGCTGAAGCTGAAAATGAGTTAAATGGACCAGCCAATGCATATGTTTATGTTAACGAAGTGAGAAAACGTGCTTTTAATCCAGACAAACCATGGTTCGGAATGAGTCAAGAGCAATTTAGATTAGCTATTCGTGATGAACGTAAATTTGAATTGGCAGCAGAAGGACACCGAAAAATGGATTTAATTCGTTGGGGAATTTTATTAGATGTTGTAAAAAATGTGCAGCACAGATCTTTTAATAACCCTGCTGCAAATATTCAAGAAAAACATCTTTTGCTACCAATACCTCAGCAAGAACTTTTATTAAACCCTAATTTATTAATTACAGATCCAACTAATAACGGATACAGATAAACGTTAGTTTATTTCTTTTAATAAACAATTTATATGAAAATAATTAAAATAATCATTTTTCTTGTATTTGGAATTCTTTTCCTATCCTGTAAAAAAAATGAAAAAAAAGTAGCCGTTAATTACAACCAGAATAACATTAATCATAAACCTAATATTATTTACATTTTAGCAGATGATTTAGGTTATGGTGACTTGAGTATCTATGGACAAAAAAAGTTTAAAACACCTAATATTGATAAGCTTGCCAAAAGTGGTTTAATTTTTACACAACACTATTCAGGAAGTACTGTTTGCGCACCTTCTAGATCAACATTAATGACGGGAATGCATACAGGACATACTGTGGTTCGTGGAAATAAAGAAATACAACCTGAGGGTCAATACCCAATTCCTGATAATACTTACACAATAGCAGAAGCTTTAAAAAAAGCAGGTTATCAAACAGGTGCATTTGGTAAATGGGGTTTAGGATATCCTGGTTCAGAGGGTGATCCAACATCTCAAGGATTTGATACCTTTTTTGGGTATAATTGTCAAAGATTAGGACATAATTATTACCCAAGACATCTTTGGTCTAACAACGACTCTATAGTTTTAACTAAAAATAAAGGAAAAAATAAAGGAACCTACGCACCTAAACTTATTCATGATAAAACACTAGATTTTATTGAGCAAAATAAGGAAAAACCTTTTTTTGCGTACGTTGCATCTATAATACCGCATGCAGAGTTAATTGCTCCTGAAGAAACAATAAAAAAATACAGAGGTAAATTCGAGCCAGAAAAACCATACGTAGGCACAGATGATGGCCCAAATTATAGAAATGGACCCTATGAATCACAAAAAGAACCTAATGCAACATTTGTAGCAATGATAGAGATTTTAGATAATCAAGTTGGAGAAATAGTAAAAAAAATCAATGATTTAGGTTTACAAGATAATACTATTATTGTTTTTACATCTGATAATGGACCACATCGTGAGGGAGGTGCTAATCCTAAATATTTTAATAGTAATGGAAAGTTCAGAGGTTTTAAAAGAGATTTGTACGAAGGAGGTATTAGAGTTCCTATGATGGTTTCTTGGCCTGGAATGATCGCTCCAAATAGTACAACTGATCATATTTCTGCTTTTTGGGATGTGTTTCCTACATTTACAGATATAGTGGGTATAGATACACCAAAAAACTTAGATGGTATTTCTTTCTTACCTACCTTAATAGGTAAGTTTAATCAACAAAAAAAACATGAGTATCTGTATTGGGAATTCCATGAAAAAGGTGGTCGTCAAGCTGTACGAAAAGGCAATTGGAAAGCCGTTAAATACAATGTGTTTAAAAAGCAAAATAATAAATTAAAGCTCTTTAATCTTGCTACAGATCCAGGTGAAAAAAACAACCTTGCTGATAAACATCCAGAATTAGTTGCTGAGTTTGAAAATATAATCAAAGATGCACGAGTACCATCTTCTATTTTTACTTTTAACCAAAACGCTTACTTAAACAGTAAATAAATTATAACACAATAATTATGAAAAACATACAAAAAATTATCTTTAAAGGGTTTTATATCATCCTTATTATATTTATAAGTTGTGGTGGTGTAGAAGATCTTACACCTGTGTTTCCTGCTGATAATGTTGATGAAACAAATAATCAACAAGGTGATTTTGCTGGAAATTTAAAAATAGTTCTTGGAGATTTTAAACAGGCTCAGATAAAAGAACTTATTACTACAACAGCAGAAGTTGAAAGCATTTTAACTGGTTTTGAAAAATTAGGAGTAAATGGTATTAGAATTACAATCTTTCCAAAAGGAGAAAATCCTAATCAAGAACTTTTCGATTATTTCTATACCAGAGCAAAATCTAAAGGATTCAAAATAATGGCTAACCCAGCTCTTTGGGAAGGAGCTGTTAGAATAGCAAACAAAGAATTAAATAATACACCTTTAGACAATAATAACCCACAAGCAACAGGCCCATCACCTTTAAATAATAATGCAGCAACAGATGTAGTAATTGCAAGAATCAAAGAATTTGCTCAGAATTATGAAGTAGATTGGATTACCCCTTTTAATGAAGATGGGAAACCTGGTCGATTTTGGAGTGCTGCTCAAATAAATAAAATCTATGCATCTCTTCATAATAATTTAAACGGAGCTGAATTAATTGGCCCATGTACTTGGGGTATTGGAGCTGGTACAGATATTCTTGAACAAACAGATATTAAACAATACATAACAGTTGCAACTACACACAACCTAGGATTTGATCATGATAAATGGAATGGTTTTATAAACGCTTCTGGAGATTTACCTGTTTGGGATTCTGAGGTAAATAATAATGCCACTGCTTTTCCAGATAGATTAACCAGAATGGATGCTGCTATACAAGCAGGTGTAGATGGTTTAGTGCTTTATGATAGCTGGAGAGGTATTTCTTTATCTGATGGATCTTTAAATGCAGCAGGAAGGTTATGGAGAACCAAAATATATAAATAACAAATGATTTAAATTGTACCAAAAAGCCACTTTTAAAAAGTGTGTAAATAAATCATATCAATTTATTAGAAATTCATAAGATACAAAGATTCCTTTCTCATTGGAATTTTTGTATCTTTTTTAAAATTTTAAAAATGACAAAACATATTGCTATTCTTAGAGTGCTATTTACAATAGTTGTAGTATTATTTTTATCCTGTGATAATAAAAGTAAAGTTAACAAAGAAAAACCAAATGTATTATGGCTTGTTGTAGAAGATATGAGTCCTCTTTTAAGCGTTTATGGAGATAAAACTGTAAATACACCTGTTCTAGATCAGTTTTCAAAAGAAAGTATTGTGTTTACAAATGCTTATTCTAATGGTGCACAATGTTCTCCTGCAAGGTCAACCCTAATATCTAGTATCTATGCACCAATGTTGGCAACAGATTTTCATAGAGAAAAAAGAAGCGTACCTGACAATTTTTATTTTCCAAAAATTTTAAAAGAGAATGGATATTATTGTACCAATAATCGTAAAACGGATTACAACGCAAAAAAATATCCAAGAGATATTTGGCATAGTTCTAATAAAAACGCTTCTTACAAGAATAGAGAAAATAAAGAGCAACCTTTCTTTGCTGTTTATAATTACAATGGCACGCATACAAAACGCGTAGCTACAAGAAACACAAAAAATAGAACCAATAGAAATGTAGATCTTAATAGTGTTTCCATTCCTCCTTATCTTCCAGATGTACCAGAAATTAGAGATGATATTGCCTGGTATTATGATGCCGTAGCAGAAATGGACAACTGGGTAAAAAAGAAATTAGAAGAACTTGAAAAATCTGGAGAAGCCGATAACACCATTGTCTTTTTTTACTCAGATCATGGAGGTTGTTTACCAAGAGGTAAAGCCTACCTTTATGATACAGGAACAAGAGTTCCTTTAATGGTTCGTTTTCCAAAAAAGTATCAGCATTTAGCTCAAAAAACAGCATCAAATAAAAATAGTAATCTGGTAGGTTTTGTTGATTTTGCTCCTACCCTATTAAATTTAGCTGGCATAGAAAAACCTGATTTTATGATGGGAAAACCCTTTTTAGGGAAAAACATACCAGCGCCTAAAAGTGAAATTTTTCTGTTTAGAGCAAATCAAGAACAAAGTTTTATTCCATCAAGAGCATTAACTGATGGAAGATATAAGCTTATTTGGAATTTTAATGCTGCTTACCCTAATGGAACAAGACAATCTTATCAATGGCAAATGCCATCTTATCAAGGTTGGGATTATGCTAATATTAAAGGGAATGTTACAGAAATTCAAAAGAAATTTTGGCAACCTACTGCAGCTTTAGAGTTTTTTGACACACATAATGATCCTTACGAAATTAATAATTTAGTTGACAAAGAAGAGCATCAATCTAAAATTAAAGAGTTAAAGGAGAAGTTGTTAAATCTTATGAAAGAGAAAAAAGATTTAGGACTTTACCCTTGGTCTATGAGAAGAAAAAAAGATAGTGTACCATTTTTTACCCATGCAAAAGAAACAAAACAACCTGTTGCTGCAATAATAGATGCTGCAGCCATCTCTAGTACTGTAACAAATAAAAATATTGATCAAATAAAAAAGTATTTAAATTCCAACGAACCTGCTATTAGATATTGGGGAACAGTTGGAGTGCTACAAATGCTAGAGAGAAAATTAATAAAAACACTTCCAAAAGAACTAATAGCAAACTTTAATAATACTGAAGAGAATATAGAAGTTAGACTTATGAGTGCAGAAGCTATGATTAAAGCCAATCAAAATAAAGCTGCTTTACAGTTTGTATTAGATCAAGTAAAAGCCAATTATTTTATTTCTTATGCCACATTACAAAACCTTGGTGATTTTGTAAAACCTATAGAAAAAGAACTTATAGAACTTCGAAAAGATAAATTTCTCAATCAATTCTATATCAAGTCTGCCCTTATCAATTCTGGCTATTTAAATTACAAGGACTTATGGAACCCTGATATTTAAAGTGTATTTTACTAGATAAACTAAGTAAAATATTCAATGAGATAAAAACAGTAGTTATGTTACTTTTTGATTATAATTTAATGACACAGAAATAGAAAAAAATCAGCACAATTTTACGAACATACTTTTGGTTTAACACTTTTTAAATAAAATACTGTTTTAAATTAATAAACCAAGTTTAAAAAGGTTTCTTTTTATGAAACTGAAAAATATTATAAGGCAAGGATGTACCACTTGCCTTTAATATAATAGTTCCATGTGATGGCAGCTCAAAGCTTCTGATTCGTTCTTTTGAAGATGGATAATTTTTATTATCCCAAATATCACGCAATTCATAACCTTTAGATACATCTATCCCAACATCAGATAAATTAAGTGCTATTGTTTCTGTTTTTTCAGATTTATTTAAAAGCGCAATCGCAATTTTACCACTCATAGTATGCGTAAGTGGTTTTGCCCATATTTCAAAATTATTGTTATTTATAATTCTTCTAGCTTGATACACTAAAGGATCTTGATTTATAGCGATTAACTCTTTATTGGTTAGTACATCAAGTGTTTCTTTTGAAATAGTTGTTAAATCGTTTCCAGCAATTAAAGGAGCACTTAGCATACACCACATGCTAAAATGAGATTTATCTTCTTCTAAAGTCATACCTCTACCAACTTGTAGCATATCCATATCGTTTACATGACCTGGGCCACTATACTTCCATAAATCTGCATTTTTATCTATGATGGATAAAACCGACTCAAAATTATTAGCAATATCAGCAGAAATACGCCATGAATCTGCTACACCAACCGCCCATTTTCCAGGAAATTGCCATCTACATATATTGTAAACTACATCTGGGCGCAACTCTCTTATGATTTTCCCAATTTTGGTGTATTGAGTTTCTTCGTCTAAATCAAGCCATGCTCCTCCACACCAATCCACTTTTATAAAATCATACTTCCAATCTTTTAAAAATAAAGTTAAATCTTGTTTCTCATAACCATAAAGCCCCATGCCTACACCAATAGTATCTTTGTCCCAATAAGATGCGCATGTATTAATACCTGCATCCGAGTAAATCCCTGCTTTTAATCCTTTTTTATGAATATATTCAGCTAAAGATTTCATACCATTAGGAAATCGTGTTTTGTGTACTAATAAGTTTCCATTACCATCTCTTCCACCAAAAAAACCATCGTCGATATTTACATAAGTATATCCAACAGCTTTCATTCCTGTAGCTACTAGAGCGTCTGCTTGTGCTTTAACAATATCTTCGTTAATGTTAATTCTATAATTATTCCAACTAGCCCATCCCATTAATGGTGTTTGAGGCTTTGTTAAATTTTCTTTTGGTTGACAGCTAAAACAAATTACAATAATGACTAAAATTAACACTCTCATACTGGTTTAAATTTCATTGTTTATAATGCTCTCAATAATATGAAATTTTAACTTTAACCATGAGGTCGTAATGATTTTATTGATTTTTGAAATAAACGATATACCCCCTTATTTGGTGTTTTTATACCCTTTTAAATATCCAAGAATATTTTTCTTTGTAAGTACAAATACTATTTTATGAAAACTAAATTTTTTCTATTTCTTTTTATCGTTTCTTACACTCAATTTGCTCAAGAGGCCAAAAAACCCAATATCATCATAATACTAACTGACGATCAAGGTTATGGAGATGTTGGTTTTAATGGTAACAAAAAAATGAAAACCCCTCATTTAGATGAACTTGCCAAAAATGGAGTAATTTTTACAAATGGGTATGTAAGTTATTCCGTCTGTGGCCCAAGTAGAGCAGGAATTATTACTGGAAGATATCAAGATAAATTTGGTTTTAGTAGAAACCCACTTTTTACACCAAAAGATGCCTCTTCTGGATTGCCCTTAGAAGAAGAAACAATCTCTGAGTATTTAAAAAAGGCTGATTATAATACAATGGCAATTGGAAAATGGCATTTAGGGGCACATAAATCTCAACGTCCTTTAAGTAGAGGTTTTGATGAGTTTTTCGGATTTTTATCAGGAGGTCACAAATATTTTCCTGAAGAGTTAACTAGAAATAATCTATCAGAAGTTCGTTCTCAATTTGATGCTTATAACACAAAGCTTTTAAAAAATGATAAACGAATACATGAAAAAGAATATCTAACAGACGCCTTTTCAAGAGAAGCTGTTAACTTTATAGAAAAACAAAATCAAAAGCCATTCTTTTTATATTTAGCTTACAATGCCCCACATGCGCCTTTAGAAGCTACAGAGAAATACTTATCTAGATATCCTCATATAAAAAATAAAAAGCGAAAAACTTATGCTGCAATGGTTAGCGCTGTTGATGATGGTGTAGGTTTGATTTTGAACAAGCTAAGAGAATTAAAAATTGAAGAGAACACCATTGTTTTTTTCTTATCTGATAATGGTGGTAATGAAAATAAAGGCTCCTACAATGGTGCACTTAGAAAAGGTAAGGGTTCTTTATATGAAGGAGGAATTAGAGTGCCTTTCGCAGTACAATGGAAGGGAAAAATTCCAGCAGGAAAAGTTTATGATAACCCAATTATTTCTCTAGATATTTTTGCAACAGTAGCAGAATATGCTCAAGTTTCGACAAAAAAAAGCTTAGATGGTGTAAATTTAATACCCTATTTAAATGGCAAAAATAAAGGTATTCCTCACAAAGAATTATATTGGAGAATGTACGATAAGAAATCTATTGCCATCAGAAAAAATAATATCAAACTCATAAAAAATAAGAAAGGTGAAGTAGCACTCTACAACCTTTCTAATGATATTTCTGAAAAGAATATTTTGAAGGATAGCATCACCTTAAAAAAACTACAAGAACTCCACAAAACTTGGAACTCCTTTAACATAAACCCTGCCTTTGATGGGTTAGGCCAAAACAAAAGCTATAATTTAAAACATCCTAATCGATTTAAAAATGGTGAAAAATATTAGATTGACTCGTTTTTTATGTATAACACAACTATTGCTTTTTATAATAGTTATAACATCTTGCGAATCGCAAAATTCCAAGAATTACTATTTTAACCCCATATCTGGGAATAACCAAAATTCAGGAACTTCTAAAACTGCACCTTTTAAAACATTATCAAAAATAAAAGAGTTAACGTTATTACCTGGAGATTCTATTTTGTTAGCAGCAAATACCACTTTTACAACTCCTTTAATTTTAGAAAATGTTCAGGGTTCAGAACAGCAACCAATTGTAGTTTCTAGTTATTCAAACAGTAATAATTCACAAAAAGCAATCATTAAAACGAATGGTTATTTAAATGGAATTCGAGTTGAAAATGCTAGCTTTATTGAAATCAATAATCTGAAAATTTCAGCAAATCCATTAAAAAAAGAGAATAAAAGCACTAAAAAGGAAATGCGATGTGGTGTTTTGGTAAACACTTCAGTAAAAAACAACTACAAACATATTTATTTAAAAAACCTTGACGTAGCAAATATTTTTTATGAAAATGAAAATACTACGAGATCTTTAAAAGAAACAAAATCTGCGAATGGAACTCAAAATTATGGTTATGGAATTCGTGTTATCAACAAAACCAAAGATGCAGTTTTAAATGATATAAAAATTGAATCTTGTACTGTAACAAATGTTTCTCATACAGGCATAAAATTAACTTCTTGGAAAAATAAACGTAATTATGGAATCGAAGATTTTATGATTTCTAACACTAAAGTAAGCAGAACTGGTGGTCCAGGAATTCAAATGTCTGGGGTTAAAGACGGACATATTTTTAACAATACTGTTGATAAATCTGGCAGTAATGACGATTCTAGAAAATGGGCAAGAGGAAGTGGATTATGGACCTGGGGTTCAGCCAATGTTTTAATTGAGAAAAATAGATTCACAAATGCCAATGGTCCAGGAGATTCTGCAGGAGCTCATATAGATTTTAACTGCAATAATATTGTGTTACAATACAACTTTAGTGCAAATAATGCTGGCGGATTTTGTGAAATTTTAGGCAATAATTACAATTGTGCATACAGATATAATATTAGTGTAAATGATGGCTATAGGGTAAAAGGAGAAAATAACGCATTTCAAGAGGGTAAAATATTTTGGTTGAGTGGTTATGTTGGTCGTAGGCAAAAAAGAAACGGTCCTTTTAATAGCTATTTTTACAACAATACCATTTATGTAAAAACATCAATTCAAGCAAAAATGGCAATAACCAGGAAAGCAAAGGGTGTTTTAATTGCAAATAACATATTCCATATAGAAGGGGTTAGTAAAATGGTAAATGGCGATCAATACAATCCAGAAAAAAAAGATAAATCAGTTTCAAAAAACATCTTTTTTGAAAATAATTTATTTCTTCACAAATCGAGTTGGCCAGAAAAAATGCCAATTCAAGATAAAAAACCAATGTTTGGAGATGCAAAATTTAAAAATTTAGGAGGACTATCTTTACAAGATTATATTCCTAGCAATGTAGAATTAATAAAAAACAAAGGAATTAATATACAAAAATTAGCCAATGACACCATTGGTTCTATATATGGATTATCCTTAAAAAAAGATATATTAGGGAATACTATTATAGGTTTACCAGATTTAGGAGCAGTAGAAATAGCTACAGAATAACATGATTTTTAAAGACAAAACATACGTTATTTTTTTAATTTTTACACAATTTTTAATTGGGCAAAATCTAATTAAAAACGGAAATTTTGAGTCCAATAAAGACCATTGGGAAGGTTTTAATAACCAAGTTTTAAAAGACGACCTTACAAACTCTTTTGTTGGTAATGTAAATAATTCAGCAGGTTCTTTACTTCAAGTTTTCTCTTTAACAGCAGGCAAAACCTATAATGTAGCTTTCGATTACAGATGGGTAAGTGGTAATGGAAATTACAACATGACAGTACGTGTAAAAAAAGGAACAACAGGAGATGATATTCAAACTTTAAAATTAGACACTACTCCAGATGTTTGGAAAACAGTTAGTTTTACATTTACAGCTCCTGAAAATATATCAAAGGCAAGAATAGTGTTTTATAAAGTTAACGAAAATAGACCTTTACGCATTGATAATGTTATCATTATAGATGAAGATTTTGAATCTAGCCTTATAGACCTAAAAACTCCTTTAAATGCTCAACCAAATGGAGTGGCTGGAGATTGGGTTTTAGATTTTAGTGATGAATTTAATGATGAAAGCTTAGACCTTACAAAATGGAGAAAAAGTGTAAGTACAAAAACAAGACAACCTAGATGGAGTAAAGGCATACACGATTGGAGATGGATTGCAGAAAATGCCTTTGTAAATACAGATGGTAAACTAGTTTTAAGAGCTACAAAAACTAACAATACCACAATGCGTTGTGGATCTGTAGAATCTAGAGGATTATATGAAGTTAAATATGGCTATTTAGAAGCAAAAATAAAAATTGCAAAAACGGCAAAAGGCAATCATACTGCGTTTTGGTTACAAGGAAAAAACCAAGGTAATGTAGATAACTCAGCTGCAGATGGTGCAGAAGTTGATATTTTTGAATCTGCTTGGACATCTAATACCTCTAAAGCTGTGGTACATTATGATGGCTATGGATCTTTCAAAAAAAATCATACCATACCTTTTAATACCCCAAATATTCATGATGATAAATTCCATACCTATGGTTTACTATGGACAGAGAATGCAATGTATGTTTATTATGATGGTATTCAAGTAACTTCTACCAATGCGAATAAACCTTTTCCTTTTTCTACAAATCCTTCAAATGGACAAGATTTAGTACCACAAGTAGAAGAATGGTTATGGCTTTCTGTTGGTGCAAGTTTTGGAGATGGAGATTTTACAAGTCAACCAATAGGGTTATTATCTGATGCTTTGGTAGATTATGTAAGGGTGTTTAAACCATCTCAAGCATTAAGTATAAAAAATAATACAAGTGATGTTTTGCAAATCTACCCAAACCCTGTTCACAATTTTTTAAATGTAAAAGCCTTAAAACCAAATTCTAAGACAACCATTTTTGATATAAAAGGAAAAGAAATATTTCAACAGAAAACTACAACAGAAAATGTAAAAATTAATTTTCAAGGTTTTGCTAAAGGGATTTATTTTATCAAAATCAATCAAAAAGATAAAATAACCGTCAAAAAAATCATCTTTTAGTGATTTTTGTCTTGATTCCCTCCTTCCCTCCTTTAGTTGAGTGCATTGCCCATTTTTTTCTCTTCATTCGTTTTTCTTTTGAGATTATTAATTAGTCAAAAAATTAATTTCACTATTTCATTTGCAACATTTATACCCTAATTAAGAAACTTTTCAATGCAAATGCAGTGCATTTTGTTACGTAGCTTTACATCAAATAGATAAACTAAAAACTAAAAAAATGAAAAAACATTACTTCACTATTTTATTATTATTACTTTGCAGCTTTTCCTTCGCTCAGAATCCGATAGCCCATTATAATTTTAACAATAGTTTAAATGATGAGACTGGAAATTGGAATTTATCACCCTCTTCAGGATTCACTCCTATATTTGAAACAGGCCAAGATGGTACAGCAAACAGTGCAATTGCTGGATTTGGAGCTGAAGATTTTTTAACAACAGTAGATAATTTTGCTCCTTTTAATGGAAGTGCAGAGCGAACAGTAACTGCTTGGGTTAAATTACCAATAGCTGCGGCTGGAAAAAATCTTGCTGTTTTGGGTTTAGGAAACAACGACAATAATCTCGAAAAATTTACTTTTGGAACAATAGCTGCAAATAGTCAAACAGAATCAAGAAACAGAGTAGAAGTTAAAGGGAATGGTAAAACAGGTAACGTAAATTTAGCAGTAGATACTTGGGTGCATATTGCAATTACCTATACTTCTGTAGGATCAAGTACTTTTAAATTATACGTAAATGGAGTGTTAGACGTAGAAAAAACGATTAATAACCCCATAAATACTGGTGAAAGTGCTTTATTAATAGGAAATGATTATACACTTAATGGAACTACAGGATTAAGAGAAAGAGGTTGGCCAGGAGCAATTGATGATGTTAGAATTTTTGATACGGTTTTAACAGAAGCTCAAATTACTGCAATATACAGTTCAACTTTAAGTACAAATAATTATACAAAAAAGACTGTTGGAATCTATCCAAATCCTATAAAAAACCATTTATTCATATCAAACCCTAACACACATACTGTAGAAATATTTGATATTTTAGGTAAACTAAAACTAAGTGTAAAAGAATATAACGTAAATGGTATTGATACTAGTAATTTATCTCATGGGGTTTACATTATTAAAGTATATGATGAGCAGAAATCAGTATTAGGAACAGTTAAAGCAATTAAAAATTAAGTTGATTTTTAAACTGAAAATTAAAAGAGGTGGTTTTAAACTGCCTTTTTTAATTTAAAAAAACACTTTAAAACATGATAAAATCTCGTAAAATCTCATCGATTTTTAATTGCAACATTTATACCCCTTTTGTGATACTTAATATTTTTAAGAAACTGTTAATTTTACGAAGAATTTACAAATTAAAAACAATACAATGAAAAATTTTTTTCGAATTTTATTCTTTTCATTAATTACATTAACCTCTTGTACAGACGATAATTTAATATCTATAGATTATTCAGAGTTTGATGCAATCCTTTCTGAAGCTAATAGTATAGCAGATGTTTCTAAAGAAGGTAATAAAAACGGAGATATTATTATAGGATCTACTGAAATTTTAAATACTGTTATAGAAAAATATACTCCATACAGAGAAACTGCAATTAACCAAGGAACAATAAATATAGCAACCGAAAGATTAAAAAGTGCAGTAGAAACATATAAGTTAAGCATTGTAATTGTTGATGGTACTACTTTAGAAAGTACCATAGCAAATGCCCAATCATTGCATGACAATGCAGAAGAAGGAGCATTTCCTGGAGAATACCAAGCAGGTTCAAAAGCTATTCTACAAGCAGCATTAGATGAAGCTAAAACGGTTTCTAATAACACAAACGCTACCCAAGCAGAAATAGATACAGCTCTTAGTAATTTACTTGCTAGTATAAATGAATTTAATGATGCTGAAATACCACCTTTAGATTTTGATAGTCTAAATACCGAAATAGATCAAGCTCAATCATTACATGATAATGCTGTTGAGGGTACTAATATTGGAGAATATGCTTCAGGTTCAAAAGCAGTTTTCCTTACAGCTATAAATGATGCTAGAGATGTAGTTAATGCTACAACTCCTCTAACTCAAGGAGAAATAGATGCTGCACTTACTGCTTTACAAAATGCAACTGTTGCGTTTGAAGCAGGTAAAGTTGGAGGCCCTACAAGAGATACAACTGCTTTAGAAAATGCCATTTCAGATGCACAAGCATTACACGATAATGCTGTTGAAGGAAGTAATTTAGCAGAATATCCTTCAGGATCTAAAGCAATACTGCAACAAGCTATTAATAATGCGCAAACAGTGGTTAATGATATTAGCTTAGGACAACCAGAAGTTGATACTGCATTAGCTAACTTGCAAGCTGCAGTTACTACCTTTGAAAACTCGGTAAACGCAATATCAGTTGTAAATTTTGCCGGAGATACATACATAGAAACACCATCTTTTCAAGGGATTACTGGTGGTACAAACAGAACTATGGAAGCTTGGATTAATACAACAGCAAACTCAAATAACCAAACGTTAATTTTATCCTGGGGTGTAAATTCTGCACAAGAAAAATGGGATATGAGAATTAACCAAGGAAAATTAAGAATAGAGTATTCAGGAGGTGGAATAAATGGCACACAGATTATAAATGATGGTGTTTGGCATCATGTTGCAATAGTTGTATCTAATAACGGAGCTAACCTAGATGAAACCTTACTTTATGTAGACGGTTCTTTAGACGCAATATCTGGTGGATCTGGCGCTAACCCTATAAATTCTTCTGCTACGAATAACTTTAATATTGGTAGAAGTGCTAGTCAGACAGATAGATTTTTTATCGGTTCTATAAGTGATGTAAGAATTTGGAACGTTGCAAGAAGCGAAAGTGAAATAGCATCTAATAAAGACACTCGTTTAACAGGTAACGAAGCTGGTTTGGTTGGATATTGGAAACTAAACGATGGTTCTGGTACTGTAGCATCAGATTCAAGTACTTCAAATCATACTGGTAATATAATAGGTACTAACTTTACTTGGGATAAATTATTTACTGGCTTGCCTTTTTCTAATTAAAATAACTAAACTATATATCTAAATATAAAAGAAACTTGCACAAAAAAATTGTGTAAGTTTTTTTTTACAAAAAGAAATATTAATATTATATTCAATAATTAAATCTAATTTTAAACTATTCCTAATAATTAAGCATGAAATTTACACAAATCATATATTTTATTCTTTTTGTTGTTTCTTTTGGATATGCTCAAACTGTTAAATACCCTTCTATAGCCTTAACTATAAATGAGGCTCCATTTTATAAAAAAACCAATTCTTTGTACCAAGATAATTTAGGCTACTTATGGTTGGGTACTATAAATGGCTTATACAGATATAATGGTTATGGAATAGAAAAATATCAATATGATGTTTTTAATGAAAACTCTTTACCAAATAATAATATAAATTCTATTGTTGAAGATAATTATGGAAATCTCTGGTTAGGTAGTGAGAGTTATTTAATATATTACGATAGAGCCAACAACATTTTTAAAGGGTTTTACAAAGATAGAACCTCTAAAATTCTAGGGAAATCTTCAGATGGCACTGTATGGTCTTTTACACAAAAAATCGGATTAATAAAAATAACACCAAAAAAAGAACTAGAAAAATCAAAGCTAAACACCGAATTCAATTATCAGCAAAAAAATAATATATTTAATTCTAGAATTCAGGCAAATCAATATTTACAAGACAACTACAATAGAAATTGGTTTGCAACTTCTAAAGGCTTAATTGTTTTAGATCATAAATTAAATAACAGAACTACAAATTTTAAAAAAAACACAATAGCAATTCACAAAAGCGACAGTAACAACTTTCTAGTAGCAACTAAAAAGAGTATTTACTGCTTAAAATACAATAAAAAAAACTACAATATAAAGGTAGTTAGTAATTATCCAATAGATGTTTTCAAAAACGGTAAAAAAAACGAAATAATTATTAATACATTAACTGTTGATACAAATGGTAGTACGCTTTGGATTGGAACAAATCTAGGATTAATAAAAGGTGTAAAAGAGGGTAATAAATATGTATTTACTAAAGTTAACGAAAAAAAGAACTTAAACAATCAAATAAATACAACTCTTATTGACAGTTTTGATAATTTATGGATTGGCTCTCAAAGAGGCGTTAGTAAGCTTGCTGGTAAATCTTCATTATTTAAAAACTACAAACTTGGAGGTGACTTAACAAATACTTTTTCGTCTCATTTGCTAAGCGAAAATAAAAACCAACTTCTTGTAGCATTTAAAAATAATGGAGTTTTTAGATATAACATAAAAACCAAAACAACAGAAAGATTCTTAACAGGTAACAAAGAAATCTATTTTATTAAGCATACAAATAATAACGAAGAATTATTTATTGGTTATGGAAACACGTTAATACAAACCCAAAATTACAGCATAAATAAACTACAACCCAAGGTAAAAACTATTAAAAAATTTACTAAATCTGTATTAGATATAATTCATTTTAATGATAATGATATCTGGGCTGGCTTATGGGGAAAAGGAATAGACATCATAAAAACAAAAGAACCGCTTTCTAATTTTGAAAAAAAAGTAATTGCCTCTTTATCTAGAACAAATGTATACGTAATGCATTTAGATAAAAATGATAATATTTGGATTGGTACTAGAGGAAATGGCTTATTTAAAATTAACAGAAAAAATAAACAAATACAACACCTACAACCTAAAAAAAATGGTTTGTGCTCTAATGCTATATTAAGCATAGCAGAAAGTAGTAATGGTAATATTTGGATTGGTACTAGAGGTGGTGGTTTAAACCATTATAACATTACAAATGATGTTATAACAACATATAATACTAAAGACGGCTTGCTCTCAAATACAATTTCTGGTATCAGAGAAGATGCTAATGGTAATTTGTGGATAAGTACAGATAGTGGTATCTCATTCCTTGATGCAAAAACAAAACGGTTTAAAAGTTTTGGTATTGATAACGGAATCGAAGAAAATCAATTCAGTTTTAACACACAAAGTATTTTTGAAAACTCAGTTTTTTTTGGTACAATAGGTGGTTTTTACGAAATAAACACGGCTAAATTTAATGTTAATAACAATGTGCCTAATACCGTAATTACAGAATTTTCTATATTTGGTAACAGTCACGATAATAAGGCAATACAAGAAAAAAACCAGTTATTAAAAGAACAAATCAGAAAAAATAAACATATAACATTAAATTATAACGAAAATAATTTAGTCGTAAAATTCTCTTCATTAGACTTTACTGCACCAGGTAAGAATAAATATGCGTATAAGCTAGATGGTGTTAATGACTTTTGGGTAAACACAGACGGATCAAACAGAAGTGCCAATTACAATAATTTACCCAATGGAGATTATATCTTTAAAGTAAAGAGTAGTAATAGTGATGGCGTTTGGAACCACAAACCTATTTCTTTAAGCTTTTCTATTGCTCCACCATTTTGGAAAAGTAACACAGCCTTATTTATTTACACAATTTTAATTCTCTTAGCAATTTACGCTGCTTTTTTATTAGTTAGAAAATGGTACCGTTTAAAACAAAATTTAGTTGCAGAAACTGTAAGTAGACAAAAAGACAACGAGTATCATAGAATGCGAATGGTGTTTTTTACAGATATATCTCACGAGTTAAGAACTCCGTTAACCCTAATTAGAGGAACTGTAGAAAAAGCAATAAACGACACCAATTTTACATTGAATGCAAATTCTATAAATAGAATTCAAAATAATATTATTAGAATGAACAAGCTTATCAATCAAATAATGGATATTAGAAGACACGATAGTGGTAAGTTTAAACTAAGAATATCAAAAAATAATATCGAAGAAAATCTAACTAAAATCAAAAATGATTTTAATGATTTGGCTAGAGTAAATCATATAGATTACAAATTAAAATCTAAAATAAATCATTCAGAAGCGTTTTACGATGTTCAAATACTTGAAAAAATTCTATTTAATTTATTATCTAACGCCTTTAAATATACACCAGAAAAAGGTAAAATTGTTATTAAAGCTAAAATTTTAAAATCAAAAGCAATACCCAAACATATTGTAAAAAACTTAAAGAAAGGAAACTATTTAAAATGCCAAGTAACAGATACAGGTATAGGAATATCGGAAAAAGATTTACCTTATATTTTTAACAGGTTTTACCAAGCCACAAAAGTAATTACCAACCAAATTCCAGGTACAGGTATAGGTATGGAACTTGTTGCAAAATTAACAAAACTTCATAATGGTTATATAGAGGTAGATAGCAAAAAGCACGAATTTACAAAGTTTACATTTTACCTCCCTGTAGATAAAAATCATTATTCAGATGATAGTTTAATTACTACACTTGCAAATAATGTAGATGAAAATTCAAATAAATTCGATTCAATCTACAAAAATCCTGTGTATCTGTCTAATGAAAGTGAAAATACTACATCAAACAAAGGAAAACCAAAAGTGCTTTTAGTAGAAGACAACAAAGAAATACTAAATTTTCTTGAACAAGGTCTTCAAAACGATTTTTATATTTTAAAAGCTACAAACGGTAAAGAAGGTTATGATGCTGCCGTAAATGAAAATCCTGAATTAATTTTAAGTGATATTTTAATGCCAGAAGAAGATGGCGTTTCTATGCTTAAAAGAATTAAAGAGAATAAAGACTTGGCACACATTCCTATTTACATTCTCTCTGCTAATGGTTTTGATGAAACTAAATTAGAATGTATAAAATTAGGAGCAGATGATTTTATTGATAAGCCTTTTAGCTTAGAGTTTGTGCGTTGGAAAATAAAAAACAACTTACAAAAAGGAAACGATTTAAAAGAACGCTATAGCAGAATTGTGTCAATTAATCCATCAGAAGTTACCATAGAAACACCTAATGATAAGTTTATAAGAAAATTGGTTAAAATTATAGAAAACTCTTTAGATGATAATTTGTTAAGCGTAGAGTATTTGGCTTCAGAAGTTGGTGTTAGTAGAGCAAGTTTATACAGAAAATTACAAAAAATAGCTAACATATCTCCTGTAGAATTTATCAAACAAATTCGTTTAAAAAGAGCTACTCAACTTTTAAAAAACGATAGTTTATACGTATCTGAAATTGCACATATGACAGGTTTTAATAACTTAAAGTATTTTAGTAAATGTTTTAAAAAAGAATATGGTGTAACCCCAACCGATTACAAAAAAAACTTGGTTGAAAAGAATAAAAACTCAGATGTTAATAGTTAAAATAAATAGTTATTCATAAACCACTACAGATTAACTAATAAACACATATTTTGTAACATTTTCTACCTTAAGATGAGATACAATAAGCCTTAGATATGCTCATTAGTTTATAATTTAGTAAAACACAATAACTACAATTATAAATGAAACATATTAACTTAAAAATTATCATAATTCTTTTTTTTGCTACAACAGTTTTTCCTTTTTCTACTGATGCACAAAACCAAGATAAGCCCAATATTCTTTTATTTATAATAGAAGATATGTCTGATTTTTACTTGCCTGCTTATGGTAATAACATTGTACAAACACCAAATGTTGATCGATTGGCAAACACATCCAATAGTGTTATTTTCGATAATGGTTATTCAAACGGAGCTGCCTGTTCTCCTGCAAGAACTACATTAATTACAGGAATTTATTCATCTGCTTTGGGCGCAGAACAACATCGTAGAGATATAGAATATCCTCACGAATTTTTCTGGACAAAATTGATGCAAAATGCTGGATATTGGACATCAAATGTTGGTAAAACAGATTACAATATTAAAAATGAAGACGCATTATTAAGTCAGATTTGGAATAACTCAAACGGAACATTTCAAAATGCACCTGCAAACAAACCTTTCTTTTGTATCGAAAATAATTTTGATACTCACATGTCAAAAATTACAGATACTAGAGATATTGCTAACGATAGAAAAAATAGAACAGTGGCATTAAATGAAGTAAATATTCCTCAATATTTACCAGACCTAAATTTAATAAGAGATGACATGGCTTGGTATTATGAAAGAATTAAAGTGATGGATAATTGGCTAGGTAACCGATTAAATGCATTAAATAATTCTGGAAGAGCAGATGATACTATTATATTTTTTATGGCAGATAATGGAGGCTCTATGTCTGGTAGTAAAGCCTTTTTAAGACAAGATGGAATGAAAGTACCCATAATTGGTTATTTTCCTGAAAAATGGAAACATCTTGCCCCACCAAGTACTAATGGACGAAGCAACGCTATTGTAGAATTTGTAGATTTTCCTAAATCTATATTAAGTATTGCTGATGTAGCAATACCTGAAGAAATGCAGGGTAGAATCTTTTTGGGTGAAAATCAAGAACAAGAAGAGAATTATGCCTACGGAATTTTAGCAAACCAAGGAAACTATTTTATTCCATCAAGAGCCATAACAGATGGCAATTACAAATTCATTTGGCACTACAATAATTTTTGGGCTAAAGGAGTTAGAAAACAATTTCAATTTCAAATGCCTGGTTTCCAAGCTTGGGAAAATGCATATAGAAATGGCAGTTTGTCTGGTGTTCAAGCAGATTTTTGGGAACCCAATCCTACCTTCGAACTTTTTGATTTAAATGCAGATCCAGGAGAAGTAAATAATTTAGCAAATAATGCCAATTATGCTAATAAATTACAAGAAATGAAAACGGCTCTAAAGCAGAAAATTAGAGCTATTAAAGATATTGGTTTTAACCCAATAACTCTTAGAGATACCATTACTAATGGTAGTTATTATGAAGTTGTTAGAGATAGAAATATTAATATGGAAGCCATCTATGCTGCTGCAGAATTGGCAAGTGAAGCAGAGGCTTCAGATCTCAATAAAATTGTAGAAAATTTACTCAACGCTAATCCAACAGTACGTTATTGGGGTGCAGTTGGTATTGCTAGTTTGGCATATCACGAAAAAATAAACACTTTACCAGATGAGGTTTTTAAATTTATGAATTTAGAAAATGAAAATATAGAATCTCGTTTAATGTGTGCATTTGCAGCAGCGTCTGTTGGTAAACTTTGTGAAGCAAATAAAGTATTTACCAGTTTAGCTTCAGATAAAATGACTGTAGTTTTTTTAGCAACGCTAAAAGATCCATCACCATTTGCTCAATTCATTTATGATGTCTATCAATCGAATACTGGGAGTTTTCCAAATCGATCAGCATTAGTAAATGTTGGTATTATGAGTTATGATGATTTAATTGACCCAAGTTCTAATCCAAACTTAGACTTAAGTATATTATCTTCTTCAAGTGTTTTAGACAATTGTAATCAAGAAGCATTATGTGCAGATGAACAAGGCGATTTTTTTAATGAAAGCACACTATCTAACAACTGGACATTACTTAACGGTACTTTTAATAACGATATTGAAATTAGCAACAATCGTTTAAAAATAAATTATACCTCAGGAAATCAAGGTGTAGAACGCGAATTTACACCGAAAAATAGCGATAATACAAAGCTTACGTTTACCATAAATAGCGAACGTAATTGGTTAAGAAATTTTGTATTATTTAAAAATCAAGCAGGTGATACTTTAGGAGGTATTGTAATAGGGAATAACGAAAATAAATTTATTGCAACTATAGCCAATAAAGAAAGTTTAAGAAATAATACCCCTCAAATTGGCAAAGATATTTTAGGAACTACTTTTATTAAAAACATAGATTATACCATTGATGTAACATTTAATTTTACAAACCAAACGTATGATGTTTCCGTTGAAGGTTTTGAGAGTGTTAAAGCAACTGCTGTTCCTTTTTGGTCAACAAACAACCCAGTAAATATTGGTAAATTCAACTTTACATTAAACAGTATTTTCAACAATTCTTTGGGGATACATTTAGACAATTTAATTCTCAAAGAAGTTACAAACTATTCGCAGAATTTTGATACCACTTATGCATCTCTAGTGAATTTAATTTATAACTCTAATATTGGTCCAGAACAAGAACAATATCCAGAAAGCGCTTACCAAACACTCTACAGTTATTTTGTATCCTTAACATTACCAGATTGTAATACTTCACAAACTGAGTACAATAGTATAGAGTCGGAAATGACAACAGAAATAAATAAATTTCTAGCCTCTAAAAATTCTTTATCAACAACAAGTTTTGGTAATTCCAATTTTGAACTGAATATCTATCCAAACCCTGTAAAGGGCAATAAAACGCTATCATTACAATTTAATAATAAGCTATCTACTCAAAATTTCACTTTTAATTTAGTAGATGTAACTGGTAAATTGGTTTTTAGTAATAGGTATCATTATAAGAATAAAGTAACCCTAAGCTTACCCCAGAATATTAAGAGTGGCTTATATATTGCAACAATTAAAACAAGAAATAAAACCATTAAGAAAAAGCTAATTATTCAACAATAATATTGAAGCACATTATTACCCAACAACACTAAATATTTATTAAAAATGATTAAAACCAAATATTTTTACATATTTATCATCCTTCTAACATGTAACTATCAGTATTTAGTTGCACAACAATTAAATGATGTAAAACCTTGGGAAGACCCACAAGTTTCTGGCATTAACAGAATGCCAAGTAAAGCTACTTCTCATTCTTTTGCAAATGAATTAGAGGCTTTAGAAAATGATAAAAAATCATCTTCTCGTTACAAATTACTTAATGGAAATTGGAAATTTTCTTGGTCAACAAAACCAGAGTTAGCCCCAAAAGGCTTTGAGGCTAATACCTATGATGATAGTAAATGGAACACTATTCCAGTTCCTGCAAATTGGGAATTAGAAGGATTTGGAACTGCAATTTATACCAATACAAAGTATCCTTTTCAGCCAGTTAATCCACCTTTAGTTTCTAAAGAAGATAACCCAACAGGTTGTTACAGAACAGAATTTGAAATACCTAAAAATTGGAATGGAACTCAAATAACGTTGTCTTTTGGAGGGGTAAGTTCTGCGTATTATGTTTGGTTAAATGGTAAATTTTTGGGGTATAGTGAAGATTCTATGCTGCCAACTCATTTTGATGCAACATCACACGTAAAGGAAGGAAAAAATATATTAGCTCTAAAAGTATTTCGTTTTAGTGATGCTTCTTATTTAGAAGACCAAGATCATTGGCGATTAAGTGGTATTCAAAGAGATGTATATTTAACTTCTGCTCCTAAGGTACAACTTTACGATTTTTTTGTAAAGACAGATTTAGATGAACAATACAAAGACGCAACTTTAAAAATTAGACCAAGAATAAAAAAGTTTGATAATACAAATTTAAAAGGCTATACATTAGAAGCTAAGCTTTTTGATGAGAACAAAAAGGAAGTTTTTGACAAACCTTTAAGTATTCCTCTCAAAAAAATATACAGAGAAAAATTTGGTCAACGAGGAAAACCCGATTTTGCTTTATTACAAGGTAAAGTAAAAAACCCAAAAAAATGGAGCGCAGAATGCCCAAACTTATACACGCTAGTATTTAACGTTAAAGATGCAAAAGGAAATATTTTAGAATCTAGAACAACTAAAGTTGGTTTTAGAGAAGCAGAAATTAAAGATGGAGAATTTTTAATAAATGGAAAATCTGTGCTTATGTTTGGGGTTAACAGACACGAACATGATCCTGTAAAAGGTAAAGTAGTTAGTAGAGCATCTATGATAAATGATATTTTACTAATGAAACAATACAATATAAACGCAGTAAGAACATCACACTATCCAAATGACGAACAATGGTACCAATTGTGTGATGAATATGGTATTTATGTAATGGATGAAGCCAATTTAGAAACTCATGGTCTTGGTGGGCAATTAAGTAACGATGCCTCTTGGTCTAGTGCCTTTTTAGAACGTGCAGTGCGTATGGTAGAGCGCGATAAAAATCATCCTAGTATTGTTTTTTGGTCTTTGGGTAACGAGTCTGGTTCTGGTTTTAATCACGTAACAATGGCCAATTGGATTCGTAGTTACGATAATACAAGACCTGTGCATTATGAAGGTGCTCAAATTACAAAAGGCAAACATAGAGAAGAAGACAAAATTTATAAAGATCCTATGTATGTAGATGTCATTAGTAGAATGTATAACCCTATAGGATATATGGAAAAAATGTCTGAACTAGAAGGTGAAGAAAGACCTATTATATGGTGCGAATATGCACATTCTATGGGAAATTCTACAGGAAACCTATTTAAATACAGAGATGTTTTTAGAAACAATAAACAGATTATTGGTGGCTATATTTGGGATTGGTCAGACCAAGGATTATCTCAAAAAACAAAAGATGGAGAATTTTTCTATGCTTTTGGTGGTGATATGGGCGATACAAAAATAAACTCTAGTAATTTTTGCTTAAACGGAATTGTAGGACCAGATAGAGAAATAAAACCAGCAACTTGGGAAGTAAAAAAAGTATTTCAACCAGTAGAGATACATCCTAAAAATCTTGAACAAGGAACTTTTACCATAAAAAACTGGCACAATTTTACCAATTTAAATCAGTTTGATGTTTTTTGGGAATTACAAGAGAATGGTAAGGTATTAAAATCTGGAATGCTAAACCCAATTGATGCAGCACCAAATAAAACAACTACGTTAACCATCCCTTTTAAAAAACCTAAAATTAAAGAAGCATCAGAATATTTTATTCGCGTTAGTTTAAAGTTAAAAAACGATACAAACTGGGCAAAAAAGGGACACGAAATTGCTTGGGAACAATTTAAACTTCCTTTTTACAAAGAAGCAAAATTAATTTCTTTAAAAAGAATTAAAAACATTTCGGTTACCAATAATACTATTAAAGGTACAAATTTTAAAATTGATTTTAATGAAGCTGATGGTAAAATATCAAACTTTATCTTTAACAATAAAAGTTTGGTGGTTTCAGGACTTCAACCAAGTTTTTGGAGACCTATAACAGACAATGATAGAGGTGGTGCAAAAACACAGAAACACCTTGCTGTTTGGAGAGAAGCTTCTAAAATGGCTAAATTATCATCTTTTGAGCTGAAAAAAATATCCGATAAAAAAGCATTGGCAACCTCTAGCTATACTTTTGCAAACAATAAAGCATCAATGAAAGTTGAACAGTTAATTTATGGAGATGGTACTATAAAAGTTGATGTTACTTTTAACGCAGACCAATCTCTACCCATATTACCAAAGTTAGGCTTGCAATTAAAAATACCAACAAATTACAATAACTTGCAATATTTAGGACGTGGGCCTCACGAAAATTATTGGGATAGAAAATTAAGTGCAGATGTGGGCACATATAAAACCACTGTAACAGATGATTACTACTCATACATTCGTCCTCAAGAAAGTAGCAACAAAACAGATGTTAGATGGATGAAATTAACAGATAATGCTGGAACAGGTGTGTTAATTAAAGCAATTAATGAAAACTTAAGTATGAGTGCAATACCTTACTCTACTTGGAATATTGAAGAGGCATTGCATACTTATGACTTAAAAAAGACAGCTTTTTACACCATTAATATAGACCATAAGCAAATGGGTGTTGGTGGTGATGACAGTTGGTCGCAAAAAGCACTACCTCACAAAGAATTTAGAATTCCAGCTAAGAATTATAACTATTCATTCTTAATTCAACCAATTAAGAATAATAAAACTAAAAACATAAAATATCCTAAATAATAAAGTATCTACTTTAAGTAAGTTAAACTTTTATTAGCCATCTAAATAATATGAACAAATGTTAGAATTCAAATCAATCTTAATAAGAGAACTGTATGATCAATAAAATAAAAGGTTCAGTTTATATAATTCTAAATATTATTCTTGTAACAAGTTTTGTTTTCTTAAACGCTTGCAAAAAAAAACATGTTGAAAAAAAGACACCCAAAAAGCCAAATATCATTTTAATAAATGTTGATGATTTAGGTTGGAAAGATCTTGGTTTTATGGGAAGTGAGTTTTACGAAACTCCTAATATTGATAAATTAGCTAACCAAGGTATGTATTTTACAAAAGCTTATGCTGGTGCAGCAAATTGTGCACCCAGTAGAGCGTGTTTACTGTCTGGTTTAAATACGCCAAGACATAATGTTTTTACAGTAAGTCCATCAACAAGAGGAGATGTACGTACACGAAAAATTATTCCTATAAAAAACACAAAGCATTTAACAAATACCGTTTATACACTTCCAAAAATGTTAAAATCTGCAGGCTATATTACAAGTAACTTTGGGAAATGGCACGTAGGAAAAAACCCTTCTAAACAAGGAATAGATTACAATGTAGGAGGTAGTTCAAGAGGAAATCCAGGAAAAGGTGGATATTTTTCACCCTATAAAATAGATTTTATAGAAAATGGTCCAGATGGAGAGTATTTAACAGATAGATTAACTAACGAAGCCATTTCATTCGTGAAAAAACATAAAGATTCCTCATTTTTCTTGTATTTACCTTATTATTCTGTACACACTCCAATAATGGGTAAAGAAAAATTAATTGAAAAATTTAAAAATAAAAAAGGTAAAAACGGACAAAATAGAGCAGATTATGCAGCAATGATTGCTAGTGTTGATGAAAATATTGGTAAATTATTAAATACAATTTCTAGTTTAAAATTAGACGATAACACTTTGGTAATTTTTACTTCAGACAATGGTGGTGTTAGAGCCATATCTCATCAAACACCTTTAAGAGCAGGAAAAGGATCGTATTACGAAGGCGGTATTCGTGTTCCATTTATAGTAAAGTGGCCAAAGCATATAAACGCTGGCAGCAAAAATACAAATATGGTAAGTCAATTGGATATTTATCCTACCTTACAAAACATTGTTAAACCAAAACAACAAGCTACCATTCTTGACGGTTTAGATATTTTACCTTTGTTAAAAGACACTACTAAAATTGTAAATCGCGATTTATTTTTTCACTTTCCTATTTATTTGCAATCATCTAATGCTAAGGTAGATAACGGAAGAGACCCATTGTTTAGAACTCGTCCAGGTTCTGTTGTAATTTCAGGAAAATGGAAGTTACACCACTATTTTGAAGATAATTGTCTTGAGTTGTATAATTTAGAAGATGATTTAGGAGAACGAAACAATTTAGAAAAAACAAATCCAGAAAAAGCAGCAGAATTATTTAAAAAATTGAATACGTGGCGTACTGTTATGAATGCTCCAATACCTAAACAGAAGAATCCAAAGTATAATAAAGATTTTGAAAAAAATAAAATCAATAAAATCCTAGGAAATAATTAATTTTATTTTTAAGCATTATTTTTTAGCATAAGGATGTTTCATTTTACTTTTAGGATTTCTAAATACCCAAGGCTTAAAACCTTCTAAATGTACTTCCCATTCTTGTAATGTTCTTGTTGGGTATTTGGCAGTAGCACCACCTTTTCTAAACTCGTCAGTAACACCTTTATCGTTTATAGTTGCTCTCCATTTATTGAGTTGATTTAGATATTCTTTCTTAATTTTAGCAAAATCTTTGTTGTAGGCTAAATTGTTTAGTTCGTAAGGGTCGTTAACCATATCATACAACTCAAATTCTGGTTTTGTTGCAGCCATAAACTTTTTTTGATTTTCATTAAGCAACCCTTTTAAATACAATACATTCATTTCTGCCAAAGTAGGGTAAAAATCTTCTTTATAATTATTTAGCTGACAGTAAGCGCGTTCTGGCATTAAATTATGAATTAATTTAAACTCTTTAGAACGTATAACTCTTGAGGCATCGTGAGTATCATCCATTTTGTCTCTAGCAGCATAAATATATTTTCTCTGTTTGTTAGTGTTCAGTAAATTTATACCAGGTAAAGGAATTTCGGACTTTACACCAGCGATATCTAAAATAGTTTTAGTAATATCTATTGTAGAGATTAAGTTAGCATTCACCTGTCCTGCTTTTATTTTATTTGGCCAACGAATAATTACAGGAACTTGAATACCACCATCGTACAAAAATTGTTTTCCTCTAGGCATACATCTGCCATTATCACCAATTAAAAATACAATAGTGTTTTCTTTTAAACCTTCATCATCAATTCTTTTTAACAATTCACCAACTTGTCTGTCAACGATTTGCATTGCTTCTAATCCATTTGCCCAATCGCGTTTTACAAGATCTGTTTGCGGGTAATAAGGAGGTACTTTTACACTATCAATAGAAATTGGTCTTATAGAATCTCTTCTCCATTTTCTATGTGTCCACTCAAAAGTAACTTGTGCAAAAAATGGCTGGTTTGGTTTTCTGTTTTTCCAATCTCTACCATCAAAAAGATGCCTATTAGGTAAAAAGTTAAGGTCTTTTTTTTTGCTCTTCATTAAAGCAGTATAATAACCAGCTTCTTTTAAATGAAGTGTTAAAGGTTTTATTCCTTTAGGCAGTTCTTGTTTTGGATAGCCAAACTTTTTCCCAGATCTGTGCTGATTTGCATTAATATAATTTTGATGAAAACCAGTCATCATTGCAGATCTGCTTGGAGAACATACAGGAGCAGTACAAAAAGAATTTGTATACCTTACTCCATTAGCGGCTAGTTGATCAATATATTTTGTTTGAATACCAGGTTCTCCATAACAAGAAAGTTGATAACCCCAATCTTCTAGCATTATCCAAACAATATTTGGTTTTTGAGGAACTTCTTTGTCTTTACAATTTAAAAAAAATAATACTACTAACAGTAAGAAAAATCTCTTCATATTTATTAATTCATTTTTATCAATTACTGTTTTATAATTTTTTTCGTAGCAATTACACCATCACTAAAATATACCTTAAATAGATACATACCAGATTTTAAATTAGCAATTTGAGCTTCATAACGCTTCGTATTTTCATTTATTTGAACTTCTAAATCTATTATTTTTTGACCAACTAACGAAAAAACACTAAGTTTCGTTATCGTTCTCTTATCATTTAAAAGAGAAATATAAAGTTTGTTTTTAGTTGGATTAGGAAATATTTCTATGCTATTATTAACATTAAAGCTGCTTGAAGAAAGTGTATTTTCTATGTAAAACATTTCATTTGTAATTGCCATTTTTGAAATTCCAGGACCATCCATTTTTAATTGAATATCAGGAATTAATTCATTATTCTGTTGGTAAAATATTTTTATGGGATGCAACCCAGATTTTAAATATAATTCTTCTGAAATTTCTGCATTAGTATAATTAAAATCATTGTCTATAAGATGAATATCGTGAAGCATTAAATGGCATTTAGACGATGAAGTTATATAAAAAGTATAGCGCCCATCAGTTGGAATATTGATATAACCAGTGTAAAACAATCCTAAATTTTTTGCTGTTTGGTTATCATCAGAATTTATATTTTGAATAACTGTAGATTTATTTGGAGTTAAATAGGTAAAGTTTGGTATCCAATCACTTTTGCTATTGTAGGTATATTTAAACAATCCATTTATAGTGTTAGATAGGTTTATACTTGGTATAAGCTCATTATCATAAGGTCTTAAAGCAGTTGTATTTTTCTTTCTTACTTGGAGGGTTTTATCACGCATCTGTTGCTCCAACAAAGGCATATTAGCAGCTAAATTTTTGCTTTCTCTTGGGTCTGTTGCAATATTATATATTTCAAAAGCATCTGAATGATTTTTAATATTGTAGCGAATTCCTTTATAATCTCCAATTCTAATAACTTGCATTTGGTTTCTTATTCGATCTCTTTTAGAAGGTTCAAAATCTTGATAATTGGGTGTTTTTGCAGAGTTTGTATATTCGTGATACAAGTATGCTCTCTCTTTTTGGTTTTCGGTTTCGTTTTTTAAAGCAGGTAATAATGAAACGCCATCAATATTAATTGGTGTTGGTACACCAGCTAATTCAGAAAAAGTAGCATACCAATCCCATTGTCCAGAAGGATAATTTACAATAGCGTTGCTTGGTATAGTTTCTGGAAAACGACATAAAGTTGGCATTCGAATTCCTCCTTCCCATAAATCTCTTTTTATACCATTAAAGTTTGCATAAGATTCAAAAGATTGCGGGTTATAACCTCCTTCTTTGTGAGCGCCATTATCTGATGTAAATACAATTAATGTTTCATTATTTATATTTAAATCTTTTAAAAGTTGAATAATATCATGAATTGCATTATCAACTCTTCTAACCATTGTAGCATATTTTTTTTCATTATTTGTCCAATTTTTAGAAGCATAATCTGGATGTATAAATGCATTTCTTTCACCAAAAGCTGTATTTACCCAAGGTGTATTTGATGTGCTGCTTGTCCATTGTAAACCTCCAGTTAAACCACCTCCATTAGGATATGCAGTAGTAGGTACATCTAGTGCAGAATGAGGAACATCATACGCCAAATACAAGAAGAAAGGTTGCTCGGGTCTTGTGTTTTTATGGTTAATTATCCATTGTTTAGATTTTGCAGTAAAAACATCTGTTGTGTAAGTTAGTGCTGTACCTTCAAGTATTTTTTTGTATCCATCTGTAAAATAAGATTGTTTATTTGTAGTTCCGTTTTGCGGATAATGAATATGACCTTGACTGTGAAAAAGAAAACCATAAAATTGGTCAAAACCTATTTTTAAAGGATGAGATGGAGTGCCAGATGTTCTACCTCCAGCTGTTCCATATTTTCCAACGTGCATGGTTCTATAACCAGCTTTAGATAATAATTCAGCTATTGTTAACCCTTTTTTTATCGGTTTGTCAAATTGATTATTTCTGATACTAGAATGACCTTGATGTAAGCCATCTAAAAAAGAAGCTCTTGAAGGAGCACATACAGGAGCAGATGCATAATGATTGGTTAAGGTTGCACCTTCGATAGCAAAATTATCTAAATGTGGTGATAGCATCCTTTTATCGCCTTCTTTATTGTTTTGCCATAAAATTCCTAAATCTCCATAAGCTAAATCGTCTAGTAAAATGTAAATAATATTTGGACCATTATTAGCAACTGGGCTATCTGAATAATCTTTATTTCCGTTGTTAGAATTTGGATTTAGAACACGCAACTGAGTTCTGTTTCCATTATTTGTAATGATTACATTTGTACCTTCAATAGCAATAGTACCATTTACCATAAATTTAGAAAGTAGATTAGTTCTAAAATTTTCGATATCAATATTTGAAAAAGTTACGATTCCTTGAAAATCAATTCCCAAATCAATTTTAGTATTTTCGAGAAGGCTATTGTTGTCTGTCAAGGTTAATTCGGCATCATTATCAATAAATACATTTAAGTTTTTAAAGTTCTTGCAAGTGGTATTTCCACCATATAAATTCAAAGCACTACGTTGAGTGTTAGAAGAAAAACTTCCAATATTATCTTTACCATTTATCAAACCTCCATAAATGGTTAGTGCGTTTCCGCCTAAAAGTAAATCGCCATTAAAACCATTACCACCAACTGTACCTAAATTAACCAATAAATTTGACGAAATTGGTGTATTTGGATTTATTTGAGGAATAGTTTTTTTATTAAATTCCCAGTTTTCTTCTTGATATAGAGAAACTCCATCTCCATTTCCTGACCATGTGTAAGTTTGGGCAAAAGTGGGTATACATAAAAATGTAGATAATAAAAAAACAAAAAATTGAAGTTTCATGTTTTTATTTTTTTTTATGTTAGTTCTTTATAAGTTTAATAGACGTTGTTTTACCATTCAAATTTATTTTAGCAAAATAGAAACCTGATGCTAGGTTTGTTAAATCAATTGTTGCCTTTTTATCCTTTAAAATAAGTATAGATTTTAATACCAATACCCCAGTTTGATTATAAATTGCTAAATCTATTTTTTCTTTATTAGTTGGTATATAAAGTTTAAAAATTCCATTACTAGGATTTGGATACGCTTTTAATTTAAATGGTTTTGTAGTACTATTTGTTTCTGTACTGAGGGAATTTTCATTAATTTTAAAATCTAGAATACCACTTCCATACGTAGCAAAGCGAACTATATTTTTTGATGGAATAAATTTAACACTAGTCCATTCTACAAGTTCTGGTACTTCTGGACCTGTCATTTTAAACCAACGATCTTGATCTACTGCATAAACCCATGGACCATTATTTGATGCTGCAAAAATAAATTTTCCATTGGGTGATGCATCTAAACTTGTAATTCTAGTTACAGATAATCCTGTAGAATGGTTTGTAAATGAAATGCCACCATCTTTAGAAATTAAAAAATAATTCCCTTTTCCTGCATAATACACTGTGTTTTCTTCTGTAGGGCTATCTAAAATTACGGTTTTACGTTTTTTATGTGAATTTTCTTGTCCTGGCCAAACTCCTGTATAAGTCGATTTTTTAAACGTGTTTCCACCATCTTTAGAATACATAAATGGACCTGATTTTAAACCCACATACCACAAGTTTGTATTTAGTTTTGAATATGCAAAACTAATAATAGGTTCGCCAAAATTATAAGGATGCGTTGTTTTTACAATAGTAGTTCCGTTATAAGTAAACTTATCTAAACTATTACCTGTAGCTACGTAGACAGCGTCTTCATTTTTGTTAGGAGAACCTATCATACTAGATGCCCACCAATTGCCATAAAAATCTTTTTTAGTTATATTATTCTGTCCACCACCGTTAACAACATCGTTTCGTCCAATAGTTCCATAGTAGTACCAATACCAAATAGAAGATTCATTATTGGCTAGTGCAACTCTTAAAATATCTGTTGGTGCTTCTTTATAAGCTTCAAACAAATTATCATTGGTTTTGTTGTCAATAATACCTTGGCTTCCACGATCTTGATTAGCAGTATAAATTTTATTATGAGTATCTGTAGCTACCATATCATAACACATCATAACTGGACTTCCGCTATTTACAGAAACCCATGATTCCCAATCTGATGAATTTGATGTATAATAACTACCAAAGTCCATACCAACAAATGTAAAATTACTGCCATCTTCTTCATCATATGTTTTCATGTGTTGTAAGTCCCAAACATAGTTGTCGTGAAGTTCATGAGCTCCTTTTGGATTTACATTCCAAGTAGCACCATAATCTTTAGACATAAAAATATTTACAAATCCTTTAAAACAAATATTGGGTTGAGTAGGGTGAATTTCCTCGAGATTTCTTCCGCTATTTCCAGCAGTTTTCGTCCAATTAAGTCCTTCATCACTTGAATAAAAAATATTATTTTTTCCATGACTGATGTAGAAATGAGTAACACCATTTACTAAAGTACCATGCACTGTATCTAGACCCCACATTTTTTGAACAGCATCAAATAATAATGAAAAGTCGTCATCTTCTTTATCCATTTTATAAATAGAAAGTTTAGCATCACTTTTTCTACGGGCAAAGCAATATACACTATTACTGTTGTGAGGTTTAGAAATTTGTACAACATAATCTGATTGTTTAAAGTTTAAGCTAGATACTGTATAGTTTAATCCATAGTCTGAAGATATGTATATATGATCGTATCCAATACCATTATTATATTTGCCACCATGAGCTACAATTCTTCTACCTGTTTTTGTTTTTGTAACAAGTGTTTTAAAGTTCCAAGAATTTTGAAAATATGCACCGTTTGCTGTGGTCCATGTTCTGCCTTCATCATCAGAAAACTCCATGCCTCCATTATTTTGTTGGTTAAGTAATCTAAAAGCACCACTTGGTAAGTTTATACCATTAAAATCGTTACCCTTAAAGTTCTTTTTATGGTTTTTTAATATCCAACTTGTTTTTTTTGATTCATCAATTTTATACAAATGGCCAGCATAAGATACCACGTAAAGCTCTTTATTTACAGGGTCGTAAACAGAACCATCAGCTCTAAACCCGTTATTATTATTTCTCCAACCTTTTGTTAAAATATTTTTTTGTTGCCAACTTCCAGAAATTTTATTGTTAGCATAAACATGTTCTTCAACTTTGTTTATTGTGGTGTATTTTGATATGTTGTTTAGTTCATTTACAGTTTTTTGATATTTTGTAAACTGATATCCAGAAGCTTCTAATTTTTTTCTTTTTTCTAAATAAACACGTAGTTCTTTAGCCGTTAATTTTGATGGGACAAAAGCTGGTACTTTAACAAAGTCGTCTTCTTTCAATGCACGCTCGTATGCCTCTTCTTCTTCACTTTCCTCTTCTCTATCATAATTTTCTTCAAAAGTTGTAGAATTAGAATTGTTAGTAGTGTTTTTTGTTATAAAATAAGTTACAGCTAATAATATACAAACTGAAAATAGTAATTGGTAATTTTTTTTCATGACTATGTTTTAAAAGTTTGTAATGTATAAAACCTAAAAGTCATAAACAGAAAAGGTAGTTTCAAATAAGGGGTTTAAATGTTGCTTAATTAAAAACTATTGAAAGAAAAGATTAACAAAACTATGAAAGTTTTAAATGTTCTATGAAAAAACAAACAGTACAAAAAGATGAAAAACCAAAACAGGAAAAAACCAAAGTATATAAAATCTATTCTTGAAGATTTAACAGCAGAAAAAAATACAGAATGTCTTCAAAAAACTAAAAGGATTTCTAATTTTTAAAGATGAATTGTAGTTTTCTAAAAATATTTTCTTGTTTAATTTTGACATAAAATTTGTTTCTAATAAGGTCACTAAACCTTAAAAAAGGTGTATCAAAACAAACAATAAAATCAATTTAAAGGTACTTCATATCAATTTTAATAAAAAAAAGCCTATCTATGTTTTAAAAAATATCATTCATATAATATATTCTATGTCAAACCTTAGGAAACATCCTACTACTTATACAGAGTAAACTACCTCTCCCAGATTTGACATTTTTTATTAAAGCAAAAAAAACAGAAAGAAATGCTTCTTTCTATTTTTTTTAATTCTCGAAAACGAAACTACTTATCTTATCATAGCAAACAAGAAAACCAATTAAAACACTCAATTTCATTTATTAAATTAGGTTTACTTTCTAACTTTGCACTTTCACATTAAAAATGTTTGGTAATTATAATATTAGTAAATGATTTTTTTCGCAAAAGCTACTGTATCTATATAGTAAGTCTCAACATGTATAGATACGATATTTGTAGAGCAATAATAATTTGGATTAAATCAGATATATTTTTATTCCATTCTACATTCCTTGAAGAGCTTCATTTTAAAATTTGTCTTTGAACTGAAGTTTTCTAAATTATCACTAATTTTAAAAACTCTACTTTACAACAAGTGTAGCTTTTTGCAAATCACTTTCTTGTGACGAAGCACCTACAGAAATTGTAAATGTTCCTGGTTCAACCACTTTTTTCATTTGTTGATTTAAAATGTTTAATTCATTAAAACCTAATGTAAAAGTTACTGTTTTTGTTTCTCCTGGATTTAATGAAATTCTTTCAAAACCTTTTAGCATTTTGTTGTAACGTCCAACAGAAGCATAATCATCTCTAACATACATTTGTACCACTTCATCACCAGTTCTTTTTCCTGTATTGGTAACATCTACAGAAACAGTTGTGCTTCCATCAGTATTTATTACAGTATCTTTAAAGGTTGGTTTACTATATTTAAATGTTGTGTAACTTAATCCATATCCAAAAGGAAATAAAGGTGATTTATCTGCATCTTTAAATTGCCCTTTTCCAGATCCAATGAAATCTGGTCTTTCTAAATACGTTACAGGAAGTTGACCAACAGATCTTGGGAAAGAAACTGTTAATTTTCCTCCAGGATTTACATCACCAAAAATAGCATCTGCAATAGCATCTCCAGAACGCATACCCAAATACCACGTTTCTAAAATTGATGGAATATTTTCTGCAACATAATTGATGGACAATGGTCTACCATTAATTAAAACTGCGATAACAGGTTTACCTGTTTTATGAATTGCTTTTACCAATTCTTTTTGCACACCATATAAATCTAAATCAGCTCTATCAACTCCTTCTCCACCTGTTTTTCTAGAACCACCAATTACCAAAATAACTGCATCCGATTTTTTTGCAGCTGCAATTGCGGCTGGAAAACCTGCTTTAGAATTACCTTGTAAATCGCATCCTTTTGCATAATTGATTTTTACTTTATCACCAACTTTAGCTTTGATACCATCTAAAGCAGAAACATAAAATGGTGGTAAACCAGAATAGCCTCCTAATAAAGAATAGGTTCCTTTTTTAGGTCTATTTTCATGCGCATTTGGACCAATAACCGCTAACGATTTTATGTTAGACATATCTAAAGGCAGTATATTATTATCATTTTTTAACAAAATGATTGCTTTTTTAGCCATCTCGTAAGAAAACTCTTGATGTTCTTTTTTACCAGCGTATACAGTTTTTTTATCAATCTTTTTTGGTTTTGTATCAAATAAACCCAATTGGTATTTTGCTTTTAAAATACGAGATGTCGCTTTGTCAATATACTTTTCCAATTGAGGATTCTTTGTTATGGTATCCTTTAAGACTTTGGTATTATATGCTGCAAGCTTCTCATTCTTTCCAATTACTAAATCCATATCAACCCCAGCCTTTAAACCTAAAATAGCTGATTCAGTTCTAGTTTCAGCGATAAAATGCATGGTTCCTAATCTGGCAACATCATTATTATCAGAAACAATAAAACCATCAAAACCCAATTCATCTCTTAAAATATCCTTTAATAACCAAGTATTCATGTGGTTTGGAACGCCATTATAATCTTGATGCCCTGGCATAACAGCACCTACTTTTGCTTCTTTTATAGCAGCCTCAAAAGGTGGTAAATACACTTCTCGTAAACGACGTTCTGACATATCACTAAAACCACCATTGATACCTCTTCTGTTTTCAGGATAACCAATAAAATGCTTTGCAGTAGCAATCACATGGTTTTCATCAAAACGTTCATCACCCATTCCTTGTATACCCTGAATAAATGCAACTCCCATTCTAGATACCAAATAAGGATCTTCACCATAAGATTCTTCTACTCTACCATATCTTGGATCACCGGAAATTACATCTAAATTAGGTGAATACACATGGGTAACTCCTAAAGCTCTGGCTTCTTTAGCGGTTTGTGAAGCCATTTTTTTGACTAATTCAGGTTGCCAAGTAGAAGCTGCAGCAATAGCTTGAGGATAAACTGTTGTATTACCATAATAATCTAAAACAAGCCATAACCCATGAAGTGCTTCTCCATATTTCATAAATGGAATTCCTAACCTCTCATTTGCAGGTGCATCTTGCGTCATTTCTGCAATCTTTTCTTCTAAAGTCATTTGACTTAATAAATCTTGAACTTTGCTTGTAATTTCTTTGTCTTTTTTAGACCTATTATCCTTTTTTTGTTGACAACTAATTACTGAGGAAATCAGCATTAAAAATGATAAAAAAAATACTTTTTTCATAAAATTATATCCTATAAATTAAAAACAGAGATAAAGGTATTTATCCTATTTGATAAAGGTATCCTGCACACACCTTTTTAAATTACGTTTTTAAATAAAATTATTTATAATTTTTAATAATATCATCTACAGTTCTTGTAAATTCATACATGTTATAATCATCATTGATTATCTCGCCATTTTTAGCAATAACTACATATTTAGGAATACCATTAAATTTAAATAATTGACGTAAATAATTAAAATCATCAACAGGGATTCTGTAAGTATTTTCTAGTTTCTGATCTTTAACAAAGCTCAAATACCTTCTTTCAGGTGATTGATTTTCAACTGTAATAAATACAAAATCTACATCTACATTGTTTTTATATTCTTTTCTTATTTCTTTCATCCTTTTTATTGAACCCACGCAAGGAGCACAACTTGTAGCCCAAAAATCTATAAACAATATTTTACCTTTGTGAGATTTTATAATATCATTAAAAATAGCTGTTGCTTTTCCTTTTGGTAGTTTTGTAGTTTTGGCTTTTAATGCTAAATTTTCGTTACTTGTTTTTTCTACTGCTTTTTGAGTAATTTGCTCAACAACTGGAAACTTTTTATTTACAATTCTTTCACCTTGACTAATTAAAAAAGGATTAGAAATGTTTGTTTTTAGTACATTCCAATATTTTCTTGCGTTTTCGCTATCTGTTCTTTTAATATCAAAGTTTAAGGCTCTAATTTTGGTCAAATCTTGTACAAGGTTTCTCTCTAAATGGAAAGTGTTTTTTACAACAGAATCTCGTAAACGCCATTTTTTCATAGTATTTTCTGTAATATTAACTTTTTGTTTATCGAGTAAAGGTTGTATGTATTTTATATTGTATGCAACCAGTGCTTCTTGATAAGGTTTACTAAACTTTTTCTGAAATTTTTGATATTCTTCATAAGATGTAAATCTCTGATTTTTAACTTCTCTAAGCTTTTTATCGTTTTCAGTGAGTTTTATTTTATGAGTTTCTAAGTACTTATCCAGAGTTATTTCTGGGTCTATTCTCATAAATTTACGATTGGGGTAAACACTGATAGGTTTACTAAATTCAAATCTATTTACAAATATTGAAAATCTATTAGGCACCAGTAAAGCCTTATTATTAAAGTCAATATCTTTTAAGAAGTCATAATAATTATCTGTTATAGGTGTTCTTAAATTGGCATATAATTTATTTTTTCTAGCCTCGTTATCACTTTTTCTTACAAAATCGAATAAAAGTGTGGCATAATCTATCCTTAAAATATTTTCTAATACTTCTTTTGTTTTGTGGTTAACATTATTGTTTTTTACATAACTATTCAACAATTCGAGGTTTGCTCTTAAATTGGCATCTTGCTCTTTTCTAAAATCATCAATACTAAGTGTTTTAAATTTTTCATTAAAAGTTCTGTAATCGAAATCTTTAACTTTAAAATTGTTTAAATGGTTGTTAATTTTAGCTAAAGGGCCTTTGAAAATTGTTTTTTTAAATGTATACCTTGTAGAACGCGCCATTCTAGAAATTACATTATTTCTAAAATCTTCATAATCTAAAATGATGGCAAGTGTTTGTCCTGGTTCTAGATAATAATTTATAGCAGATTTGTTAATTTTTATATAATTCGTTTCTGGATGAATTAAAGGTATTTCTGCTTCAAAACGACCATCTTCATAAACTTGAACAACAATAGGGTAATCTTCTCTAGTAACATTGTTTTTTTGGTATATAATACCTGTATTAAATTTTAACCTTTTATCATATTCTTTTATATAGCCAATGAGTTTTGCTTTTTTTGAGTTAAAAAAATCTTTTGAATTAAAATCTTTTATAGGGTTAACTGTAACTTTGTTTAACTCTTTTTCTATCCACTGATTTACGTATTTTGGAACTTCTTTTGGTTTGTTATTTCTTTGTTTTTCTAAAGATATTCCATAGACAGCATGCTTGAAATCTATTTTTTTTACACCTTTATCTAAAGGAGGAAAGACAAGTACTACTGTTTTTGTGCCAGATTCTGGAATTAAAATTCTTTCATTAAACTTATGGTTTTCAATTTTAATAATAGTGTATTCTTTGCCAGTTTTGTAATCTTTTAAGAAATCATTTTTTCGGAACCTCATATGCCATCCAGGAACAATAGTACCTCTAACATGAACTCTAGTTTCAGTTTCTGTAAGTTCTATTTTATCAACATCATAGATGCTAGATCTTTTTACTTCATAAGCTGGATTTAAAATTACTTTTTGTGCAAGAAGTGATAAAGTTGCTAAAAGTAATACAAGACTTAATAGTTTCTTTTTCATATTTTTTTTTTGGATGTTTGTATTGTTGATTAAATTACTGTCTTATGCCCTAAAAGGTATCCTGCTTTATCCTGTTTATCTGATTTCTCAACTCATCAAAACAAAAAGAAAGAGCAATTAATATAACTTGCTGTTACTTTCAACATCCAAAAACGCAATCAAGGTGTTTTTTTTTAATAAAAAAAGTCGAAGAATAAATCTTCGACTTTAAGTAATTTAATTTATACAAGGAACTATTTCAATTTTAACACCTCACTACCCGCTAATAAAAATGCTCCTGTACCAAAATTTTGATAACTATCTGCAGATGCTGGTTCTGGAAAAGCACCAATATTCTGTACCCAACCTACTCTACCATCTTCATGCTGGCAAGCTGCTAAAGCGTTCCATGCTTTTTTTACAGCAGGTGTGTGTTTTTTATCTAACAGACCGTTGTTAATACCCCAAGCTAATGCAAACGTATGAAAACCACTTCCACTTACCTCTCCATGATTGTAAGACTCTGGACTTAATAAACTTGTTCTCCATAAACCATCTTCTGGCTGAATAGCCAACAATTTAGCAGCCATTTCTTTATATAAATTTTCATAAAAACTACGGTATTTAAAATCTTTTGGCATATCATCTAACATTAATGCTAAACCACCAATTACCCAACCATTTCCTCTAGACCAAAATATTTTTTTACCATTTGGTTCTTTGTTATCCTTATCTGTTCCTTGCCAAACATAACGCATATCTCTAGCAAATAAATTTTCTTCTTTGTCATACAATCTGTTATACGTTTCCATATAATATTTGTGCATCGCCTCTAAATATTTAGGTTGATTTGTTTTTTTGGCATATAAATTTACTACAGGAGGTGCCATAAACAAAGCATCACACCACCACCATAAAATAGTTTCTCCTTTAATATCTTTCGATTTTCCTTCTTTCCATCTATTTGGTTCATATAAATGAGTGTCTAAAAACTTTTTTGTAGGCTCTAAGTCTACAAAGTTTCTTCTTTTATCTGTCATTGCAATGTACAAGTAGCTGTAAGAAATTGCCACATCATCTGCATGATGTAAGCGTTTAAAAGTTTGCCAGTTGTTATGTACTGCTTGGTTTTTTAAAGCAGCCATATACATCATGTTTTTGGTGGTTTTATGCGCTCTTGCTACACCTGTATAATAAGCACCATTTGTCCAATCTGTGGGGTGAATTGCAAAAATTGGATGTGTTTCTTGCCATTCTAAGGCTTTAATCATAGCCTTTTTAATAGCTGTGTTATCTAAATCAATGGATTTTTGAGCTACTGTATTTTGTGATACAGAACAACTAAAAAGCGTTAGCACTAAAGCTAAAATTGTAAAGATTGATTTATTCATTTTAAATCTATTTTTTTAGTTTAAATTTTGTTTCTAAATATTGGTTTGATGAAGTTCCTATTTTTACAGTATAGTCTCCTGCTTCTAAAACTTTTTTCATTGATATCCCTGTAAACTCTAACATTTTTGGGGTAATTGTGAATGTAACTGTTTTACTTTCTCCTGGAGCAAATTCAATTTTTTGAAAACCTTTTAATTCTTTGTCAGGTCTTGTTACAGAACCAATTTCGTCTTTCAAATACATTTGTATTACCTCTTTAGCTTTTACTTTTCCTGTATTGGTTACAGTTACACTCGCTGTAATTTCTGTATCTGGTGTAATTTCTGAGCTTGATAATTTAATATCTGAATATTCAAATTTACCATAGCTTAATCCATGACCAAAATGATAAATTGGTCCTTTTTCTAAAAATAAATATTCTTTCTTATAGTTGATTTCTTTCATGCTATAATGAAATGGAATCTGTCCAATTGATCTTGGAATGGTTACAGGAGACTTCCCAGAAGGAGACACATCACCAAAAATAATTTTAGCGGTTGAATGATCTCCAAATTCACTTAAATCCCAAGTATCTAAAATAGCATCCGCTTTTTCTGCAATTGCATTTATAGATAAGGTTCTTCTGTGTTTTAAAACTACAATTACAGGTTTGCCAAGTGCTTTTACTTTTTCAATTAATTCATCTTGAGGACCTACAGGATCTATAGTTGCTCTATCACCCAATGCATGAGTAAAAAATGCTTCTTTTGAAGTAAATTCGTCTCCACCTAAAAATAATATATTGATATCGGCACTTCTGGCGGTATTCAGCAATTTTGCAATTGCTTTTGGATCTCTTTCTAACAATTCGGGAGCTCCTCCTTTTTCATTTGTCAATCCAAAACCTTTTTCAGCAACAAATTTAACGTTACTATTGCCAACAGCAGATTCAAACATTTCTTTGGTATTCTCTTTTAATAAAGGACCTAAAAGTGCTACTTTGATTGACTTATTTTTATTTAATGGTAATGTATTGCTTTCATTTTTTAATAAAATGATAGATTCTAAGTCAGATTCTTTTGCCAACTCTAAAGAAGATGCTGAACGTACACCTTTTTTTGTTTTCTCTAAATCGATATAAGGATTATCGAACAGCCCTAAGATAAATTTTGTTTTTAAAACACGTCTTACAGATCTGTCTATTAGTTCTTCTAATTCAGGATTATCCTTTACCATTTTAGGTAAATATGAATACGAATCTTCTGCATATAAATCGATATCTATACCCGCTTCTAATCCCATTTGTGCAGCTGCTTCTGGCGTTTCTGCAACTCCCATAAAATAATACAGACGTGCAATATCGTTAGAATCTGAAACTACATATCCTTCAAAGCCCCAATCGTCTCTTAAAACACCAGTTAATAATTCTTTATTTCCATGAGAAGCTACTCCGTTTAAATCTCCATGAGAAGCCATAATTCCTAATGTTTTTGCTTCTTTAACAGCAGCCTCAAAAGGTGGATAAATTTCATCTATTAAGGTTCTTTCAGAAATTTCTATCGCTGCAAAATTAGAACCACCTAACACTTGTCCATAACCTGCAAAATGTTTTGCTACAGCACCAATATGTGTTCCTGCACCTAAACCTTCGTAATTACCTTGCACACCAATAATAGCATTTTTAACCATTTGAGTTGTTAAGTAAGTATCTTCTCCAAAAGCTTCACTCATTCTTCCAAAACGTGGATCTCTAACTAAATCTGCCTCTGGTGAGTGACACATATGCATACCTCTTAAACGTGCTTCTCTACCAACAACATCCCATTGTCTTCTAACCAAATCTGGGTTAAACGATGCTGCAGACGTCATTGGACGCCCAAATAATGTACAACCTTCTGCATCTACACCATTGTAAGATTCTGTAACAAACAAAGCAGGAATACCCCATCTGTTATTTTCGATGATATATTTTTGTAATTCGTTATTCATTTTTGCAGCAGCAACAGGATCTATGTGTTCTCCTGGGTTTTTTATTCCTGCAATACCTAATTTTAACTTTTTTATTACTCTTTTAGACAACACCAAGTTTCCATCTTTATCTGGTTTTGTTCCAATATTAGCGTGGAAAATTCGCATTTGAGCCACTTTTTCTTCTAAGGACATTAGAGGGAGTAGGGCCTCTACCCTTTCATCTATTGATAAGGATGCATCTTTATAATCTTTTTTGGATGTAGATTCTCCACAAGCGTAAAAAAGGATAATTGATAAAATTAAGATTGATAGTTTTTTCATTGGTTGTTTATTTTGAAAATGAAAATGAATCAATTAGTAATTGATTATTGGTTAATTGTTCTATTGAAAAGTAAAAATTTTCTGTATTCTTAAGTGATTTTAAATTTATGGTAATTTCTGTATATTTTTCTGAATTTGGATTCAGCTCGAAACTTTGGCTAGCTAAAGCATCTCCTTTTAATGAATTTCTTTGAATTTTTATTAAAAACTTTCCGCCATTTTTAGCCTTTGCTGCTACTATTAATTTAGATTTTTTTTCTAATTCTTTAATATATGGGAAATTTAAGTAGCTTTTATTAGCAACTGTTTTAATTATAAAACCATTTTTTAATTCTTGTTTTCGGACACCTTCTGCTTTAAAATAATCTTCTGCTTCAATTTTTTGATTTGCATTGTAATTTCCTACTCCAATACCATCAACTCTTATCATAGCCATTTCTCCGTTTTCTTTATAATGAACGTAACTTATAAAAGTGTCTCTAAAATATCGATTTCCTGTTTGACTAATATCGCAATAGGTATAATACCATTGATTATTCCACTCAAAGAAAGACCCGTGTCTACCTTGTAAAAATCCATTTGGCCATGTAGGTGCATCATAGCCTTTAGCAAAACTTTCTTGTTTTATAACCGAATCTTTGTAATCATAAGGACCATACAAATTATCGGACATTGCGTAAAAACAACCCCAAGATAGATAATATTTACCCTTGTATTTGTGCACAAAAGGCTTATCATCTGTTGGTTTTTCTAAATTTTTACCATCTTGATTATAAGGGCCTCTAGGGTTGTTAATGATGATTTTTCTTGGCTTTTCTGCTAAACTAATCATGTCATAATTTAGTTTGGCAATGTAATATTCCCAAACTCCAAAAATGATATAATGGTTTCCATCTTCTTCGAAAATAGCCATATCATATTCGTCTGTTGGAGTTAAGTCTGAAGTTAACAATGGTTTTCCTAAAGGATCTTTCCAAGGCCCCACAGGTGTATCTCCAACTACAACACCTGTTTGTTGATTTCCTTCGGAAAAATACCAATAATATTTTCCGTTTTTATAAGCTACATCTGTTGCCCAACATCTGGTAAAATCTTTACCAATATAGGTGTCTTTTGGACTTAAAACGCTTCTTTTTGTCCAGTTGACTAAATCTGGTGAAGACCAAACCCACCAGTCTTCCATAATAAACTTTTTGTTCTTAATAGATGTATCATGAGAAGCATAAACGTAAGCTGTATCATTAAAGATATGAATATGAGGATCATTCAATCCTTTATTTGCTACAATTGGATTTTGTGCGTAAGATTGAAAAAAGCAAACCAAAGACATTATAATCAGCGATTTAAAAACATGTATATTACTCATAATTTCTGTAAGATCACCTTATTTTTACTATATAAGATGAAATAATAAAAGTAATATCCTTAAAAGAAAAAGGTGTCCTGTACTATAATGGTATTATAATACAGAAAACCTTAATTTTTCTTTTTCATAATTTTGTAAAACCGAATAGTCTCGTTTGTTTTTATTTTTTCAATGCTTTTCCAATAACAAAATACATTCTACTTTCTTCAGGTACATCACCATCGCTATTTCCTGCCATAATGATACTTTCTCCTTTTTTGGCTACTCTTTTAAAAAGCGACATTTTAACGCCTCCTAAATTAACATCATCTCCAGTATCTGTATAATCTTTGGTTAAAAATACGGGTCTTTCTACACGATCATCATGCCCCACATAAATAAGCATGTCTTTACCTGCAATAAATTGTAACTGGTCTCGTGCCCAATATTTACCATCAGAATTAGGAACTCTAATATATTCTGAGCCTACCAAATACTTAGGAATTACAGTGTAGTTGTGTTCCATATCTGTATAAGCTTTTTTACCCCAATGTACATTTTTTCTGAGTGCTGCTTTTCCATTTCCTGTATAACTAAACTTAGTAAACAAATCGCTTTTGTTAACTCTTGCAGGGTTGTAAGGTTCAGTTTTTGGTGTATGAATTGGTAAAGGTTCTTCAAAATTAGCATCAACCTTAAATTCTTGAGGTAATAATTTTGACAATCCGTTATCAATTGCCACAGATTTAGATGTAATAGTAATAGTATCTGATTTTAAACCTTTTGCACTAGCAGTAATGGTTACAGCACCAGCTTGTAACATAGAACGAATTGCCACTCTATTTATCCCTGCTTCTGCATCTAAAAATAAATTGTTTGTGGTGTTTGCTTTTCCACTATTGTAACCACCTCTCCAAATTCCAGGACCAGAAATGGTAAAATCTACTTTATTTCTTCCTAAAGGATGTCTATTCCCATCTTTATCTACAATTTCAAAATCAACTAAAGCAATATCTGAACCATTGGCCAACCAACCTTTTGGGCCAACTATTGACGTTAATTTTATAGCAACTGGCTCTCCAACGGTTTTTTTAGTTTGAGAAACCAATAGTTTATCATTTAAATACCCTTCAACTTTAATTTCTCCCTCTTCAAACTCAATATTAGGAAATTTGTACAAATAACCATTGTCAGCTTTTTCATCTGTACCAATTAATTTGTTATTAATATATAGTTTTACTTTTGTACAGTTAGAAACTACATACATGGTTTTTTTAGTTCCTTTTTCGTAATTCCAATGACCAATTACGTGAATTCGAGGTTCTGGTCTCCACATTGCTTTTGTAGCGTAAAAAGCTTCTTTTTTTAATCGTACAGCATCAACCTCGCCACTTGCTCTGGTAACTTCTGTTGGATTTCTTCCTCCATGAGGCCCATCAGAAAACACCCAATTTGCACCACCACTATGATAGGATTTTTTACCCATCTTGTCCCACCAATCTTCTACTTGACGTACTGCAAACACTTCTGAACCAATTTTATAAACGTTTCTAGAAATATTTGGATGTGTCCAAAAATTATCATCTGGTGTAAATTTATCCCAAACACGTCTTGAACCTTCGTCTCTTAAATATTCACTTTCTATTAACGGCAAATGAGCGTATTCTCTTTGCCATCCTTCTGTACCAATTTCGATAGAAATATAAGGTTCTGAGTCTTCTTTTACGTCTGCTCTTCTATTCCCCATTAAACGTTTTCCTTGAGGATCGTAGGTTTTTATGATGTCTAAAATTTCTTCGTAATGTTCTGAAGTTTCTGCCCAGTTACCACCTTCCCAAATAAAAATAGATGGATGATTTCTGTAATACACAATCATGTCTCTAAAAGCGGCGATTCTAATATCCCAAGTTTCCCCATCATCTTGAGATTCTCCACTAACCCCAGGCATTAAGGTTACAAAACCGTATTTGTCTCCCATGGCAATTTCTGCTGGAGAACCTGCACAATGTCCCCAACGTATAAAATTACCACCAGCTTCATCCATTAAACGATAGGTAAATTCTTTTAACCAATCTGGTTGTGCTGCTCCTAAACCTGCCCAACCTGCATTAGGTTTCTGTCCCCAACCATGTAGTTTTGCATACTCACCATTATTATGAAAACCTGTGTCTTTATCAAACTTAAACGTTCTAATTCCTAAAGGAGTTGTATAACTATCTAACTCTTTTTTACCCTCTTTTAAAGTAGTAACTACTTTGTACAGGTATGGTTTACGTGTGTACCATAAATTGGGTTTAGACACTTTATTTTTTGTGGAAAAAGTAGTTGTTTCTCCAGCTTTTAAAACTGCTGTTTTTCTTTCGCAACTTACTTCTTTACCATTAGCATCAATTATTTTAGCTTCAAAAGTTATTTTTTTATCTACTGTGGATTGGTTGACAGTTTCTGCGGATATATGAACGTCTGCTCTCTTTTTCGATATGTTTTCTGCATGAACATACGTTCCAACAGTCTTTAAATTATCGTATAAAGGCAAGGTAATGTGAACAGGATTCATTACATGTAGAAACACATTTCTGTAAATTCCTCCATGATTTGGATGCCAATGTTCGTGATGCCAAACTAAAGGAAAATTCTCTCTAAAATGTTCTCCTCTATCATTATTTACTTTTACGGCAATAATATTTTCTTGACCATCGAACTTTAAATGTTTAGAAATATCGTATCCAAATGGAATAAAACCTGTTTTATTGGTTCCTAAATACGTTCCATTAATATACACATCTGCAATTTGACGAACAGATTCAAATTCTATGTAGACTTTTTTACCAGAATCAGATTTTGATAGTTTGAAATGCTTTCTGTACCAAACTGTACCTCTAAATTGATTTTTCTCTCCTATATGTTTACCAATACTTAAATCATCAAAAGTATCTGTATCATTAAAGGTATGAGGAGTGCTAACAGTAGACCAGTTTGTATCATCATAATCTATAGCTTGTGCATTTGTAGGATTTGCTTTTATAAATTTCCATGCTGCATTAAAGTTGTACTTTTCTCTACTTTGTTGTGCATATATTTGAAGTACAAAACATAGTAAAGCAATTGAAAGTATGGTTTTCTTAATCATTTTTATTAAAATTTAAAGAGTTCTTTAGCTTCTTGATTGTTAAATTTTGCTGTGTTATAAAGAATTATATAATCGACACTAAAACGTTTAGATCTTCCTGATAGCGTTATTGTATATTTTTCTCCTTTTATTAGTTTGTAAATAAACTTGTTATAAACGTGTCTGTCTTTTTCTGCAGTAGATGCCCAATGCCATTGTAATTCTGGAGTTTCATCATTACCATCTTGTAAAATTTTGATATCTTTTTGCAATGATTTCTTTGATAATTTTGATCCGGATTCAAAATTTCCAGAAAGTTTTACAAAAGCATCATTACACCAATCGCTTTTTACACCTTCTAATCTTTTGCTAGACATTAGCATTAATTGAAAGTTTCCACTTTTGGGTGCAGTAAATTCATACATCAGAGGAGAATTGGGTTTTCCTGTGATGGGTTTATTCCCCATAAACTCTAAATAGGTTTCACCAGAAGCATTATTAACATAATTGACATCACCTTTTTTAATAAGTTGCCATTTCTGTAAATTTGATATTGTTTTTTCAGCCTCTATAAAAACATAGTCTTTATCGTTAATTTTACTTTTTGGAAATTGATGTGTTTTACATCCTAAAATGGTAAATAGTGCTATTAAAATGAGTACACTTGTTTGGTGAATTTTCATTCGTCTTAATTAAAAATTTAAATAATATGATAATTGAGTTAACCAAAACAAATTTAAAAACGAAAACCCAATTTAATATCCTGTAGTGTTAGGATTTAAAATAAAAAACACAAATTAACTGTAAAACTAATTTGTGTTTTTCTATGTTTGATAGGCTTTTTATAAATTATTCTATAACTATCTTTTTATTTAATTTACCAGTTTCAGTTTCTAATTGAACAATGTAAACTCCTGTTGATAAATTTGGTAAAGTAAGCTCTTTAACGCCTGTTGTGTTAAAACTTGAAGTCATTACTTGTTTCCCTATTAGATTGAATAATTTCAAACTTGTTTCTCCCTGTGATAAACCAACAATTCTTAAAGTAGTAGCATTTGACTTATAAATACTCACACTATTTAACAATTCTGTATCTACTGATAATGTTGATGTTTTTGTATGTATATAAAAACGCCCTTCTGCAGATTTTTCTGACACTGTTGCTACATATTTAGCATTAGCTTCGTCTAATTTTGTAAACGTATTTTTTAATCTATCTTCTAAATATACATTGTGACTAGCAGGTACATTTAAAGTTTCGGCAGTAAAAGTAATTTGTGAATTTGCCTCAGCAGAAACTCCAATAGGAACAATCATATCTTCAAAATTAGCATTTGGTAATGATTGGATTGCCAACTTTTTACCAGAATTATCATCTACTAAACTTGTATAAACCTCGAATTCTGATGCATAACCTCCAAAAATAGAGCTATCAAAACCATTATCAAAAGATATTGTAGCATTATCTGCATAGATTATTGAAGCACTTCTCTTTAATTTACCTACAGTAACACCTAACTTTATCTCGAATCTTTTTAAAGAAGATGTAGATTTTGAATAAGTATTCCCTGATGTAGATTTCATTGCTTTGGTAAATGAAAAAGTTCCTCCTCCTGGTTTAGCCTTTACAAAAAAGCCTTGAATACCTGGCATTTTATAGGAAGCACTATTTAAATTGTGTGTAACCCAAGATTCGTTAACACTATCCCATATCCAAATTGTATCTTCTGCTAAAATATCAGAACCATTAGTACCATTTACTCTTAAAATATTATTAGTCGCATCTGCTGCATCATTTACATTTAAATAACCTATAAGCGGATTTCCTAACAAGTTGAATCCATTTCCTGCATCAGAAATAGTGATATCTACAGGAAAAGCTGATCTTAACACACCTCTTTGATAGTAATCTGGTTTTGAGTTGTCTCCTGCATTATTTTTCTTTAAAAGATGTCCTTCTCCTTCTTCTATCTGGATAGTATTATCAGGCTCTGAAGCAGATGAATAATACACATACTTAGAACCAGAGGCATTACCATCATTATAAGAAGCTATGGAGAACTTACCTCCTTTTGTTACAATATGAGTAGAGTTCTTGCCTGTTATTTCATTAATTCTTGAATCTTTTACAGGAGATGATATTAAAGACCAAGCATCATTTTTTGGCAATCTATGTCTCACAAATACTCTTTTACCTGTTGACCCTGCATCTAGACTTCCATAAGTAAAGACCCCTAAAGAACCAGATTGCGCGTAAAATGCCATCCCATCTTGAGATCTATCAATACTTACAGTTCCACTTACTGTTACTACAGAACCGTCATCAACTCTTAGTTGTGCTGGATTAGCTCCAATTGATAGAGACTTCATTTCTGCAGTTACTCCGTTTTTAATTCTTACTGCATGATTAACAATTACATCGTCTGCTGACGTTGGTACTGCACCTCCATCCCAAACTGTTGTATCTGTCCAGTCTCCTGATTTTGTGGATGTATGTGTTACTGAGGGTGTTGGAATTGCATTTAATAATTCTATTTTTTGAATGATGATACTGCTTGTTGTTGCAATACTTGCATCGTTTCTGTTTGCACCACCAGTATCTCTCATCTGAATTTCAAAATAATCAATATTTGAAGCATGCCCATTCCATTCAGCTTCATCAATTTCAAAATAATATGTAGAAGAAGTGGTGACATTTGCAGGTATTTCAGACCAACTACCACTACTATAAAACTTATTACCTGCTTCACTAGATTTAGGGTACACAAGTCTGATATTTATAGGCTCTGAAGTTGTGTTAGTTAATGAAAGTGCCAAAAATTTATTGGTTTTTGAAATACTTACTGAGGCATTTTTTATTTTTGGCGAGTTATCTGCTGCCCAAGCTATTTCAATACCTTCTGTAACGATGGTTGTACTTAATGTATTGTTTCCTTTTACCCAACCAAGTGCGTCTTGATCTGTTTTAAAGTCATAAGTTTGTGCTGATGTTGGAGGATCTGTAGCTGCATTTTCATTTTTTTGATAGGTAGTGTTCGCCCATCTAATTTGTGCTCTACCTCCTTTAACTCGGTAAGCTCCGTATCTAATACCAGATTCTGTTCCTCTTTCTGGTTCTGGGATATTCCAATTGAACGTATTTCCTCCTATAATTGCATCAGAATAGTGTATTTTTTTTGATACATCATTAGGATCTTGTCTAAAACCGACTTCGAGTGTAATATTGGTTTCCGCATTTTTTAGCACATTTGTAAGAAAAACTAACGTTCTTCCACTTGCACCTGAACCTCCTCTAAAGTTTATTTGTTCTCTATAAATATCGAAAGAAACTTGATTGCCACTGCCATCTAAAACAGGTTTTGCTAGATACAAACAAATGGCTGGGTCTGCAGTACCTCCACCACCTGTATGCTTTCCTTTTGTTTGCATAATATAAGTACCATCGTTGCTAGTACCAGATGCATCACCTACTTCAAGAATTCTTACAGTTCCTGTAAATTTAGCATAACTCCCTACACCTGTAGCTTCAGATCTTGGTAAGGATCTTTCTATTCTAGGTTGCAATGTATTTGGGTCATCCCAATGGTTAGATCCATCTGTAATATTATATACACCCCAAGTTTTACCATTAACATTACTTTCTGAATAATCAGCATAACAACTTCTGTCATCAACAGTGCCAACATTAACCGAGTTTTGAATATCTACATTTCTTGTATTATTGTTTTCGAATTGACCTGAAGAAGGACAAGAAAGATCTGAATTTGTATCTTCATCTGGCGCTACAGTTTGTGCGCTTAAAACAAATGAAAACAATACAGAACCAAAGGTTAAAGCAATTTTAGTATTGATTTTTATCATGATTGTTTTTTAATTAAAGCAAAAAAGCACCAACTTAATTAAAATAAATTGGTGGCTTTTTTATCAAAATAAAAGAAAATTTTATTTAGAAACCCGTACCTGGATTAGAAGGTACTGAAGCAGCTTGCGCTTTTTGGGGGTTTAAAATCATATAAGTTCCTAGTGCAGTTAATGCCGCATATTTACCGTAATTACCAATCTTTTTAATGGCTTCTTTTCGTGAGATCTCTTCTGTATTTTTTTGAGTGTTTTTTATATTTTTATTCATGGTGTTTTGTTTTTTAAGTTAATTAATGGTCGATTATTCTAAAACTATCTTTTTATTCAATTTTCCAGTTTCAGTTTCTAATTGAACAATGTAAACACCTTTAGATAAATTTGGCAAAGCAAGCTCTTTAACTCCTGTTGCATTGAAGTTTGAAGTCATTACTTGTTTCCCTAACACATTATATAATTTAACACTAGCTTTTCCTTGACTTAAACCAATAATTCTTAAGGTTGTAGCATTCGATTTAAAAATATTCACACTGTTTAATAACTCAGTATCAGAACTTAGGACAGATTTTGCTGAAGTATGTATGTAAAAACGTCCTTCAGTAGAAGTTTTGGTTATTGTAGCAGTATATTTTGCATCTACCTCATCTAACCTTGTAAACGTATTGTTTAATCTGTCTTCTAAATACACTTTGTAACCAGTAGGTACATTTAAAGTTTTTGCAGAAAATGTAATTTCTGAATTTGCAGCTGCATTAATACCCACAGGGATTATCATATTATCATAATCTGAATTTGGTAAAGATTGAATTGCTAATTTTTTTCCATTAATACTTTCTAACATCTCAGTATACACTTGAAATTCGGAAGCATAACCTCCAAAAATTGAACCATCATATCCATTATCAAAAGATTTTGATGCTCCATCTATGTATCTTATAGATGTACTTACACTTTTCTTACCATTAGCTATTGATAAATCTATTTCAAATCTGCTATCTTTAGACTTTAAAAATGCATCAGTTGCTGTATGAGTTTCCATATTCTTTGTGAAGCTAAAAGCAGATGCTGAACTTGCTTTTACAAAGAATCCTTGTAACGGATTTATACGGTAAGAAGCATCACCTAAAACTTTTGTAATCCAAGTATCATTATCAGCATCCCATAACCAAATCGTATCTTCACTTAAAATATTAGATCCATTAGCACCATTAACTCTTAATATATTATTTGTACCATCTGCTGCATCGTTTGCATGTATATATGACAAATATGGATTTCCTAATAAATTAAAACCATTACCTGCAGTAGATAAAGTATAAGAAACAGAACCACTATGCTGATCTCCCTGAAGAGCATAATCAGGAGTCGTTGCATGTTCAGTTGAAATTGCATACCCCTGAGCAGTACCAAATCTTGGTCCACTAGTTAGTGGGGTAACATTTGTGTAATAGCTATAAGCATCAGTAGCTGTGTCATAAGAACCAAGAGATAAAACAGATCCATTATCTCTTAATTGTGAACTAGAATGCTCAGTAGTATGATCTACCCTATTATTATTAAAAGGGTTACCTATTAAATGCCATTTTAAAGAAGATAGTCTTTTTATAATGGTAGTTTTTTTAGTTGCAAGATATGATCCGCCAAAGGTCATTGTAGACATCGTTCCATTTTGAGCGTAAATAATCATACCATTGTTAGATTTATCTAAAGAAAAGTTTTCAGTAACTGTTAAATTATTATTTTGTCTTAATATTAATTGACCTCCAGCACTAGGTGTACAGGTTATTGATTTAGCAGCAACAGCTCCCGTATTTGAAGGTATTGTTATTACATGAGCACCTATAACAACGTCATATTCTGCAGTAGGTGTTGTACTTGGAACAGTTGCAGCTTCACCAGACACCGTCCATGTAGCAGGATCATCCCAATCTCCAGTACCAGTTGATGTCATTGTAGGAGGTGTAGCAGCAGCTGATGCAGCTACTATAACATTATCTAAATCTAAAACAGCTGGTGCTGCATTTTTAAATGTAATGTAAGTAATACCTGTAGTTAAAGCAACACCTGTAACTGTATGAGTACCATAACTACTAGGTGTAGCTCCTGTACTAGAGTTCTTGGGAAGAGTAAATGAAGCCAATGTCGTAGAACTTCCTCCTGTTGAATTTGTAGAATTAATGCTTATTGTATTATCATTTGAACTCTTATAATACGTAAATGTAAAGTCATAATTCCCATCTGCAGCAATAGATACATGATTGATTATAGTACCATCTTTTCCAGCGCCACTTTCACCATCACCATCAGTAGCTTCGATTCGGGTTTTTCTCCATCCTAATACTATATTACTAGTTCCTGAGTTTCCATCACCTACAATATTTCTTTCAAAATGTGCATTATTTTGTGAAAGATCTCCACTTTCAACTTCAATAGTTCCAGGCAATGCTGTTTGGCTATAGATTGCTGAACCACTTACAAGGAATACAACAAACAATAGTTTGAGTAAAATTTTCTTCATAATTAATAAATTTTAATTGAATTTTAGTTTATTCACAACAATTAGGAGGTGTTCTTGTTGTATTGTATAAAATTTTAGTTGTACAATATTAAAAACATAACTGTGCTGAAGTATCCTGCTCTATACTGTTTATAGGTAAAAAAGTATAGAAATGTGGTAAAATACTATCTAAAAATGAATTCTTAAATTTTATTGAATCACCTATTATATTTGAGTTAGACAGCAAATAATCATCTCTTGCCTTAAATTTTTAAAAAAAAAATTATCTCATTAAATTACTACATTATTTTTTGTAGGTTTTAAACATAAAAAACATCATAAATAAAATATTTATGATGTGATCTATTAAAACTAATTTTTCAGTTTATTTTAAAATAATTCGTTTTATAAAAAAATTTTGATCAGGTGCTTTTAAATGTAATAGATATATCCCTTTAGCATAGCTAGAAAAGTTTAATTGGTTTTGATAAATTTCTTTTTGTAAAATTCTGCCTTGCACATTTATCAATTGATATTCAATGTTTTTAATGGATGTATTCAACTTAAAAATACCATTACTAGGGTTTGGATAAATGGAAATATCATTTGGGTTATAACTATTTGTATTTAACGTTTCTTTTGAGAAAATTTCAATTTTATCTGGCTCACTAGACAGCGAACGTCTTTGAGTAAGTCTTATCGTATTTCCTCCTTGAATTAAGTTAACATTTTCTATTTTATTTTCACCATAAATTCCCCAATCTCCGGTTTTTACAACTAAAAAATTCTCATAAAGTTGTTCATTAATTTGAACATCCATCACAGAATCGTCTCTATTTCTAACAGCTGCATGTAGTACAATATCATAATTACCTGCATCAGCAATATCAAATTTATATTCTAAAAATTGATTGCTTGTAAATGAATCTATGTATTTTCCTCCTGAAGCTGCACTGTTTGTGCCAACAGTAATATCATTGGAAGCTGTGGTAAAATCTTCTGCTTCTATAACTTTTATTAAACTTCCACTTGCATCTTCTATTTCAGATAAGTTAAACTCTTGAAAATACAATGGACGTTTATCACCTACACCTACAGTATTGTTTCCAGTATCTTCCATCAAATACACGTACAATTTATCATCATTTACAAAGGCATCAAAATGGTCGAAAGAAATCACTTCTTGACCTGTATAGATTACTTGCCAGTTATTCTCGCCTTCTAAAGTAGTTTTAATATTTATTTTTCCATTGATCAATTCTACCATAAACACATGGTTTTTGTAGCTATATATTTCGCCTCTTGTATCTGGATTGGGAATTAAACCACCAGCATTTTTTGAAAAATTAGCATCAGTAGCTTTTTTATAATAATGTACGTTTCTATTATCTACTCTTTGTACAAAATGAATGGCTCCGTTTTCGGTAACTGTCCAAGCTGGGTCTGATGATGATCGTGGAAGTGTAGCTGTACCAAAATCATCTCCTGGCTGCCCAATTTGCACAGGATCTTTTGTAGGGTCTATATTATTTTTTATGGGTAATGTAATTGGATTATCATTGACATCAAACCATTGCGTAGAAATATTTTTTGGAATTCCGTTTGTATATGCATAATACAAACCACTATTTAACATATAACCATTGCTTGTATCTGCATCATTATTGGTAGAATATCTTATAGAGAATCCAGCATAGAATTTACCGTTTAAAAAACGTTCGCCTCCATACATATTATTTCTATTGGGTAGTGCTAAAGTACCTTCATGATATATCCAATTATTAGACCAAGAAGTACCATTGTAATGTGCTAGTAAAATATCTCCATTACCAGAACCGCCTTTTCTGTATCTCGCAATTAAACTACCATCATCAGCCCTATGAATCATGGGATATGTTAAACGTTCGTAATTTTGACCTTCTTTAAGATATGTTCTTTTAGCATTAAAAATTTCTAAAGTAAACTCATTATCAGCTACAAAAGCCATGTCTTTTTTAGACACAGAGTAGTTGAAAAACACAGTTGGTAAGGCACTTTTAGAGTATGCATGCATGTCGTAAATGATATGTATGGTGTTGTCTATAGTACTAATACCTATTGCAGCTGTATTGTGAGAATCTCCTCTAATTCCTGTTCCTTTAAAAAGCTCACCACTTTGACCTACATGTTGATGAGGAAACTGAATGGTTACCCAAGGTGAGTTTTCTACGGTTAAATTTTTTCTGGACAACATTAAGTTTCGTTTGTCCATACCTCCTTTATACCAAGTAACAAAGGCATATCCGTTGATAACATCAACACAATCTCCATGAGGTGTAATTCTTTTTCCGAACCTATAATTTACATTTCTCTCTCCTGCAAAAAACAATCCTCCTTCGCCTTCTTCTGAAACTCTAGTAGCACTTTTTAACGTGGCTGATAATTTCTTTTGTGCTGTAATTGTATTCAAAGAACCAATCATCAACAGATATAATAATATTTTTTTCATACGGGTGGAATTATGGTTTGTTGAATTCGCTTTTAGATGTGTTTATTAATAATAAAAGGCAGTTTTGCACTGCCTTTTATTTTTGTCTATTATATTTTAAAAAATTACAGTACTCATAAAATTTAAAAAGAATTAATTTTTAATTGAATGGTATGTTTACCTGGTGTTAATCTTACAATTTTAAATGCTGAAGGAACACTTTTTCCATTATGGATAAACTCTTTTCCTTCTGAACCATTTAAAGAGAATTCTGCAACCATATTTCCTGGAATTTCAATTTCATACGTCTGTAATCTTCTTCCATTATAAGTATATTTTGCTTTGATAGTTCCTCTTACAGTTGGTACTTCTATCTCGCTATTTTTTAAATTACTCATTTGAGGTTTAATAGTAGCAATACCAAAACCTGGTGTTTTAGGTTTAATACCCCATAAACCTCTAGGAATTACATTTGCAGGAGCTGCACCCCAAGCGTGATTCCAGTCTAAGTTTATCTTATACTCGTAATCCCAAGCTTCTAAAGTAATAGTAGAACCTACACGAATCATATTATACCAGCTTCTTTTAGCTTTACTTGCTAACAATTTTAATGCATAATCTGCCTCACCTGCATTGTATAAACCGTCCATTAAAAATTGTGCTCCGTAAACACTACAAGCCATTCCTCTAGATTTTACAAAATCTACTACAGATTGGTAATGCTCCTCAGGAACCAAACCAAATGCTAAAGGCATCATATTAGCATGTAAAGATGAATGATCTGTACCAATACCATCTACATAAATACCTTTTTCTTTATTAAACATTTGTTCGTTAACTGCTTTTTTAGCTTTTGCAGCTCTATACTCAAAATCTAAAGCCTCTTGTGTTTTGCCTAGTAACTTAGCAAACTCTGCCATAATTTTCATATTCTCGTAAAAGAAAGAGTTAATTACGGTACTGTAAGGTTTAAATACAAAACCATCACGTTCTCCTTTTGTTTTACTACCTGCAAAGTTCTTAGAAGGCCAGTCAACAATATCTGTTAATGGTTTTCTGTATCCGTCAGGAAAACCTAACTTTCTCATAAATTCTGCATCAACTTTAGTTGATGTAATTAATCCATCTTCATTAGATAATTCGAATAAAGATTTGTGCTTTAAAGGCTCATAATAACGTTCTATCAACTCTGTATTTCCTGTGTACATATAATCTGCATAGATTAATAAAGGAACGTGTTGTTGCCATTCAGTTGGCCATGTTGGATTTTTCATAAAATACTCAATGGTTCTTCTTGCCATTGCATATTCTCTATCTGTTGTATAATGACTTAATTGATTTAAGTATGCATCTGCTTCATAAGGAATACGTTCTCTATCTCCATCTACATACAATCCATTAAATGTAGTTGCCTTTATAGAGTATTTTGATAAATCCCAAACTTGATTTAAAACATCATTATTACTCTTAAAACTACTTGCCTGTTCATCCCAATAGCTATGGAAAGCCAATTGTGTAAAATCTTCTGCTTTTAGTTCTCCTTCAAATCCTTCTATTTCTGCATATCTAAAAGGAACTAAAGTAGGAAAACCATCTGGCAAAGGAACTGCTTTGTTGGCTCTTGTATTTCTTTCATCTGATTGTACTTTTATCTGATATTGAGTTTTACCAGGTTTTACATCAACCTTTAATTCTTGGTAACGAATGTTACTTCTTTTTGGCACAACTCTGTTTACATTGCCTTTATCATTTAACATTTCACCCACTCTAACAGTTACTGTATGAGGTGTTTTTGCTACATAATTAAAATTCATGGTTGCAAAAGCGGCTTTACCAAAATCTATAAAATAAAAGTCTCCTCTTTTTTCAAACTTTTTAGGTTTTACTTTTGTAGTAATGTATTTATTTTCTGTGGATATGATATAACTATCACTTTTACCAGTCGTAAATTTTTGAGGCTCTGCATAATCTACCAATCTGTTTGCTTCGTCCCAAATTCTAACTTTCCAGAAATACGTTTTACCAATTTCCAAATCTTTTCCTCCATATTCAACATCTGTAGATTTTGATGACGCTACTCTTTTACTATCCCAAACATCACCATTATTTGCATCGATAATTTCTTTGCTTGATGCTACTAAAATTTGATAAGCTCCTTGGTATTTTGCACCTAGTGGAACTGTCCAACCAAATTCTGGTTTTAAATCGAAAATTTCTACTTCTGTTTCTGGAGCTCTTATTAACTCAACTGTTAAATCTGTTGGGGCTGCTCTAAAGTGATTGCTATTCTTTTTGATTAAATCGTCTGTTTTAGCTCTTAAATTTGCTAAAACTTTTCTGTATCTTCTTTTACCAACCAAGTTTTTAATTTCTTGTGGGTCTTTTTCTAAATTGTACAGTTCTTCAATTGTTTTATCATTTACATATCTAAAATATTTCCATTTTTTTGTACGTACACCTTCACTTGGAGGAATGTTCTCAAAATCCCAGATATGCTCAATTAAAACAGTATCTCTTTCAATAGATTTTTTCTCTTTTCTAACAATTGGCATTAAACTTTTACCTTGCCAAGAATCTGGTGCTTTTACTCCCGCTAAATCTGCAATGGTTTGTGTAACATCAATATTCAATACCATATCATCAATATCTTGATGATTATTTACTCTTGGATCAAAAACAATTAAAGGCACTCTAATTGAGTTATCATACATTAACCATTTTCCAGCAAACTGGCGCTCACCTAAGAAGTAACCATTATCGCCCATAACAATGATTACTGTATTTTTATCTTGTCCTTTTTCTTTTAGTTTTGCACGTATTTTTTTGATTTCAGCATCAACACCAGATATCATTCTATAGTATCCTTTTATACTATGTTGGTATTTTTCTGGATTGTCGTATCTCCATGTCCAACGTAATCTATTAAAACCATCTCTAACTATTTTTGGTTGCGCTAGAAAATATTTTTCATCAGCTAAGGCAGGTTCTGGCATTGTTGTGTTCTGCAACATTTCATCCATAGTACTTTGCCAGAAATATTGTTTTTCTGCTCTATCATGTGCGTGAGGTGCACTAAAACTTAAAGACAAACAAAAAGGTTTATCTCCTGTTGCATTTTTATCTATAAAATCAATAGCTTGTTGCCCTGTATACCTAGTTAAATGCACAGTATCTTTGCCTATTGTTTTATAATAATATCCTCTTTTATCTTTGAATCTGTTATTTCTATCATAAGAATCGTACTCATGAAATTGTTTATCTAAATGATTGTATCTGGTACCATACTTACCAAAGAAACCTGTATAGTATCCGTTATCTTTTAGTAATCTTGGATAAGAATTATCCATATACTCATCTCTTACATTACCTGTTTGAAAGTTATAATTATGTGCTCTTTCATATAAACCTGTTAAAAGACTGGTTCTACTTGCAGCACAAATAGGAGTAGTTACAATTGCAGTTTTAAAATAGGTTCCTGATTTTGCCAAATCATCCATTTCTGGAGTTGCTACAAATTTATTTCCTGCATAACCAATGGCATCAAAACGCTGGTCGTCCGTTAAAATAAAAATGATATTTGGTTTTTCTGAATCTGTTTTTTGTTGGGCGTTTACTGAAAGTAAACCATTAAAAACACAAAGTAGTGCTAGTAAAAAACTATTTTTAAACATATCTTGTTTTCTTAAAATATTAACTGTCTTAATTTTGACTTTACTAAAGTTTGATGATTGATAAAAGTAATACTTAGGGTATAAAACCCTATCCTGTCCTATCCTGAGAAATTTCAATGAATACATATAAATATTTAGGCTAATTTTTAAGTTAGTTTTAATTTTTTAATAAATTCTGATATTTTCTCTTTAAAATGGTATTGCAGTTTAATGATATTTTTTGGGTTTAATCATTCCACTTAGTCAAATAACATAAAAAACCCTCCATTTTATAAAATGAAGGGCTGTGCTTTTATTGATTTTCTAATTACAAAAAGATGAATAGTTTCAATTTATTGTTTTTCTAAGTTAATAGTAAATTCTTCAAATTTAACATCTCTATCTCTTATAACTAAAGTGTCTTTAACTGTATGTAACAAGTCGAATGTATTGGTAGTTGTGGAAATTAATCTACCAAAGAAACGATTCTCGGATACTTCAACTACCAATTCTCGATATTGAAAATCTAAGTAAATCACATCTCTGCTTTTTCCTCCCCATTCATCTCCATCTTCTACAAAATTTCCAGTACCAGTTACAGTAACACTACTATTAGGGTCTGCATTAGTTACTGTAATTTCTTCATTATCATTAAATGCTAAATTTAAAAATAATGTACTATTAGTAGCACTACCAGGTCTTCTAACAGCAATAGTAGTTGTTACTTCATTTCTTCCAGATGTTGCTAATGGTAGTAACTCATCCTCAACAACAAATTCAGATCGATACACTGTAGAACCTTCGATGTTTTCTGTTACAGTTTCTGTTGGATCTCCATTTGCATAAACTGTTACTGATTCGTTAGATCCTAAAGCTGTATCCTCTCCTCGTCTTAAGTAGATTCCCTGGTATTTATTCATATACTTAATACCAAAAAGAGTATAGTCTTTAGGCAATGACTGCCAATCATCTGCTTTAATTCTGATAGGGCTTGTAACACCTTCAGCTGGCACACCTACTAAAAGCGAATCTAATTGTTCATAATCTGTAATTTTTAATGGAATTACATAATGAACTTCACCAAACTCTGCAAATGATTTTGGATCGTCAAAAAAGGCATCTGATAGCTGTACAGGAATACGTCCTTTTATAGAACCAGAAGGAATTGTTAATGGACTTTCTTGTTCTATTGTATAGTATGAAGATGGCAACACCTCTACATTTACAGTGTCAAGTCCTAAAGCAGTTGCATCTATTAAGTCAGGAGCTAACTCAAAGTGTACTTTTCGATCTATATCATTATTATAAACTCCTGACATAGTAACACCAATTTCAAATCTCCCATTATTATCATTATCATTAAATCCTAAATCATACTTCCCTTGAATTAATGTTCTTACTGGTGTTTGAAATGGGAAATACACTGAAGTTGAACCAAAATCAGGGAAATCATTTATCTGATTTTCGCAAGCCAATATACTAAAGGCAATTACGCATATTACTAAATATTTTTTCATGTTTAATATCTTTTATTCTTTTAAATTACAAAATTACACACTACCATCCGTTATTTTGCTCGAGTTCAGAGAATTTTAATATCTCGGAATTTGGAATAGGCATATACGTTGCGAATGATTGATAATTTCTTATTTCAACAGATGGCAACTCAGTATAATTATTTCCGTCAAAAAAGTAACCTTTAGCCGCATCATTTAAAGGTAATCCCCATCTTCTAATGTCCCAGAATCTATGTCCTTCAAAACTTAATTCTATACGACGTTCATTTCTAATAAGCTCACGCATTGCCTCTTTAGTTGTAATTGATGCTAGGTAATTATCTGGTTGTGTTATACCAGCTCTGTTACGAATTGCTGCAATTACATCTCTAGCAGAAATACCATCAACTTGGTGATCTGGACCAGCAATTTCATTAGCTGCTTCTGCCAAAATTAAAAACAATTCAGTATATCTAAAATATACATCGGCATGTCTTTTACCTTGTGCAGTTCCGTCATTATTAATTCTAACTTCTGGATGCAATAATTTTTTTAGATAATATCCTGTAGTTGTAGATTGCCCTTGGATAGAATCTAACCTATCATTTCCACCTCCAAAACCTGTATTAATTGTGCCTCCTCCATATTCAGCACCATTAACAACAACATATTTTTCTAACCTTGGGTCTCTGTTAGCATAAGGGTTTTGAGGGTCGAAACCGTTTGATGCAGTTGCAGGAAAGCCATCTTGCATTGGAAATGCCATCACAAAGTTATGTGTTGGATTTATTTCACCATTTCCATTTACTGATGGTGGAAACATTCTTCTTTCATAAGTTGTACTATTGCCCCCTATAGAACCACGCCAAAGAGACTCTCTACTCTGAATGTTAGCATCGGAAGCATAAAATTCATTACCATTTGGATCTAAGCCAGCAACCCCTCCAATAGTATTTAAAATTTGTGCGGCATTAGTTGCTGCCATTTCATAATAACTTTGGCTATCTAAATAAGAAGGGCTAGCTGCAAAAAGTGCCAAACGTGCTTTTAAAGCTTTTACTATTCTTCCAGAAATACGTAGGTCAAAAAAGCTATCATTTACTATTCCATATTTAGCATAATCAAAATCTTCTAAACTTGAATACCATGGATCTACATTTGCTGCGCTTAGACCGTAATCTGTAGGTAACAATTCTAAAGCTGCATCGAAATCTGCCATAATAGCTTGAACAGACGCTTCAAATGATAAACGAGGTACATTAAAGTTGCCATCAGACTCAATAAATTCTGTAAAATATGGAATACCAAGTAGTTGACCAGATTGACCAACACCTGCATGTGCTTGAAGGACATAAAAATGATGTAATGCTCTTAAAGCTAGTGCTTCTCCTTTCATACGCATTTCAAACATTGTATTAGTTAAGGTATCTCTACTCCATTGTGTTTCTCCTTCTTCAACAATTTTTAAGAATTGGTTTACCCAAAATACTTGTTCATAATTGTCCCAACGAGCTGCTGGGTTAAATTGTGCATTTAACTCTCCTAACGCAATTCGCTTATAGCTATTGTTTAAGTTGTTATTGACAGCATCATCAGTTGCTGCTTCTGAAAATGAATATTGGTTTACGAGACCTGTATATCCATTTAATAATATCCCTTCTGCTCTTTCAGGAAAAGTGCTGATGTCGTCGAAAGTTACTAGGTTTTCATCAATTGGCTCCAATTCACAACCAATTATTCCAGCAAAAACCAATACAATTAATATATTTTTTATTAAACTTTTCATTTGTTAATCTAATTTATAGTTTGAATTAAAATGATGCTCTTAAACCTAGTGTAAAAGTTCTAGCAAGAGGATCTGAACCAATTCTTAATTGACGTATATTTCTATTCTCAGATATCTCGAATAAATTTGTTCCAGATATATTCATACTAAAATCTTCTAGTCCTAAATTATCACATACAACATTAGTAAATTGATAAGTGAGCTGAGTTCTACTAATATTAAAGAAATTATTTTTGTACAACCAAAATGTAGAATTTCTAAAATTATTTTGATTAGTAACCGAAGATAACCTAGGAAAGGTTGCTGTATTTGCTGTTTCTGGTGTCCATCGTCCTATAACAACTTCTGAGTATTTGTCATTACCATCAACAGAATAGTATTCGTTAAAATTATTACTTAACTTATTACTCATAGCACCTGATTGACCTGTAGCTAAAACAAAAAGGTTAAATCTTTTATAGGTTAAGTTAAGATTTAACGCATATGTCCAAGGGCTACTAGATTGTCCAATAGCAACTCTATCATCATTATCGATAATGTTATCTCCGTTTTTATCTTCATATTTTATATCTCCTGGTTGTACATTACCGAATTGAGGTACGGGTAAACCTGTATTTAAAACTCTATCTCCATTTATATCTGTAGTAAAATCTGCTTCAGAATAAAAACCTTGATCAACTAATCCGAAAATTGTAGAAATTTCTTTTCCTTGTGTTTGTAGGTAGTCTTCTGCAAATACTTCAGACCTTCTGGTTCTTTCTGTTTGACTATATAATATGTTAGCACCTATACTAATTGAAAGATCTTCGTAACTTTTATTGTAATTGATACCTAGTTCAAAACCAGTGTATAAGTTTTTATTATAATTATCGTACGGTCTAAAAGTATCGTAAAAAGAAGGGTATTGATCTTGTAAAAATGTAATTTGTTTGTCAAGCTCTGTTCTAAAGTAATTGGCCTCTACATATAGTGAATTCATTAAATATGTTTCGAAACCTAAATTAAAATCAATTCGTTCTTCAAATGTTAAATTGAGGTTTTCTCCCTGCGTAATATTTTGTCTGTTATTAGAGTTACCATCTGCCCAATTAATATTATTGCCATTAGAGTAATTTGAATCATATAAAAAGTAAGCACTAGCATTATTATTAACAGACCCACCACTATTAAGTGCTGTAATACCTTTATCTGATTTTATAATACCACCTGAAGCCTTTATTTTTAGATAGTTGATAAACTTGTTGTTTTTTAAGAAAGCATCTTCACTTAAAACATAAGCTATACCTCCGGTTGGTGATAGTGCTCCTCTATTACCTTCTGGCAATTTTATAGAGTTTGCGTAGGTAGCAGTAAAATCGACAAATAATTTCTTTTTGTAGTCATAAGATGTTTGTAATCCTAAGTGAGAATCAATGTCTGTTTGTTTGGCATCATTTTGCCTTTGAGAATTAAAAAAACCTAAAAAAGTTGTATTTAAAGAATGATTTTTAGCTAAAGTAGTATCATAATTTACTAATCCATAAAAACCAAATCGTGAAATAAAATTATTGGTACTAAGATTTTCTCTTTGATCTTTTAGGTCTTCACCAAAAACATTAAGACCAATTATGCTACCATCTTGCCAAGTTGGTTCATAGGTTTTGAATTGATTGGCAATTGTAGCATTGTAAGAATCATAAAAATCAAAACTTAAATACGTTTTAGCTGATAAACCTTTTGTAATTCTATCTAAATCAAAATTGATTGTGTTGTTAAACTGAGTTGAACGAAAAACGGTGTTTTGATATCCTCCAGCAATAGCTAAAGCTACAGGGGCATCTGCGCCAAACTGTTGAGTTGATCCTAAAAGCATACCATTAAATGTGTTTGCAGCATCTAGTTGCCCTACAATAACAGGGTCATTAGTATTAAGCAAATCTATAGGTAAAAATGGAGAGTATGTATTAGGTCTTAAGGTAGTTGCAGCATTTAACAAATTGCCTCTAGATGACTTTTCTGTACTTATAACAACTATACCATCAAAACTACTAGTAATCCAATCGTTTACTCTAAAATCTATGTTACCCCTTACATTAAAACGATTAGTTCCTGCATTAATATCATCATTAATATCAACCCATGATCCATTACGATTCCAACCTACATTAACATAGTATTGATTATTTTCATTTCCTCCAGAAAATTCTGTAATCACATTTGTAGAAACCACTAGAGGCTGTACAAATTGTTTTGAATACAAGTCTAAATCTGGGTATTCAAATCTGTTTGAACTTGAATTAAATTCTTGAATAAAAGATTGAGGGTAAAAATCGGATAACCCATCATTATTTCTTGCCTCGTTAAAAAGGTTCATATAATCTACTGATCCTAAATATTTAGGTAAGGAAATAGGTATACTATAACTAGAAAGCGCATTAACTTTAACTTCTTTTTTATTAGCTTTTCCACGTTTGGTATTAATAACAATAACACCATTTCTTCCTTGACTACCGTAAAGCGCAACAGAATTAGCATCTCTTAACACCGTTATCTGCTCAACCTCTTCCATATTTAGTATATTAGGATCACGCCCAATAACACCATCAATTACAAAAACTGCATCATTTGCACCACCAATACCTCTAATATTACCAGAGCCTCTTACACCTAACATCAAACCATTGATGTAATTTCTTACACGCTGTGTATTATCAAAGGTTAATCTGTCTTTAGGGTTAATTGAAGTGATAGCCCCTACAATATTACGTTTGTTTTTAGTGACAACTCCCAACTGTAGTTCATCTTCTTCTGAAGCTAAGAAAAGAGATTTTTTCATGGTTATATTACCCGTTAAATCGGTCAAGGTTAAAATTAATGTTTCGTAACCCTTTTTTTCTAGTGATACCGATTCTTCATCATCTTGTAATATAATTTTAAACTGTCCATTAACATCCGAAGAAACCTTATCTCCATTTGCATTAAAGACATTAACATTATTTATTGGGGTACCTTGTTCATCAACTACAGTTGCTGTTACTTCTGTGCCATTTGTTTGAGCCATTGTAAAATTACTAAAGCAAAACATGGTTAAGCTAAGCAAAGTAAATAACTTATATAATTTATTTATTTTCATTTTTTCTTAATAATTTAAGCGGATTTATACAAGATTACCATCCAGGGTTTTGAGAAAAACCAGGGTAAATTAATGTTTGTTCTACAGGAAATGGTAACCAATAATGCTTAGGAAACTCACATATTCTTTCAACAAGAAGCGATTCTGTAAAACTACTTCTATTCTCTGGGAAATTTAAAGCTAACTTTCTTTTGTATTTATCTAAATGAGCCAAGCCCCATCGTCTAATATCTACCCATCTGTGTGCTTCGTAACTTAACTCTACAGCTCTTTCTCTTCTTAATTCATCCATAAACTTGTTATTATCTGCAACAATACTAGCATTTACATTAGGTATTCCTGCTCTAGTACGTAATAAATTAATAGCTCCTTCAGCAGTTAAGCTGTAAGAAGGTGGCGTTGTAGTTGCGCCTTTTGAAGCGTGTAATGCTTCTGCATACATTAAATAAACATCTGTAAGTCTCATGTGCATTCGTACACCAACGTATTGATTTATAATAGGATTCCATCTGGTATGATACTTACCATCAACTTTAGGAAAAAACTTTGTCCACATATATCCAGTATTATTCAATATTTTGATGTTTTCTGCATTATTACTTCTATGAATACCTTTTACTGTAGACGATTCAAACCAAAGCTGTGCAGTTTTATGAGGGTCATCGGCTCCAGGATCAATAACATCACCATCTATGATATGCCATTTATAAAAACGTGGATCTCTGTTTTCGAAAGGTTTAGTAGGGTTAAATAATGTTGGGCCATACTTACCACTAAGATCATCTTCTATAGAAAGTCCGTTAGCCATCCCAAAATTATTATGAATAAAGTTGTGTGTAGGACTTATAACTTCATATCCACCAGAATTGGTATGAATAACTTTAGATACACCAGACGTCATAAATCTTGTTGCTTGTACTTGATTACCTCCAGTTGCAGCAAATATAAATTCTGTGCTTCCTGGCCAAGCACCTGGTGCTGGTGACTTCCAAAATACTTCATCTAATTCGTCCAATGAAGTAGCTAAACCATAACGTCCTTGGTCAGCTAATTTAAGAATTCCAGAAAAAGCTTCTACTGCCATATCGCATAATTCTTTATCATAGTCGTAAGTGGCTATACTAACATTGTTTCCTTTCATTAATGGGCTTGCTGCTAAAAGTAAGTTTTTACCTTGAAAAGCATATGCTGTACCCTTAGTAAGTCTACCCATATTTTCGCCACGTGTAAGTTGCCCATAAGGTTCATTATCCCAATCTACAGGTAATAATTCAATAGCTTTTTTATAATCTTCGTTTGCCCTTAAAGCAACTTCTTTATAAGTCTCAGGTCGTTGTAATTCAAAATCATCTATTAACACCTTGTCTATATAAGGATAGCGGCCCCAAAATTTCATAATTTCATTATGAAAAAATGCTCTAAAAAAGTAGGCTTGTCCAAGAATAACATCTTTTTCTGCTTGAGTTGCATTTACCATTAAATCTAACTCTTCTACGTTTCTAATTACAATATTAGCTTTACGAATACCACGTAAACTACCATCATACAAGCCTGGTCGTTGTCTATTGAAAGAATTGTTGTTTTCAACATTGGCAGAGTTAGTACCTGTTGATCCATAATTAGAATTAAGGTGATTGTTTAGGTAAACAAAATTGTCTCTTATTACATCATTAAATCTACCTGCGTCAATATCTCCACTTGCTTTTGTAGGTCTATCAACAAAACCATCATCACCTAAAAGAAAATCTTGAAAGGTATGCCCTTGTTGTTCATAAGAGACCACTAATGCATACATTTCTTCTACAAAGCCTTGTGCATTTTTAAAGGTAGAAAAAACCACCTCTTCGTCTATAACTGCGTCTGGCGCCACATCTAAATAGTCCTCGCAAGAAAAGAAAAATACGAGTCCTAAAATTATTAGTATTTTATTTATATAGTTTTTCATTTTTACTTATTTTTTAGAAATTCATATTAAAACCAAAGTTGAATCTTTTTAATGTAGGGTAATCACCTCTTTGCTGTCCTCCACCACCTGTATTGAACTCTCTATCATCTGGCATATTTGACCATAAGAACAGGTTGTTACCGTTTGCAAAAACTTGAAGTTTTTTAAGTCCAAGTTTTTTACAAGTTTTACTAGGAATATCATAAGTCAAAGAAACTGCTCTAAGCCTTGTTAAAGATGAATCTAACCAATTATCTCTAGGATTTGTTGCACCTTGAACTCCAAATGATGGTTGAGTATCTGTATTATTTGGCGTATCTACAGTCCAATAATCTAAATCTTGCGTAAAGATTAAAGGTGTTGAATTACTAAAAGTATTGTTACTGAACAATCTAGATGCATTTTGGGTACCATACAGCTGAGCTGAAATACTAAAACCTTTGTATCTGGCTCCTAGAGTAGCGCTCCAGGTTCTTTGAGGTTGATTTGGATAACCAAATGGTGCATTATCAAAATTATTATTATAAATACCATCTCCATCAAAATCTACAACATCATAATATCCTACTCGTGTTAAATCTTGATTTTGATTTTGTGGAGTTGACATATACACGTCATCCCAACTTGTTAGAATACCTGCAGGAATAGCTGATCTACCTTGCCCAATATTAAAACCTGCATCTTTTAGATAATCGGCTTGTAATTCTGGATCATCTCTTAATATTACTTTATCTATAGCTTGCGTAAAATTGAAATCACCAAAAATATTTAAACCGTTACTGAAAGTATAACTAGACCCCAAAACAATCTCATAACCTCTAATTTCAACGATACCTTTATTAATATCTGGAGGCGTTGCTCCATAAAAATCTGGTAACGTTTGTATTTGATTACCAACAATTACAATATTATCTCGATCTTCTGCAAAATAATCTAGTTCACCAGTTAGTAAACCATTAAATAATGAAAACTCTGCACCTATATTATATTTAACGGCCTCTTCCCATTGTAGGTTTGGGTTTCCTACTATAGCTTCTCTATAAAAGTTATAAGGAGATCTTCCATTATTACCTTGATACGAACTTGGAACTAAATATGCAGAGCTACCAGATTCCCATTGCGTAATATATCTCCACCTACCATTAAAATTATCATCTCCAACAAGACCATAAGAACCTCTAATTTTAAGATTGTTAAGCCAATCTTCACTTTTTTCCATAAAGGATTCATTTGTAATAGTCCAACCTAACGCTATAGATGGGAATAAATCGAAACGAAACCCTGGACCAAATTTTTCGGAACCATTGTAAGCACCATTTATATCTAAAAAGTATCTTGAGTCGTAGTTGTAAGTTACCCTTCCTACCCAATCTTCTCGATATCTTGGAAAAGCATTAACACCTCCACTACCACTTGCTGATTCTTGTCTTCTCACTAAAAATAGAGCCGTTAAGTTATGTTTGTCCGCAAAAGTTCTATTGTAATTGAATGAAAAGTCATAGACCATTCTACGTTGTCGTTGTCCCTCTTCTACTTCTGAAGTTTCTAAATTCCATGGATCTTGTACATAACCAAATCGAGTAGTTACATCTGGAGTAAGAAGAATCTCCTGATCTCCATCATAAACCCTACGGATTACACCTCCGTCATTCAAATCTTGTCTACTTCTTTGAGTATTATCTAAAGAAAATCGTCCTTGAAACGACAAACCTTTAGTGATAAAATCTAGTTTTTGTTTTAGAATAAAATCAGTATTGATTTGAAAAGTTCTAAACGTATTATAACCATTAGCCTGTAAAGTCTCTACAGGATTTACGTACACATTAAAATAGCTAAAAGGGTTTCCATAAATTCCATCAGGATACACAGGAGGGTAAAGAGTTGGAGCTATTAAGTATAGTCCATTAGTTACATTACCTATTGAACCAGGGCTTTCTCTAACCCCCATATAACCACCTAAACTAACTGAGAATTCAGTTGTATTGGTTATATTAAAATCTATATTAGATCTAAAGTTGAATCTATCATATTTATACTGACCTAAATAACCTCTTCCATTGTCGTATTTACCGCCATCAAAAATATCACTTACGGTTTGATAAGCTAAACTACCAAAATATTTAGTCTTTTTATTTCCACCGCGCACAGACAAATTAACTCTGTAATCTTGTGCAAAATCTTTCAACAACTCATCTTCCCAATCAACATTAGGATAAATATAACTTTGTTCTAAACTAGAAGGGTTACGATATCTATCTACAATTGGCAATGGGGTATAATTATTCCATGTATTTGGTGCTTGAGCTATACCTCTTAAAATAGCACTATTTGCTTCTAATAAGCCATTGTAAGAATCTAACTTCTCTGGCAATTGAGAAACCATTTTAATAGTAGAATTAACACTTAGCGATAGTTGTGCTTTACCTATTTTACCACGCTTAGTAGTAATTATTATTACCCCATTAGCACCTTCTACACCAAAAACTGCGGTAGCAGAAGCATCTTTAAGCACAGATATATTTTCTACATCATTCATATCTATATCTGACATTGACCTCTTAATACCATCTACTAGCACTAGAGGACCACCTTCACCATTCCAAGAACTTCTACCTCGAACAAAAATTCTCATATTGTTTTGCCCAGGAACCCCACTACCTTGAATAGCAGTAACACCCGGTAAATTACCTTGCAATGCTTCTTCCATATTGGCTATACCAGCTGTCCTTTCCATTAAATCCTCTCCTTTTACTTGTGTAATTGCCCCAACAACGCTTTCTTTTTTTTGCGTTCCATAACCAACAATAACAATTTCATCTAAGCTTTCTGAGGCTTCATTTAGGATTACATTAATTACTTTTTGGTTTTTTACTGGAACTTCACGTGTTTTAAAACCTAAGTAAGAAAATATCAATATTTTTTCACCTGGCTTTAAAGTTATGGCATAATTACCATCGAAATCAGAACTAATTCCGTTTGTAGTTCCTTTCTGTAAAATACTTACTCCTGGTAAAAGATTACCATCTTTATCAGAAACGGAACCAGTTACTTTCTCTTGAGCTGATAAATTAGAATTTGTAAAACCCGAAAGTACGAGAACAAGAACATACGTTAGTCTCAGTAAAGGATTTCGTTTTTTAAAAGTTTTTTTCATTTTTAAATTCAATTTAAAATAAATTATTTCGTTGATTAACTGTTCTGTTAAAACACTCATAACAAACAATGTACAATTTTACGAATTACACAAGCATCGCGCATCCTGTACTATACTGAAATATATGTTATCCTAACCTATTTATATTAAATTTTGATTAATAATTTGCTTTTAAAAAAACATGTTAAGATTGTATCTTTGCCATAATATTTAACTTTTTTTCTCTAGTACCTATGAATCAATTCCTTACAGAAGACTTCTTACTTCAAAACGATTTTTCAAAAAAATTGTACCATAATATTGCTAAAAAACTACCTATTATAGATTACCACAACCATTTATCTCCTAAGCAGATTGCTGAAGATACTCAATTTGAAAACATCACCCAAGTTTGGTTGTATGGAGACCACTACAAATGGCGTGCAATGCGTGCTTTCGGTATTGATGAAAAATACATTACTGGTAATGCTACTGATAAAGAAAAATTTTTAAAATGGGCCGAAGTTGTACCTTATACTATTAAAAACCCACTGTTTCATTGGACTGCTTTAGAGTTAAAAGCCTATTTTGATATTGATGAAATTTTGACCCCAGAAAATGCTGAAGAAATTTATGAGAAAACCTCGAAAATTTTACAGCAAAAATCACATTCTGCAAACGGATTATTAAAATTGCAAAATGTAGAAAGTTTGTGTACTACAGATGATCCTGCAGATTCTTTAGCATATCATATTGCTATTCAAAAAGATGCTTCAAAAGTTCAGGCATTCCCTACTTTTAGACCCGATAATTCTTTTGCTGTTGAGAACACCAAAACTTATAATGAATATTTAACTAAACTTGAAAAAGTATCGAAGGTTAACATACATAATTACGATGATTTACTAAGCGCTTTAGAAAGTAGGATTAACTTCTTTAATGATAATGGAGGTAGATTATCTGATCATGGTTTTGAGCAGTTGTCGTTTTTTGAAAGTGACATTTATGATATACAAACCCTCTTTAACAAAGTAAAAGACAATCAAGCTTTAACTGTAGAAGAAGTTGATTTCTTTAAATTTAAAACAGTAATTGAACTTTGTAAAATGTATCACAAAATTGGCTGGACACAGCAGTTTCACCTAGGTGCAATTAGAAATAATAACAAAAGATTACTAGATGAACTGGGACCAGATACTGGTTTTGATTCTATAGGTGATTTATCTCAAGCAAAAGCTTTAAGTGGTGTCTTAAATAAATTAGATAGCACAAATCAATTGACAAAAACAATTGTCTACAATTTAAATCCTGCAGATAGTGAAGTTTTTGCAACTATGGTTGGAAATTTTAATGATGGTACTATTAAAGGGAAAATGCAATATGGTGCTGCTTGGTGGTTTTTAGACCAAAAAGATGGCATGGAAAAACAAATAAATACCTTATCTAATTTAGGTTTGTTGTCTTGTTTTGTAGGAATGTTAACAGATTCTAGAAGCTTTTTATCTTTTCCAAGACACGAATACTTTAGACGTATTTTATGTAATGTAATTGGTACTGATGTTGAAAATGGAGAGTTACCTGCTGATGAAGCATTTTTAGGTAAAATTGTAAGCGATATTTGTTATCATAATGCGAAAAACTATTTCAACTTTAAATAAAAACATATGAATACGATTAAATGGGGAATTATTGGTTGTGGTGATGTTGCAGAAGTAAAAAGTGGACCTGCTTTTCAAAAAGTAGCCAATTCTGAGTTGGTTGCTGTGATGCGAAGAAATGGTGAAAAAGCTCAAGATTTTGCTAAAAGACACAATGTACCTTTTTTTTATGATACTGTTGATGCTATTATCAATCATCCAGAAATAAATGCGCTGTATATTGCAACTCCACCCTCTACACATTTAGAAATAGCAAAAAAATGTTTATCAGCTGGCAAATTTGTGTATTTAGAAAAACCTATGACCATAGATGCTGATGAAGCACTAGAACTGGAAGCCTTGGTAAATAAAAATGATAAAATAGTAGTTGCACATTATAGAAGAAATTTACCTGCTTTTCAAAAAGTAAAAGAGTTATTAGAAGCAAATAGTATTGGTAAAGTACATTTTGCAAATATTAGCATTTTACAATCCACTACAAATAATGTAATTGCCAAAACAGATGACAATTGGAGATTACAACCAGAAACATCTGGTGGTGGTTATTTTCACGACATTGCGCCTCATCAAATAGATTTAATGTATCATTATTTTGGTAACATCGAAAAAGCTGAAGGTTATGCAACCTCAACCCAAAATAATAAAGTTGCAGATATTGTAAATGGAATTATTGAATTCGAAAACGGAGTGCAATTTAGAGGAATTTGGAATTTTATTGCCTCAGAAAAAGAGGTAAAAGATGAATGTAAAATCTACGGTGAAAAAGGCACAATTACTTTTTCTTTTTACGGTGAAAAAGTGTTTTTAAATACTACAGACAAAGAGGAGGTATTTTCTTTTGAAAATCCTGCACATGTTCAACAGCCTTTAATTGAACAAACTGTAAACTACTTTTTAGAAAAAGCAACAAACCCATGTTCAATTAATGATGGTGTTGAAGTTATGAAGATATTAGATGTATTTACAACTTAATTATTTAAGCTAAACTTCTTAAATCAAATCAAAAGCTCTTGGCAACCAAAGTGTTAAATCTGGGAAATACGTAATTAACAAAAGCACACCAATCATCACCAAAAAGAGTGGCAATAGTGGCCTAATTACTTGCTGTATTTTTAGATTTGCTACACTACAACCTACAAAGAGCACAGAACCAACTGGTGGTGTACATAATCCAATACATAAGTTCATAATCATGATAATTCCGAAGTGAATTGGATCCATACCTAATTCTGTAACAATTGGTAAAAAGATTGGTGTAAAGATTAAAACTGCTGGAGTCATATCCATAAAAACACCTACAAACAATAGAATTAAGTTGATGATGATTAAAATTACAATGGGATTATCGCTAATAGATAATAGTGTATTACTAATTTCTTGTGGAATATTTTCGTAACTCATTACCCAAGACATAGCAATAGAGGTAGAAACTAACAACAAAACAATTGCTGAGGTTTTAATGGTTTCTAACAATATTGGAGAAATATCTTTAAAGGTAATTTCTTTGTATACAAAACCTAAAACTAACGTGTAAATTACTGCAATTGCTGAAGCTTCTGTGGCTGTAAAAATTCCAGCTACAATCCCTCCAATTACTAAAACTAACAACATCAAACTTGGGAAAGCATCTACAAATCTTTTAAAGAACTCTTTAAAACCTACTAACTTGTCTGTTGGATATTTTTTAATGATTGAGTAGATTAAAGCTACAATCATTAAAGCTAAACCAATTAATAAACCTGGAACATAACCCGCAATAAATAAGGCTGCAATAGAAACTCCACCACTTGCTAAAGAGTAAACGATGAGCACATTACTAGGTGGTATAATTAAACCTGTTGTTGCACTGGTAATATTTACAGCTGCACTAAACGATTTGTCATACCCATCTTTTTCCATCATCGGATTCATAAACCCACCAATTGCAGATGCTGCTGCAACTGCAGAACCAGAAATAGCTCCAAATAACATACAAGAAATAATGTTTACAAAAGCTAAACCACCAGGAAGGGGTCCAACTATGGCTTTGGCAAAATTGATGAGCCGAACTGCAATTCCTCCTCTGTTCATAATTTGACCTGCTAAAATAAAAAACGGGATTGCAGAGAGTGTAAAACTATCTAAAGAAGTTGCCATTCTTTGCGCCAATGTAGTTACCGATGGTAAAAATGGCATAGCACTTAATAATGTAAATAACGCTGCTAAACCAATTGCAAACGCTATAGGCACTCTTAATGATAAGAAAACCAAAAAGCTGATAACTAAAATAAGGACTTCTACTAAATTCATAATTATGCTTTATTTAATTTTCTTAAATTGATTAATGTATCGATACTATAGTAGCAAATTAAAACTCCAGAAATTGGAACTACCATATAAATAAATCCTAAAGGGATTTCTAAGGTTGCTGATGTTTGGCCAAACTGAAAACTTAATTGCACCAATCTAAATCCACCAATAATCATTACTGTTAATGCAAAAACGGCTATAGATATAAATACAATTCCGTTAAACAAACCTTGTCTTTTTTTAACAACATCTTCAGGGATTAAATCAATTGCCAAATGCAAATTTTTACCTGCTGCATAGGCTGCTCCTAACAAACCTACCCAAATTAATGAGAAACTAGAAATTTCATCAGTAATGGTACTTGGTGCTCTTAATACAAATCTCGAAAAGACTTGCCAAACGACACTAACTAACATCAGCACTAATATAAAAAGCACTAATTTTTCTAAAACGCTATCTATTTTTGCTCTCATTATTGTTTATTTTTTATAGAAGTAATAAGTGTTTTCATTTCTTCATTTCCATCAAACATTTCTAAAATTCCTTTGGTTTGTTCTTCAAAAGGTTTTTTATCAGGATAAACAATTTGTACACCTGCTTTTTTTACTGCTTCTAAAGATTCTTTTTCTGAATCTGCCCATAATTTTCTTTGCGCAATAGCACTTACTTTAACCGCTTTTCTTACCCATACTCTCTCTTGTTCGTTTAAACGGCTCCAAGTATCTGTACCTATTAACAAAACATCTGGCACAGCTGTATGTTCATCCAAAGAATAAAACTTACAAACCTCATAGTGTTTTGAGGTATAAAAGCTTGGTGGATTATTTTCTGCACCATCAACAACTCCTTGTTGTAATGCAGTGTACAATTCTCCCCAAGATATTGGTGTTGGAGAACCTCCCAAATCATTCACCATAGCCACAGCCATATTACTTTTTTGTACTCTAATCTTTTTTCCTTTTAAATCTGCTGGCGATTTTATAGGTGCTTCTTTCATGTAAAAACTTCTACTTCCAGCATCGTAAAATGTCAATCCTCGAAGTCTAAATTTTTCACCTTTTAACAATAAACTTTCACCAATTTCACTATCAAAAACGCTAAATGTATGTGCTTTATCTCTAAACATATAAGGCACACTAAATACTTTATATTCTGGTATAAAATTTTCTAAAACTGCTGCAGAAACTTTAGTAATATCTAAACTACCAATTTGTAATAATTCTAAACATTCTCTTTCGCCACCTAATTGACTACTTGGATAAATATTTAATAATAACTTTCCATCAGATTCTTTTTTTAGCTCTTCCCCAAAGATAACCATTGCCTTATGTACAGGATGCTGGGTATCTAAAGTGTGACCTAAACGTAAGGTTTTCACTGACGATTCTGATTGACAACCAAAAAAGAATAACGATAAAGTTAAAACAAATATGGATTGAAAAAAGTGTTGCTTCTTCATTGTTTAAAGCTGATTAGTTTTGGTTACTATTAATGGAGTATTTATTTTTTTTGAGAAATCTGACAAATAATTTTCCCATTCTTGTTGAGTTGCAAACTGCTTACTTTTTTTCCATCCAAAACCACTGTAGAAAATTACTTTTCCGTTAACTACATTTAAATGTAGAAAATGATTGCTTTCGTCTTTTCTAGATGTAATATATTTTTCTGAACCTGAAAAATAGGGTTTTGTAGTTACAATTCCTGTTCCTACTTCAGAATCGTCTAAGGTTTCCCAATGACTTACCCAAAAGTTAGCATCATTTTGATTGGTAACCCCTTTTTTCTTGTGTAATGTAATTCCTGATGAAATGGTTTCTGTTCCTTTTACATCAATCTCAAAACGTGTTAAATTTTGACCATAATCTAAAGAGATGTGTTTGGTTTCATCGATTTGTTTACCATTAGCATCCCAAGTAGCATAGGTTAACACAAAACTGGTTCTTAACGGACCTGTGGTAATGGTTTTGTAAGAAGTAAAATTTCTCGAGAAATAAAAAGAAGTATCTACTTTTACAGCAGTGCCACCAATACCTCTACTTACACCCACATGAAAATTATCTACACCTTCACCATGGTCTTTATGATATGCTCCTTTCTTTTCATCGTTTCTTTTATACCATAAATTGATAATTGGGTATTCTACACGTTTTAACCATGCATCAATTCCGCTAGACAAGGTTCCTCCTTTTACACCATCTTCTACCATTTTTTGGGCTACTGGACCAAAAGTTCTAAAGGCAACTCTATTGTTTTCCCAAGTATAATCATCTGTTCTTTCTGGTACAAAACGAGAATAACAGTAATTAATTACTGAGTCTTGTTTTTTATCAGAAATTGATAACGTATATGTTTTTGTAGCGTTTGCTTTAATTGATGGTTGAAATAAAATTACATCATTTTTACCATCTAAATCAGCATCTACAATTTGAGAAGTAACAACTTTATTTTCATCATCTAAAACAACTAAATTAGCTTGTTTTTCTGCTGCTATTTCAGAAATATCTACTTCAACTGTTTCAAAATCTCTATCAATATTTAAAGTATTTTTTACTGTTACTGTTGAAACAATTTCAGCTTTTTTATCACAATTGACAAAAAGAGAAACCGTAAGAAAAAAGAGAACTATTTTTTTCATTTAGATTGATTGTTTAAACCTTTCAGGTTTTAGAAACCTGAAAGGTCTGAATTTTTAATATTTATTCTTCGTTAGAAGGTTTACCAATAGTTGCTAAGATTCCTCCATCAACATATAAAATATGTCCATTTACAAAATCACTTGCTTTTGATGATAAAAACACTGCTGCTCCTGCTAAATCATTTGGGTCTCCCCATTTTTTTGCAGGTGTTCTGTTCACGATAAAATCGTTAAAAGGATGTCCATCAACTCTAATTGGAGCCGTTTGTGAAGTTGCAAAATACCCAGGTCCAATTCCGTTGACTTGTACCCCAAAACGTGCCCATTCTGTAGCCATATTTTTGGTTAACATAACCAAACCTCCTTTAGCGGCTGCGTAAGCTCCAACTGTATTTCTACCTAATTCGCTCATCATAGAACAAATATTGATGATTTTTCCAGCTTTACGCTCCATCATTCCTTTGATAACATGTTTAGAAACGATAAATGGACTTACCAAATCGATATCAATAACTTGTTTAAAATCTTCAACTTCCATTTCTGCCAATGGCGTTCTTTTGATAATTCCTGCGTTGTTGACTAAAATATCGATGTTACCTACTTCAGTTTCTATTTTGTTGATGCTTTCCATCACTTGAGCTTCATCAGCAACATTAAATTTATAACCCACAGCATTAATTCCTTCTGCTTTGTACAATTCAACTGCTTTGTCAATTTTTTCTTGTGATGAATTTCCATTCACTACAATAGTAGCACCTGCTTTTCCTAATCCCATAGCCATAGACATTCCTAAACCATGTGTAGAACCAGTTACCAAGGCTACTTTACCTGTAATATCAAATAATGTTTGTGACATAATTTTATCTTAATTCGGTGATTTTTGCAACATCCATGTCATTGTAGTCTAGGTTTTCACCAGCCATACCCCAAATAAATGTGTAGTTTGACGTACCAGAACCTGAGTGAATAGACCAAGGTGGAGAAATAACAGCTTCATGATTTTGCATCCAAATATGACGTGTTTCTTGAGGTTCTCCCATAAAATGACAAACAGCTTGCTCATCCATGATATCCATATAATAATAGATTTCCATTCTTCTATCGTGCACGTGAGCTGGCATTGTATTCCAAACAGAACCTGTTTTTAATTCTGTCATTCCCATTTGTAATTGGCAAGTTGTTACAATACCACCAATAATCATTTGGTTTACGGTTCTATGATTTGCAGTTTCCAAACTACCTAATTCTATTTTGTTTGCTTCTGCTTTTGTAACTTGTTTTGTTGGATAAGCAGTATGTGCAGGAGCAGAATTCATATAGAATTTTGCAGGATTGTTAGCATCATCACTTTTAAAAACAACCTCTTTTACACCTTTACCAAGATACAATGCATCTTTATGTAACATTTTAAATTCTTCACCATCAGCAATAATAGTTCCTGTTCCTCCTGCATTGATAACTCCAACTTCTCTTCTTTCTAAAAAGTATTCAGCTTTTAAAGGATCTATAGTTTCTAAAATTAATGCTTCTGATGTTGGTACTGCACCACCAGCCATATATCTATCATAATGCGTATATACCCATTTGATGCTTCCTGGTTGCATTAAATCTGGAACTAAAAATTCATCTCTTAATTCTTGAGTATCGTATTTTTTTACTGCTTGCGGACTTGAAGCATATCTTGTTTCGAAAGTTGTTGCCATAGTTTTTGTTTTTTATTTATTTAATTGTAACTTGATTAGATACTGAATCAAGTTCAGTATTAAAATCTAATCGATTTTATAATGAACGTCTGATACCTAGTTCTAAGCCTCTTAATTCAGCCAAACCACGTAAACGTCCTATTCCTGAATACCCAGGATTTGTTTTCTTTTTTAAATCGTCTAACATTTTATGTCCATGATCGGGTCTAAAAGGCATTCTTACATCTTGTCTGCCTGCTGCAATTCTTTTTTGCTGCTCTAAAATTAACGCTTTCATTACTGCATACATATCTACATCACCTTCTAAATGATCTGCTTCATGGAAATTTCCTTCAGCATCACGTTTTGTAGCACGCAAATGTATAAAGTGAATTCGGTCTCCTAAGCGTTCTACCATTCCTGCTAAATCGTTGTCTGCTCTTACACCAAAAGAACCTGTACAAAATGTTAATCCGTTATTTTGAGAAGGAACTGCATTGTAAATATCTTCGATATCTTGTTCTGTTGATACCACTCTAGGTAAACCTAAAATTGGAAAAGGTGGATCATCTGGATGAATGCACATTAACACACCAGCTTGTTCTGCAGCTGGAATAATTTCTGATAAGAATGAAAATAAATTTGCTTTCAATTCTTTAGGACCAATATTGTTATAAGTTGCTAAAATTTGATTGAACTCTTCTAAAGTATATCCTTCTTCAGCACCAGGTAAACCAGCTATAATATTTCTAATCAACTTGGTTTGTTCTTCTTCTGATGAATTTTTGATAAACTCAGCCGCTTTTTGTTTTTGCGCCTCAGAATATTCGTTTTCTGCACCAGGTCTTTTTAACAAATACAATTCGAAAGCAGCAAAAGCAGCCGCTTCAAAACGCAGTGCTGTAGATTGATCAGATACTTCGTAATCTAAATTGGTACGTGTCCAGTCTAATACTGGCATAAAATTATAACAAACAATATCAATACCACAAATCCCTAAATTTAAAAGTGTTTGTTTGTAGTTTTCTATATATTTTTGATAATCACCTGATTTGGTTTTAATGTTTTCGTGAATGGGTACAGATTCTACCACAGACCAAGTTAAACCGACATTTTCTATAGTTTGTTTTCTTTTGGTAATTTCTTCAACTGTCCAAACTTCTCCATTTGGAATATGATGTAAAGCAGAAACAATACCTGTTGCTCCTGATTGTTTTATATCTGACAAAGAAACTGGGTCGTTAGGTCCATACCAACGCCAAGTTTGTTCTAAATTTTGAGTCATTTTTATTTTTTCTTTAAAAATTAGCAATTCTTAAACTCCACTATATGCTGCGAATCCACCATCTATAGGAATTACAATTCCTGTTACAAATGCTGATGCATCATCACATAAAAATAAAGTAGAACTAATTAAATCATCAGGCGTTCCATAACGACCCATTGGAGTTTGATCTATAATTTGCTGACCTCTTTGGGTTAAGCTACCATCTTCATTTGTTAATAAAGCACGGTTTTGATCTGTTAAGAAAAAACCTGGAGCTAACGCATTTACACGAATACCTACTTTAGAAAAATGTACTGCCAACCATTGTGTAAAATTAGATATAGCCGCTTTTGCGCCACTATATGCTGGTATTTTTGTTAACGGAGTAAATGCATTCATAGAAGAAATGTTTAAGATTGAGCATCCTTCTCTTCCAACCATATCAGTGGCAAAAACCTGGGTAGGAATTAACGTTCCTAAAAAATTTAAATTGAATGTAAACTCGATACCTTTTGGATCTAAATCAAAGAAAGTTTTAAAACCTTCTGTTGCATTTTGCAAATCTTCCATTGCAAAAAACGGGTTAGAAGTGGTTCCTAAAGGATGGTTACCTCCTGCTCCATTTACTAAAATATCCACTTTTCCAAAAGCATCATTTATAACTTGTTTTGCTTTTTCTAGAGAATCTTTTTCTAAGACATTGGCTGCAACACCTATTGCTTTTCCTCCTTCATCGTTAATTTCTTGGGCAACTTTATTTGCAGCTTCTTCTCGTAAATCTAATACTGCAATTTTATTCCCTTCTTTGGCTAATGCTTTGGCCATTGTACTACAAAGTACACCTCCTGCTCCTGTTAATACGATTGTTTTATTCATTGGTAAGTTTATATCTGATTAAGAATTTTAAAAAAAGTAAATGTAAATAAGAAACTATTTTTAAATATCCTGTACTATCTTGTTATTGAATAAATTTTAAAAAATATTTGAAAAAATAAAATGATTACGACTACAAGTTTTAATTGCTAAATTATTTTTTATTTAAAAATGTATCTATAAAGATCTCCTTAACTAGTTTTTGTAGACTAATTCACTAATTATTTGGTTAATTATAAAACCAATACATTTCTTTTATTACTACCTGTATTTCAAACTTTAAGCAATCACCCATTTAGTCAATTAATTTGATAATATTCGATTTATTTCTTACAAAACATTTATTAAAACAATAACATTTCAATTCTAAAATTATAAAGTAAAATTAGTGTGTATTAAAACAATAGATTGCAATAATCCATTTTAATAATACCACATATTAACAAAATCTTACGACAAGTATTTAATTTATGCTCCTTGTCTCAGGACAGTTCAGGTTAGTAATTTTATGCCTTCTAGATCATTTTACTAAAACTACACATTAACAATGTAATATTAGTCAAAATAATCATGAAAAAAATCACTTATAAACCAATATTATTATTTTTTACTTTATTCTCACTTTATATACCTGCTCAAGACGTACCACCTCCTGATGGCGTTTTTAGAATACAAAATGTAGCCATAGGAAAATATTTAAGAGATGTAGGCTCATGTGCTAAAGCAGTTACCATGTCAGATTCAGGAGAGGAAACAAACACACATTGGACTTTTGTTGAGAGTGGTTCCTATTTTAATATAATAAGTGAATCATTTGGAATTATTAGAGCTACGGGTTCTGGTTTTGAAAATGGAGAAAAACCTTATTATGTAGTAAGTACTTCTAAAGCTGCACCAGCTTCAGTTTAAAGTTAAACAACCTTGTTAAGGTAGCTGTTAAAATTTACAATTATTTAAGAAAATTAGTTTTCAATAAAAAAATATAGTAGATAACTCAGAAATAAATATTAATGGTTTTTCTAAAGGTCTTTACCTTTTAAAGGTAGTCAATGATAATCAAAAGGTTTATCTATATAAGCTAATTATAAATTAACACAAGTGCCACCGTTTAATATAAATTACAAGTCTTTTTATTAGTTCTTTTTATTTTTTTTGTGGGATGCTGCTCATAGAAAATCTAACAGAAAAACATTTTCTCCATCTTTAGAAGTAGTACACCATAATGCATTAGTTTATAAAAAGGTATCATTACTAGTTTTGTAATGGCACCTCTCCTATTATTTTTATGATGATGTATTAGTTGCTAAGTCAGAATATTAATTAGTATTCAAAGTATCTATTGACTTAGAATACTAATCATATTTTGCTCCAAAGAAATTAAATCTATTGTTGAACTCTTTCATGTACTGTATTTGCCCATCTAATTTGTGCTCTCCCACCTCTAACGCGATATGCACCATATCTAATTTTAGATTGTGTACCTCTTTCGGGATCTGGGATATTCCAATTAAATTCTTCTCCGCCAATTATGGCATTGCAATAATGTATTTTTTTTGTGGCATCATTAGGGTCTTCTATAAAACCTACTTTCATTTCAAATGAAACTATTTCGTTCTTATCAACTTGCTTTAGAAAAACAACTTCTCTACCACTACCAGAACCACCACGTTCTAAGATACGCTCTGCATAAATATCAAAGGCCACCTGCTTATCTGCATTGACGCCTGTACCGTAAACGGGATGTGCTCTATATAAGCAAATAGCAGGGTCTGGAGAACCACCTCCACCTGTGTGTTGCCCTTTGGCCTGCGCAATGTAAGTCCCACTTTGACCAAAAACGCCATTATCTGCTACTTCAAGGATTCTAAAATCTCCATTAAATTTTACGAATGAGCCTACGTTTGCATTCGCTATAGGTAATGAACGTTCCATTCTAGGTTGTAAGGTATTTGGTGCGTCTTGATTGTTAGAATCTGCAGTAATATTGTATATACCCCATGTAAGACCATCAATTGTACTTTCTTTATAGTTGGCATAACAAGTCCTGTCATCTATAGTTCCTACATTAACAGGGTTTGGTAAATCATCTGAAGTCCTAGTCTCATTTTCACCATCAGTGTTACAGGTTGTGTAAGAACCTGTATCTTCATCCTCAGCTACAACTACAGCACTTGGGGCTGGATCTGGGTCTGGATCTGGGGTGTCAAAAACTAGGCTGTCTTCAGAGTAGAGCCCAAGCCCATCTCTAGTACAAGAAGAAAAGACTACAAAAACTATTAATGCTAATGTCGAAATAAGTTTGAAACTGAATATTGATTTTTTCATAAAATAATACAAATTTGAGTCAAAGATAGGGTTTACTATAACTTAACTGTTCTGTGGTATCCTGATGGATAAGAGTTTTAACATTGAAAGGCCATATGCGTAGTCAACAAATAAGATGTGATAGATAACTGACTTATGTAAAAATTAGGGTAAAAATTACCATTCTCAGGATTCAGCAGGATGTATTTAATAAATAAAAGCAGTTTATTGATGTTTTAAAAGATCTACAATATGAAAATTAAATTTTTGAACTGCCTTATACTAGTTTCAATTTTAAGCTGTCAGCCAAAAACATCTGAAACAACAGAGGTAATATCTGAGATAAGTTTAGAAGAGTTATCTCAAAACTTCAATTCTCCATCAAAAGAATACCATCCAGAAACTTGGTTCCATTTAAATGGAAACAACATTAGTAAAGAAGGATTAAAATTAGATTTACAAGCAATTAAAGATGCTGGTTTACAGGGTATTCATTTATTTAACAAAGCAGGTCGTGCTTTTCCTAACGTAAAACCAATAAAAATTTTATCTCCAGAATGGGAAGAAATGATTCGTTTTGCTGCGGATGAATGCCAGCGTTTAGGATTAAAATTTACCATGCAAAATTGTCCTGGTTGGTCTATGACAGGTGGTCCTTGGGTACCTGCAAATGAGGCGCAACGTGAAGTGGTAGAAACTACATATCACATTTCAGGAGGCAAACATTTTCAAGAAAATTTAAAGGTAGATTCCTTATACCATACTCCAGATTACGATTATAAAGATATTCAGGTACTGGCTTTTCCAACTTTAGCAGGTGATGATTTAAAACCATACAATCCATCAAAAATTGAAACAAACAATTGGATAGTTCCTTGGCAAGATATTTTTAATCCAGATTCAGAATTAATTGTTACCAGAAAAAATACTCGATTAAAAAAACCGCTTAAAGAGTATAGAAAAGTAGGAATTTCTCAAGTGAAAAAACAAAAAACTTGGGTAAAAACTTCGTTTGATAAAGAGATTACTTTGCGTTCTATAGTTTTCCCTCAGTTGCGCCATATTATTACAGGTACAAATTATCCAAGAGTAGAAGTTTCGATTAAAGTAGAGGCACTTATCAATAATAAGTTACAAGAAATAACAACCTTAAAAATACCAGATGCCAATTGGAATGATAGACGCAAATACCTAACCTTAGCCGTTCCAGAAACAACAGCTACTGTATTTAAATTTACTTTTTTAGGAAAACACGCTATTGCTCCAGAATCTATAAGATTAAGTGCAAAACCCAAATTGCACAATCATGAGGCAAAAGCAGCAAAAGTATTGAGACGTTTAAAGAAAGAAGTACAGTATAATTACTCAGAAAATACTATTATAAAACCTGAGACAATCATCAACTTAACCGATAAATTATCTGCTGATGGAAAACTAACTTGGAATGTTCCTAATGGAAATTGGACAATTGTACGTTTTGGACACATCAATATGCGATTGACCAACAAACCTGCAGTTCCTGAAGCTACAGGTTGGGAATCTTCTAAACTCGATAAAATTGCCATAGAAAATCATTTAAAAAACGGTATGATTGGAAATCTTATTAAAGATGGAGGACCAATTGGAGATGGAAAATTACACGGTTTATTAATTGATAGTTGGGAAAGTCACGTGCCTACTTGGACCATCAATTCTGAGGATATGTTCAAAGAATTTGAACAAAGAAGAGGATATAGTCTAAAAAAATATCTACCTGCTACAATGGGTTATATTGTAGAAAGTACAGCAACCACAACCAAATTTTTAAGAGATTTACGCCAAACAATGGATGAGGTTTTTATTGATAATTTCTTCAAACATTTTGCAACAGTTGCGCACGAAATGGGCGCAGAAGTGTATACAGAAGGTGCAGGTGGAGAGGTGTTGCCTGTAGATCCAATGCGTTATTATGGCGTTAGTGATATTCCTATGACCGAATTTTGGTATCCAAAAGCACCATCAGATCAAAATGAATACGCAAAACCCATTTACAACGCTTCTTCAGCAACTCATTTGTATAATAAACCAAAATTGGCAGCAGAAGCGTGTACGCAAGTTGGGGTAAAGTGGAACGAACATCCTTTTTCAGTAAAATATTTAATCGATTATAATTTTGCAAAAGGTGTAAATCACTTGGTATTTCACACGTTTTCTCATACACCACAAACAGATGTTAATCCAGGATCTAGTTTTGGCGGTAATATCGGTTTTCCTTTTGTGCGTCAACAAACTTGGTGGAAATACATGCCAGATTGGATAGCGTATTTGTCTAGAAATCAATATGTGTTGCAACAAGGAGAATATGTGGCAGATGTATTGTGGTATTATGGAGATCATTTTGAACGTCCACCATTTGATTTAGATGAATTCCCAAAAGGATTCAGATTTGATTATTTAAATGCAGAAATATTACAAGAAAAAATCAGTATTAAAGGGGATAAAATCCATGTTGAAAATGGAGGGGATTATCGAATCATCAAATTGAGAGATTCAGAAAGTATACTGCTATCAACAGCAAAACAACTGAAAGAATTAGTGACGAATGGGGCAGTAATTTTGGGTGATAAACCTAAAGACTCTCCTAGTTTAATGGATGATGAAAAGGATTTGCTAGAACTAAAATCAATAGCTGATGAATTATGGGGTAACACCAAAAGCGGTGTGAAACAAGTTGGAAAAGGTCGAGTTTATTGGGGTAAAACCATTGATGAAGTTTTACAAGCAGAAAAAATAGCCAAAGACGTGATTGTCTCTGAAGATTTAGATATCAATTGGATTCACAGAGAAACAAAAGATGCGCATATCTATTTTGTAGCTTCTAAAGTAGAACATCCAGTTGATGTGTCATTAAGTTTTAGAATACAAAATTTAACCCCACAAATTTGGGATGCGTTTACAGGAATTCAACAAGATGCTAAAGTTTGGAAAACCATAAATGGTAGAACAAATGTTGCTGTTTCTTTACCTGAAAATGGAAGTACAATTATTGTGTTTTCTAAAAGTGATAAAAAATCATTTGCATCAAAAGTAATCTCTAATAACCAAACTATTTTAGATGCCAAAACAGAGTGGTATCGAATTCATAAAACGAATGATTACCCAAAAATATCTTGGGATAAAGATGATGTTAAAGCATCAAAATCTGGAGAGTATATCTTTCATCAAAATGGAAAGGAAATTGTAAAGTCAATTGATATTAAAAAAATGTCATTACAAAACAACTGGCAATTATCTTTTGATAAAGGTTGGGATACCCCAGAGTCTATTGTTGTTGATGAATTAAAATCGTTAACTGAATTGGAAAACAAAGCCATACAACATTACTCAGGTACAATAACGTATAACAAAATTTTTGAAGTCAAAGAGTTAGGAGAATTCATGAGTATTGATTTAGGAGAAGTTGCAAACATTGCAGAATTGTGGTGTAATGGTAAAAAAGTGGGTATAAAATGGGCACCACCTTTTGAGTTTGATATTACAAACGAAATACAAGTTGGAGAAAACAAATTGGAAATTAAAGTAACCAATACTTGGCGCAATCAATTGATTTTCGATAATAAAAGGCCAAAGAACTCTAAGAAAACTTGGACAACAGCCCGACCAAAAAATAATGAAACTGAATTGGAAAAATCTGGCTTAATTGGTCCAGTTAGTATCAAATTAAATCACTAATAGTGTGATTAAAAGTATATAATTTATGTAATAAAAATTATAATTCTTTTTTCAAAATTAAAAAAATTGAATTAAATGTTAAGTAATATGTAATTTAGTATTCCTCAGGATAGGTCAGGATACTTTCTAAAACAAAACCTTAGAAATTTACAATAATTAAAAAGATTAAAATCATGATAAAAAATACTTTTAAATTAATATTATTTTTAGTTTTTGTACTTAGTAATATTTCTATAATAGCTCAAAACGCACCACCTTCTGATGGTGTTTTTAGACTACAAAATGTAGCTACAGGAAAATATTTAACGGATGCAGGTTCAAGTGCAACAGCTGTGACAATGTCGGATTCAGGCGAAGCATCAAATACACATTTTAGATTTGTACAGAGTGGTTCGTACTACAATATTGATAGTGAAACATTAGGTATATTACGTGCACCAGGTGCTAGTGGACCAGGGGGAGCTTATGTAGTGGTTAGTACAACTAAAGCATCACCAGCTTCTGACACAGATAAAACTTGGACCATATATCATAATGATACAAATGACACCTATAGATTTGGTTCTAGAACAACTGGTAGATTTATGTATCATGAGGAAGATGGAACTGTAACTCATGCTCTTGCAGAAGATACTGACGACAGAAGCAACTGGAAACTTACTCCTTATGTTCAAACTCCTATAGAAACTGCTCCTGATGAAGATACCAACACAGATTTAAGTTGTCCTTCCTCAGGCGAATTCGAAAATAACAGTACAAGAAATGTAGATATAGCAAATGCTGTTAATGTAGGTACTGCAGATGATAGAAGCTGCTACTCTGATTATTCTGAAAGTAGTGTGAACGGCAAAACTTGGGGTGTTTACAATATTACTGATGGCTCTAACCATTGGGATGGAACATCTTTACAACCAAGAATAGAACGTTCTTTACCTAGAGCTAGTGAAACTGGCGTGGGTAGTTTTGCAAGATTTAATGGAACTTTTAGAATTTTAGAAGTGGGTGATGGAGGTTCTTTCAGTCAAAATGGAAGTTATTTAGCGCAGGCCAAAGGAAAACATTCTGGTGGTGGAGGTTCCAATGACCCAGCTATTCTTTTATATAGAGCTCACCCTGTTTATGGAGATGGAATCAATGCAGATAAACAAGTAGCTTTTGATATTTATGCTGAACGTATTTTAGAACGTGGTGGAGAAGGCAGTGGTAGAGAAGTTGTTTTTCTAAAAAGAGTAAATAAAAATGAGGAAGTTGACTTTCAATTAGAAGTAGGTTTTAGAGCAGATCCAAATGATGCTACGAAAAAAATACATTATTGTGATGCTATAATTGGTGGCGAAGCTTTTAATTATAATATCCCTTCACCAGAAAGAGGTTTAGAATCTGGCATAAGATATGGAGCTTACAGAGTAAAAGGAGGTAGAGCTCAATTTAGATGGGCAAACACTACATATCAAAAAGTAGAAATTGAAGACAATAATACTGTAGAGCCATCTGATGATATTTTTAGATTAAGAAATCTAGAAACAGGTAAGTTTTTAACAGATGCGGGTGCAAGTGCTACACCTGTTACAATGTCAGATGCAGGTGAAGCAACTAACACACATTGGACTTTTGTGAAATCTGGAGATTATTTCAATATAGATAGTGAAACCTTTGGGATAATCCGTGCTTTAGGAACAGGAGGAGTTGTTAGCACATCAAAAGCGGCTCCAGCCACAGACACAGATAAAGTTTGGACCATACATGAAACTAGCACTGAAAATATATATAGAATTGAAGCTAGGAATAATGGTAAGTTTTTATATCATGAAGAAGATGGAAGCGTTTCTAATATTGATGCCAATGAAAATGATCAAAGAAGTCATTGGGAAGCAATACCTACTAGCCAATCTTTAAGTGTTAATGATAATGACTTAAATACAGTTTCTTTAAATGTGTATCCAAACCCAGCAAAAGATGTATTTACAATTTCATTACGTAATGTTTCTCAAGCAAAAATTATTATTTACAATACTCTAGGAAAATCTATCTATATAGGTTCAACCATTAATGGTAGCCTTAAAATTGAAAATAATTCACAGTTTGCACCAGGATTATATATGATAAAAGTAATTTCTAATGATAATAAATTCTATCATTCTAAATTAATGATTAAATAATATACTTTTTAAATATTTTAAAAATCCAGAAGATATAGATGTCTTCTGGATTTTTTAATTTAAACAGGACAAAACAGGATAGAATTTAAACAATACCTCCATAATTTAAACCTCTAAATACAACCCAAATGAAAAGACGCAACTTTCTACAACTTTCTGCATTAGCAGGTGTTGGTTTATCATTACCCATGTCAGGAATATTAAACGCATGTACTAATCAGCCAAAACATTCTTTAGAATTTAAAAAATTAATCACAAGTCTGTTAAAAGATTGGAGTGATGGAATGCTAAAAGTGCAAATCAATAATCCATCTAATTTAGATGTTCATGGTGCATTAGGTTGTCCTTCTTGCTCTCATATTCATGGACGATGTATGGATGCTGTCTATCCTTTTTTATATATGGCAGATAAAACAGGAGATCAAAAATATGTAGAAGGAGCAAAATTAGTAATGACTTGGGCAGAAAACAATGTCTCTCAAGAAAGTGGAGCTTGGACCGTAATTAAAAACCCAAAATCTTGGAAAGGAATTACAATTTTTGGTGCAATAGCGTTAGCGGAAGCATTGCATTATCATGGCCATGTTTTAGATGAAGAAACTCGCAAAGCATGGACAGTTCGTTTAGAAAAAGCGGGTCAATATATTTATGACACATTTACAATTGACTTTACCAATATTAATTATCCTGGAACAGCAGTTTATGGACTAAATTTAATAGGGAACGTTTTAAATAGAGAAGATTTTAAAGCGAAGAGTAAAACTTTAGCGACTCAAGTAAAAGGTTATTTTACAGAAAATGAAGGTTTATTATTTGGTGAATGTAAAAAAAGCTCAAGTAAGCTAAGTGAAAAAGGCTTACATGGAGTTGATTTAGGTTATAACGTAGAAGAAACGCTGAATAGTTTAGTAATGTATGCAATAAAAGAGAAAGATGATGAATTACTACAAATCTTAACCAAATCATTAAACAGTCATTTAGAGTTTATGTTGCCAGATGGTGCTTGGGATAATAGTTGGGGTAACAGAATGTATAAATGGAGTTATTGGGGAAGTAGAACTTGTGATGGTAGTCAACCAGCATTTGCAATGATGTCAAACATTAACCCTGCTTTCGGAACAGCAGCTGTAAAAAACACTGAATTATTACAACGTTGTACTGCAGATGGATTAATTCATGGAGGTCCTGGTTTTATTGAGGCAGGAATTCCACCTTGTGTGCATCATACGTTTACACACGCAAAACCTTTGGCAGCATTGTTAGATCATTGGGATCATTTACCAGAAATAAATGCAAATACAAGTTTACCAAGAGCAACTACTGATGGTGTAAAACATTTTAAAGATTTAGATGTGTATCTTTTTGCAAGAGGAGATTGGAGAGGAACTGTAAGTGCTTACGATGCAGAATATCATTATAAATACGATTTTAGACAAGCATCTGGTGGAGCTTTAGGAGTTTTATATCACAACAAAGTCGGACTTTTATGTGCTGCAAGTATGGCAGAATATCATTTAGTAGAAAAAAACAATCAGCAACCACAACCAGGTAAAGATATTTGTTTAACGCCAAGAATTGAAACTTTTAAAGACGAGGTTTGGTACACAAACTTATACGATTTACCAGCAACAGTAGCAACTAAAGATACAAACGGAATTATTGAATTAATAGCAGACGTAAAATTAAAAAATGTAGATAGAAAAGAAGTTGAAGGTACTGCTGCTACATTCGATATTGGGTACAATTGTACTGCTGATAAAACAGAAATTACAGTAACTACACAACAAGATATCAAAGCACAAACTGCTTTTGTATTGCCAATAATTTCTCCTTCAAGTGAAGTTGTTTCAAAAATTAGTGAGAACGAAATTACCATTCAAAAACCAGAAGGATTGGTAACTATTAAGGCAACAGCATCAATTAAGACAAAAGAAATGGAAGGAAAAAGGACTTTTAATATGGTTCCAGGAGTAGAAGCCTTACCATTAGAAGTGTTTTTCGAAAAAGGAAGTAAAGAATTAGAAATATCAATAACCGTAAGTTAATTTTTTCTGATTCTATTTTATTACAATTTATACAATAATCACAGAAATTTAAAATCTGTCCAAAAATTCACAAATGATTAAAAGGTACCCATTCATATTAATTTTTCTTATAGCTGTTTTTTATGGATGCGAATCCTCATCAGTAATAAAAGTAGACGATTTAAAATGCGAATACCGCAAAAATCCATTAGGAATCGAGAATACAAAACCTCGTTTAAGTTGGAAACTTTTTGAATCGAATCAAACTAGAGGACAAAAACAAACTGCTTATCAAATTTTTGTAGCTAGTAGTTTAGAAAACCTTGATAAAAATATTGCAGATGTTTGGGATTCTGGTAAGGTAGATTCCAATCAATCTGTGAATAACACGTATAAAGGAAATGAATTACAATCTGCGAAACCCTATTTCTGGAAAGTAAAAGTTTGGGATAAAGATGGGAATGCCTCAAATTGGAGCGATTATGGGAAATTTTCAATGGGCTTATTAAAGCAATCGGATTGGAAAGGCGATTGGATTTTAAAATCAGATCAGAAAAAAACAGACCACAATTGGTACAGAAAAAAGGTAACACTTTCAGATGACGCTGAATCTGCATTTGTTTTTGTTGGATCTTTTGGGTATCACGAATTGTATGTAAATGGAGAAAAAATTACGGAAAATGTAATGAATCCTGTTTCTACCTATATGAAGAAAAGAATTGCGTATTTAACTTATGATATTTCAGATAAACTAAAAAAAGGAGATAACGTTATTGCCATTTGGCACGCTGCAGGTTGGGCTCGTTGGCGACGCATTAGAGAGTACAGAAACATCCCTTTTGTGTTTAAAGCGCAAGCAGAAATTGTAGCTGGAGGAAAAAATATCACCCTAAAAACAGATACCAGTTGGAAAACCAAAAAGAGTTATACTGAATATTATGGCGATTGGGATATTTTGCGTTTTGGAGGCGAAACCATTGATGACCGTAAACGAGAAAATGATTGGAATACAGTAGCATATGATGATAGCAATTGGATGAATGCCAGTGTGTACAATCACAAAGAATTAAACGCTAAAATACCAGATGGTAACAACATCAGTTTTGCATTAAATAGCAGAAAAGATAGAGAAGTACGTGCATTATACAGCCCTATAAGAGCTACTTTAAGCGCACAAATGGTAGAGCCTCAGGTAAAATTTAAAGAAATAAAAGCGATTGGAGTTGATAAAAATGAAGACGGAACGTACAGAATTGATATGGGCGAAAACTACACTGGTTTTTTCGAAATGGATCTGTATAAAGGTGTAGAAGGCGATTCTATTTTGTTTGAAATAAGCGATCAAACAGAAACAACCACAAGTTGGAACCAAAAGAGTAAATACATTTACGGGAAATCTGGAAAAGGGAAATTTCAAAATCGTTTTAATGTTGCAGGTGGTAGATGGGTTACCGTTTACGGATTAAAATATCAACCTAAAATAGAAGATGCAAAAGGATATGTGGTTACCAATGATCGAAGACAGGTCAGTAAGTTTACATCTTCAAACGAGCAACTCAATCAAATTTATCAAATCAACTTAAATACGTATTTAGCCAATACTATGGACGGACTTTTGGTAGATTGCCCACATCGTGAAAGACGTGGTTGGGGAGAAGTTACTGTAGCTGCAATGTATGGAGATGCCTTGTCAAACTTTGAAAGTGGCGCGTATATGGATCAGTATTTACAATACACTAGAGATGCGCAACTCCCTGATGGACAAACAAGAGCGGTTTTAAATGAAGAAGATCGTCCGTTTTTAATGTGGAAAGCCAATAGTCCGTTAACTGTTTGGGAAACCTATAGAATGTTAGGGGACAAAAAAGTGTTAATAGACAATTATAAATCGATGCAAAAATGGATGAATTGGTTGTATGAACACTCTAATTTTAATATTGGTGGCGCTTTAAAAATAGGAGAACAAGGAAAAAGAGAAATGCCAGGTTTAGGAGATTGGTGTACTCCAAGAGGTAATTTTTGGACCAGTAGTAATTCTCCAGACGCTGCACATTTTAACAATTGTGTGTATGCGTTTATGTTGGAAAATGCAATGCAAATTGCAGAGACTTTGGGCAAAACTGAGGATGCTAAAATCTATGCAGAAAGATTAAAAGTACAACAAGAGGCCACTCATAAATTGTCTTACAATCCAGAAACTGGTAAATATTTAAAGGGTTATCAAGTAGATCAAGCCTTTGCATTGCTATCTGGTGTAACGCCTTTATCTGAAAAAGAAAAAGTAGAAGATGTTTTGGTGGATAATATATTGTATAAATTTCCATATTACGACACCGGAAGTTCAGGACAGGCATTATATACTCGTTACTTTACAGAGTATGGAGAACGTATGGATTTAATTTACGAGTTGTTAAGAGACAAGCATCACCCTAGTTATGGCTATTTTTTAGAACAAGGCAAAACGGTTTGGCCAGAACGTTGGTCTGCAATTGGTAACAGCCAAATCCATACCTGTTATACTGGAATTGGCGGATATTTTATCAAAGGTTTTGGTGGAATTCGCCCAAATCCTGAAGAATTAGGAATGCAAAATATGATGATTAAACCAGCACTTGTTGGCGATTTAACCTTTGTAAATACCGAATATGAATCGATGTATGGTAATGTAGTTGTCAACTGGAAAAAAGAAGGGAAAGGTGCAACATTTCATATTGAAGTTCCTGTAAATACAAGTGCAAAAGTGTATTTACCAGCAACAAGTAAAGATGGAATTCAAGAAAGTAGTGTATTGGCTGAAAATGCAGAAGGAATTACTTTTATAGGAACAGAAAAAAGCAAAGCTGTTGGTAATTACATAATTTACAAAATTACTTCTGGAATTTATGATTTTAAAGTTGATGAAATGCCTAAAACACAATTTCCAGCACCTTTAGATGATATTAAAAATCTTGCAAAATTAGGAAGAATGAATGCCTCATCTATGTGTATTCAAACTGAAAAATTACCAGTTTTTGAAGCCTTTAGGGTAAATGATGAAGATGAAGAAACACGTTGGTTGGCTACAGAAACCAAAAATCAATATTTGGAGGTAGAATGGGTGAAACCACAAACCTTTAATCAAATTGTTGTAGATGAATATGAGAATAATATTTCTTCATATAAACTACAATATTGGCAAAATGATAAATGGAAAGATATCACAGAAGGAAAAAATTGTGGTACAAATAAAACGCATCAATTTGAAAACATCACATCTACAAAATGTAGGTTATTTATTGTTGATGCAAAAAAAGAACCATCAATAAAAGAACTGAAAATCTATAATAATGAAGCATAAACACCATTTAAAGAATTCATTTGTTATTCTAAATTGTGTTGTATTTCTCTCTTTAGGATGTAAAAATTCTAATGCTCCTAAACAGGATAATTTTAAATATTTTGATGTAATCCAATCTGATTTTATAAACCCAACACCAGATAATAATTTATGGTGTTACTGGTATTGGATTAATGACGACATTTCTAAAGAAGGGATTACCAAAGATTTAGAGGCGATGAAAAAAGCAGGTATTGGTGGCGCTTTAATTGGTAACATCAATCCTGCTCGTAAAGATGGAAAAGTACCCATGCTAAGTGAAGATTGGTGGTCTCATATGGTACACGCCGTAGTTGAAGGAAAACGAATTGGTGTAGATATTGGCGTTTTTAATTGCCCTGGTTGGAGTCAAAGTGGTGGCCCTTGGGTAGATGCTAAAAAAGCGATGCGCTATTTAACCTTTAGTGAAACCAAAGTTGCTGGTGGAAAACTAGTTAATTTAAAATTAAAGCGACCTAACAATAAATTTCAAGATACGCACACATTAGCTTTTAAAGCGCTTCTTGAAGAAGATAAAAGTATTCAACATATTTCTACAAAAGTAACGAACAATTATAATTTAAATGTTAGTGGTTTAATTGATGGAAACATCAATACTGATATTAGTTTTGTACCCGAAAAGAAAAAAGCATTAGAAATAACCTTTACAATGGAGGATGTGATTACAGCACGTTCTATTGCTATAGTACCTAGCAAACCATTTACTTGTAACGTAACGTTATATGCTACAATTAATGGTAAAGAAAAAGTAATCAAAAAGTTTCCTTTCAATCGTATTAGAATGACACCAAATGTGGGGCCTATAAAAAAGGGTGCTTATGCTACAGATATACCAGATGTAAAAGCAAAACAGTTCAAATTGAAATTTACTGATTTTAGAATTGTTAGAAATGGAGGTTATGGTATTGCAAATATCAACATTTCAGAAGCTCCAGTTTTAGAGAAATATATAGAAAAACAGTTGGGTAAAATGCACACATCTCCTAAACCCAATTGGAATACCTATATATTTAAAAAGCAAAATGAATTACTATCAGAAAATTTAAGTATAAACCCTGATGAAGTTATTGATATTAGCGATAAAATTGATGAAAATGGACATTTAAAATGGAATGCTCCAAAAGGTAATTGGACTATTTTAAGATTAGGGATGACACCTACAGGAACCAAAAATGCGCCTGCTGCACCACAAGGTGTAGGTTACGAAATTGATAAAATGAATAGCGAACTGGTGCAATATCACTTCGATAATTTTGTGGGCGAATTGCTAAAGCGAATTCCAGAAGAAAGCAAACCTGCTTTTAAATATGTAATTGCAGACAGTTACGAAATGGGTTCTCAAAACTGGACCGATAATTATGAAGTAAAATTTAAAGAAAAATACGGTTACGACCCTGTAAAATATTTACCAGTTCTTTCAGGTAGAATTGTAGGAAGTGTTGACGAATCAGAGCGTTTTCTTTGGGATTTAAGACGAACTATTGCAGATGATGTGGCGTATGAATACGTTGGTGCCTTAAAAAAAGCAAGTAACAAACACAACCTTAAAACTTGGTTAGAAAACTATGGTCATTGGGGGTTTCCTGGAGAATTTATGATGTATGGAGGTCAATCTGATTTAATTGCTGGCGAGTTTTGGAACGAAGGTACTTTAGGAAATATTGAATGTAAAGCATCATCATCAACAGCACATACTTACGGAAAACCCATAACTTCTGCAGAAGCATTTACATCCGCCAGAAAAACCTATTTAAGACATCCTGCAATGCTAAAAAAACGAGGAGATTGGGCGTTAACTGAAGGCATCAATCACTTTGTCTTACATTTGTACATTCAACAGCCAGATGATAATCGAAAACCAGGAATGAACGCTTGGTTTGGTACAGAATTTAATCGTCATAATACGTGGTTCCGTCAAGCGGATACTTATTTTGATTATTTGCGACGCTGTCAATATTTATTACAACAAGGAAAATATGTGGCTGATGTGTGTTATTTTATTGGAGAAGACGCTCCAATAATGACAGGTGGAAGGGTTCCTGAAATTCCTAAAGGTTATTCTTATGATTACATTAATGCAGAAGTTATTTTAAAAAGATTATCCGTAAAAGATGGTCGTTTTGTATTGCCAGATGGCATGTCTTACAAAGTAATGGTATTACCACCTTTTAAAACCATGCGACCAGAATTGTTGCAGAAGATAGAAAGTTTAGTAGCACAAGGTGGAATAATTTTAGGGCAGAAACCAGAAAAATCACCAAGTTTAGAAAATTACCCAGCAAGTGACCATATCGTTAAAACTATCGCCAACAAAATGTGGGATGGAAATTACAAAACTGGAAAAATGACAAAAGAATATGGAGAAGGAAAAGTGTTTGATGGTTACGAATTGGCAGAAGTTTTTTTAGATTTAAACCTCACAAAAGATGTTACCATTGCTGATGATGCACCTGTATTATGGACGCATAGAAGTACATCAGAAATGGACGTGTATTTTATCACTAACCAAAGTAATAAAGAAATAGAAATAGCTCCAGTATTTAGGGTCAATAAAAAATTAAAACCACAATTGTGGGATGCAGTTTCAGGAGAAATCAGAGCATTACCTGATTTTGAAATTACTGAAACTGGTATAAAAATACCTTTAAAATTGAATGTTGCTCAAAGTTGGTTTGTTGTATTTGCTAAAGAAAATAAATCATTAGCAAAACCAATGAATTCCAAAAATTTTCCAAGTTTTGAAAAGATAACTGAGTTAAAAGAGTCGTTTACTGTAGATTTTTTTAACAAAGAAATTGGTCCAAAAGAGCCTGTTGTTTTTAGTGCTTTAGAAGATTGGTCAACCTCAGAAAATGAAAAAATAAAGTATTACTCAGGCTCAGCAAATTATACCACAACCTTTAATGTGGATAAACTTCCAAAAAATCAAGAAGTTTATATCAACTTAGGCAAACTTTCTGTAATGGCTAAAGTAAAATTGAATGGAAAAGATTTAGGAGGTGTTTGGATAGCACCTTATCGTTTAAACATATCAAAAGCGATACAAAAAGGAGAAAATCAATTAGAAGTTGAAGTAGTTAACCTTTGGAGAAACCAATTAATTAAAGATAAACAAAGACCAAAAGAAGAAAAATATACTTGGTTGGTAACTGATGATATTAAGCCAGAATCTAACTTACAACCTTCAGGATTGTTAGGGCCAGTGGTAATTGAGTCTATAAATTATTAGTGAATTTTAAGAATAGCCAATGTTTTTGAATAAGTAATTTCATCAATCTTAAGTGATTTAAAAATATTTACTTCAGTATGAAAACCAACCGACGCGATTTTATAAAAAATATGTCAGCATGGGGTATTGTTGGTGCAACATATCCTCTTTTATCTGCTTGTGTACCTAAAAATGGAAATGAATATTTAAACGAAAAGATTACAAAAATCGAAATATTTCGATACGATATTAATATACCTCGTTATTTTTCTTGGGGTACTTGGCACAATCGTCAGCATTTATTTATAAAAATATCATCAGGAAATTTTTATGGTTGGACAGAAACACCAGCCTCAAAAAATAATCCAGATTTTAAACCAACGGCTTGGGTTGATTATTTAAAGCAATTTAAAGGAATGACTTTAGGTGAAGCTCAAAAATTATTAGCATCAGAACAAGTTTTGGGTTCAAAACGATCTTTAAAAATGTTGGAGTCTTTAGATATGGGACTTTTAGATCTTTCAGGAAGATTGCAAAATAAACCTGCTGTTAAATTATTAGGTTTAACAGGAATTAAACCAGTGCCAGGATTGTATTGCATACTAGACAAGGACGAGAAAAAAGTTAGAGAAGAAACTGAAAAAAGTATAGAACAAAACCTTGGTCATCATCTAAAATTTAAAATGTATGGTGATGAAAAAGTGGATATGAAGTTACTTAAAACCATTAGAGATGTTTTAGGAAATGAAGCTGTAGTAATTTCAGACGTGAATAAAGGCTATAAAAAGTGGAAATCATTAGACGAATTAAAAGGGATTTTAGATCGTTTTAAAGAAAACGGATTAAATGCCATAGAAGATCCTGCACATTTAAAAACAAAACAATGGATAGAATTACAAGAAATGGTGGCTGATTTAACTTTAATTCCTGATGCTCCTATGCGACCTGCTTGGAAAGGAATCAACATAATGCAAAAAGGAATGGGACACATTTACAATTTGCATCCATCTACAATGGGAAGTTTAACCCACACAGCAAAATTAGCCCATAAAGTAAAGGAAATAGGTGCAAAAGTAATGATAGGTGATGATAGTTTAGTTGGACCTGCTTGTTCTGCGTGGCAACAAATAGCAATAGGCGTTGGCGCCACTTGGGTAGAAGCCATTGAGAAAAAAGAAGATTCTAAAAACTATTTAGAATGTTTGCAAAGCGCTGCTACAAAAAAGGAACCCAATGGATATTATTCCTTTAAACCATCACCTGGTTTTGGACTAGAAATAGATACAGACCGTTTGAAAAAAGTAAGTGAATTGTATATAGAAGTTTAACATAAATACAAATTTTTAAAAGAATATTGAAAATGATAAAAAATATAATGATGAACCTTAAAAAGACAATACCGTTAATTTGTGCGGCGTTATCTTTTTTTATGATAACGAGTTGTCAAAAAGAACAAATTGTTCAAAAGCCAAATGTGCTACTTATTTGTGTGGATGACCTTCGTCCAGAATTAAAGAGCTTTGGAGCAGACTATATAAGTTCACCAAACATAGATGCTTTTGCAGCAAAAGGGGTAGCCTTTCAAAATCATTTTGTAAATGCCCCAAGTTGCGGTCCATCTCGATATACCTTATTAACAGGACAATATGGGCCAGCTGGAAATAACGCACTTTTTCTTAGAGCAAAGAAAATAAAAAATGGCAAAGAAGAAACAAAACAAAGTATGCCAGAGTGGTTTAAAGCACATGGTTATAGAACAGTTTCAGTCGGGAAAGTATCTCATCACCCTGGAGGAAGAGGTGGTAAAAATTGGAATGATAGTACAAAAATTGAAATGCCAAATGCATGGGATAGATATTTGATGCCAGTTGCGGAATGGCAACATCCGCGTGGGATGATGCACGGATTAGCTAATGGAGAGATTCGGGTAACAAGAGGTGGTATGGACGTTTTTCAAACGGTAGAAGGGAATGATAACATTTATCCAGATGGAGCAATTGCCGATGAAGCTTTAAAGCAGCTGCGCGAACTGGCAAGCAATAATGAAAAACCATATTTTCTTGCTGTTGGAATTATTAAACCCCACTTACCCTTCGGTGCGCCTAAAACTTACTATGACAGGTATGAAGGCGTTAAACTGCCAGCAATAAATCACCCTCAAAAACCAGAAGGAAAAACAACATGGCATGGCTCTGGTGAGTTTATGGGATATAATCGTTGGGGTAAAAACCCAAATAAAGATATAGCTTTTGCGGATGAAGTACGTCGTCATTATGCCGCTTGTGTGAGCTATGCCGATGCTCAAGTTGGTAAAGTTTTAGCCGAACTGAAAAGAACAGGTGCGGATAAGAATACCATTGTTGTGCTTTGGGGCGACCACGGTTGGCACTTGGGAGAGCACTCCGTTTGGGGGAAACATAGTTTGTTTGAAGAGTCCTTGCATTCTCCTCTAATCATTCACTACCCTGGGATGGAACAGTCAGGATCTAATACTGATGCTGTCGTTGAAACCCTCGATCTTTTCCCTACTTTATGTGATTTAACAGGTATTGAAAAGCCAAATTATATTCAAGGAGAATCGCTAAAAGAGATATTGGTTAATCCGAATTCCAATGGTCATACAGCTATATCATATACAAATAAAGCTTCAACCATTAGAACGGAAACACATAGGATGACACTTCATAAAGATGGGTATGTAGAGTTATACGACCACACGACTGAAGAAAAGGAAACCAAGAATATAGCTGAAGAATATCCAGAATTAGTTAAAGACTTAAAAGTGAAGTTAAGGTCTAGGTTAAATCTAAAGTAAAAATAAATTAAATAATGATAAAAGTAGGATTATTTGGAATAGGTTTAGATACCTATTGGCCACAATTTGAAGGACTATTAGAGCGTTTAGAAGGTTATCAACAACAAATTGCTACTAAAATGGAAAGTTTTGGTGCTGAGGTTGTAAATGTTGATTTGGTAGATTCTCCTGTGGTTGCTAGAGAAAAAGCAGAGGTGCTAAAAAAAGAGGATGTAGACATCTTATTTTTATACATCTCAACGTATGCCTTATCATCAACAGTATTACCAGTAGTACAAAAAGTAAAATGCCCTGTGATTATTTTAAACATACAACCTGTTGCCGCTATAGATTACGATAGTTTTAATGCGCTAGGAGATCGTGGAAAAATGACAGGAGAGTGGTTGGCACATTGTCAAGCTTGTTCTGTACCAGAATTTGCGAATGTATTTAATCGTGCAGGAATTGATTATGAATTTGTTACAGGCTATTTAGGAGAACAAGTCGTTTGGGATGAGATTCAGGATTGGATAGATGCTGCCAAAGTTGCTGCTATAATGCAAAATAACAGATTGGGAGTTTTAGGGCATTATTATGCTGGAATGCTAGATGTATATTCCGATTTAACCAAACAGTCTTCAGCCTTTGGAACACACATAGAAATTGTGGAGATGTGTGAAGTGAAAAAATACAGAGATGCGGTTACACAAGTTGAGGTTGATGAAAAATTGAAAGAGTTTAAAACTAATTTTGAAGTGATTAATGCTTGTGAAGAAGAAGAATTGGTTCGTGCAGCAAAAACATCCATAGCTTTAGATAAATTGGTAGAAAACCACGATTTAGGTTCTTTAGCCTATTATTACGAAGGTGAAAATGCTAACGAATATGAAAATATTGTAACTTCTGTAATTGCCGGAAACACATTGTTAACGGGAAAAAATGTTCCAGTAGCAGGAGAATATGAAGTGAAGAATGCACAAGCCATGAAAATTATGGATGCTTTTGGTGTAGGCGGTTCGTTTTCTGAATTTTATGCAATGGATTTTAATGATGATATTGTTATGCTTGGTCATGACGGGCCAGCACATTTTGCAATTGCAGAAGGTAATGTTCAATTAGTGCCATTACCAGTTTATCATGGAAAACCAGGTAAAGGGTTGTCTATTCAAATGACTGTAAAACATGGTCCAGTAACCTTATTATCAGTTGTTGAAGGTAAAGACGATGTGTTTCTATTAGTGGCTGAAGGAGAGTCTGTTGAAGGTCCAATATTACAAATAGGTAACACAAACAGTCGTTACCGTTTTTCAATAGGCGCTAGAGTATTTATGAATGAATGGTCTAAACAAGGACCATCACATCATTGTGCTATTGGGGTAGGACATATTGCCAACAAAATAGAAAAATTAGGAAATATTTTAAATTTACGAGTGGTCCGTATTTGCTAATAGAGAACCTTATTCTGGGTTAAATCATATCAAATGAGCTCCCAAGTATTAAATCAATTTCAATTTTAAGTTGAAAGAAAATTAAAATAAAATGAAACAAAAACTTTTTACCATAAGCTACTTACTACTGTTGTTTTCAACACTAAGTATAGCGCAGACAAATTCTAAAATCTATAAAAAAGAGTGGAATGATTTGAACAAAAATGGGAAAATGGATGTCTATGAAAATCCGAATGCACCCATAGATAAACGTGTAGAAGACCTATTGTCTCAAATGACATTAGATGAAAAAACCTGTCAGTTTGGAACTATTTACGGATACAAAAGAGTCATTAAAGACATACATCCTACAGAAGATTGGAAAAAACGCATCTGGAAAGATGGCGCGGGTAATTTAGACGAGCACATGAATGGACGTGGAGGTATTAAACCGTATCTAGGCTTTAAAGAACACGCAGAATTAATGAATGAAATTCAAGCATGGTTTTTAGAAGAAACGCGTTTGGGAATCCCAGTCGATTTTACCTGCGAAGGCATTCGCGGTGTGGGGTATATCAACGCCTCTAATTTTCCAAACCAAACAGGAATAGGAGCCACTTGGGATTTAGATTTGGTAAAACGCGTAGGTATGGTAACAGGTAGAGAAGGAAAAGCTGTAGGTTATACCAACGTGTATTCTCCCATACTAGATGTAAGTAGAGATCCAAGATGGGGGCGCGCGGTAGAGTGTTATGGAGAAGATCCGTTTTTAGTAGGTGAGATGGGAAAAGCACAAGTCAATGGTATTCAATCTGCGGGCATGGCATCCACTGTAAAACATTTTGCAGCGTATAGTATTCCTAGTGGTGGACGTGATGGAGGAGGGCGTACCGATCCTCAAGTACCTTTTCGCGATATGCACGAGTTATTGTTAGCACCATTTCGCAAAGTATTTACAGAAACTGATGTGATGGGTACCATGAGTTCTTTAAATACCTATGATGGTGTTCCTGTAACAGGAAGTCATTATTTTTTAACCGAATTGTTAAGAAACCAATACGGTTTTAAAGGTTATGTGGTTTCAGATAGTGGCGCAGATTTTTGGCAGTATACCAAACATAAAACAGAACCAACCGTTGTTGATGCCATAGCTAAAGCTTACAACGCAGGGCTTAATGTACGTACCGATTTTAAAAAAATGGAAGATTTGGTACAGCCCTTACGTGATGCTGTAAAGCAAGGAAAAGTTACAGAAGAAACCGTAAACGCTAGAGTAGCCGATGTGTTACGTGTAAAATTTAAATTAGGACTTTTTGATACGCCTTTTGTAGACGCCGATAAAGCGGAAAGCATTGTACATAATAAAGAACATGAAGCCATTACTTTAGAAGCCGCTAGAAAATCTATCGTACTTTTAAAAAATCAGGATGAGGCGTTACCTTTAGATGCTAAGAAAATCAAGAAATTATTAGTAACCGGACCTAACGCCAACCATGTAAAACCAATGATTAGCAAGTACGGGCCAGGACTGTCAAAAGTAATTACGCCTTTAAAAGGAATTAAAGCACGATTAGGAAAAAAAGTAGATGTATTGTATGCCAAAGGTTGCGAACATGTAGATGCAATGTTTCCAAAATCGGATGTGATGCAAATAGCTCCCAATGAAGAAGAATTGGCAGCACTTCATGAAGCCAAGGAAAAAGCAAAGTTAGCAGACGCTATTGTGGTTGTTGTTGGAGACGATCATTTTACCACAGGAGAAGCGCATTCTAGAACTTCACTTAATTTACCTGGGCACCAAAGTTTATTAATTCAAGAAATGGTAAAATCAGGGAAACCTGTAACTGTTGTATTAATGATTGGTCGTGCGGCTTCTATCAACTGGACAGACCAGTATGTGCCAGGTATTATCGTTAGTTGGTTTGGTGGTGAAAAAGTAGGTAAAGCAGTTGCCGAAACCTTATTTGGCGATTACAATCCAGGTGGAAAACTACCCGTTACTTTTCCAAGTACTGTAGGGCAATTGCCAATGGCATTTCCATACCGTGTAAAAGCTTGGGGCGGACAAAGCAAAAAGAACGATCCAAACGGGTGGGGACAAACACGTTTGGTCAATCCGTTGTATCACTTTGGGCATGGTTTAAGTTACACGTCTTTTGAGTATAACGATTTACAGATAAGTCCTGCGAATCCTTCTGTAAACGATACCATTACCATAAGATGTACGATTAAAAATACAGGAAATCGTAATGGTGATGAGGTGGTAGAATTATATCTTAGAGACCAAATAGCCTCTGTGTCTCCTTTTGATCAGTTGTTACGTGGTTTTGAACGTGTAACCTTAAAAAAAGGAGAATCTCGTAAAGTCACATTTACCATTAATCCCAAGCGCGATTTAGAAATGCTAGGTTTAGATAATACATGGATTGTAGAACCAGGCGTATTTAAAGTAAACGTTGGAGCTTCTTCTGTTGATATCAAACTAAAAGGAGAGTTTAAGTTGCGTTAAGATTTATAAGAAAACGCACAGAGAAGCTAATGTAAAACTTATGAGGGTTAGTGTTGCATTTAGAAAACACGTTTTAATATAAAAATTAAGAAGAATAGTTTATGAATAGGGTGTACAAATTACTGCTAAGAACCTTACTGTTATTTACTTTGGTATTAGCTTCGTGCAACAAAAAACAAGAGGTAGCAGCTCCTAATATCATCATTATAAATGTTGATGATATGGGCTGGAAAGACACGAATGCACCTATTCCAAAAACTAAAAATCTAGAGTACATCAATAAGATCTAATACTAATTTATATTAAAAAAAAATTATGCAAGCAATTTTAGGAGTTTTATTTCATTCATTAGGAGGCGTAGCAGCAGGTAGTTTTTACATGCCATATAATAAAGTAAAAGGTTGGTCTTGGGAAACCTACTGGATGGTTGGAGGTATTATGTCTTGGTTAATTGTGCCACCCATTGCAGCTTATTTAACAGTACCAGGTTTTGTAGAAATTATTGCATCAAGCTCCAATACAATTTTAGGAATTACCTTTTTAATGGGCTTACTTTGGGGTATAGGAGGTTTGTCTTATGGTTTAGGAGTGCGTTATTTAGGAATGTCATTAGGAAATTCAGTTGTACTTGGATTTTGTGCTGCTTTTGGAGCCATTGTACCATCAATTTATTATAATTTTAATCCGCAAGAAGGTAAAACTTCATTTACTGAGATGTTATCTTCTACTGGCGGACAAGTTGTTTTACTCGGAGTTTTAGTATGTCTTTTAGGAATTGCGCTTTCTGGAAAAGCGGGAATGCTAAAAGAGAAGGAATTATCAGAAGAAGAAAAGAAAAAGAGTGTTTCAGAATTCAATTTGATAAAAGGATTAATTGTTGCAATCTTATCAGGAATTTTAAGTTCCTTTTTTAGCTTTGGTATAGAAGCGGGAAAGCCTTTAGCAGATGCTGCTGTTGCAGCAGGATATGACCACTTGTTTGCTAACAATGTTACTTTTGTGGTGATTCTTTGGGGTGGTTTAGCTACTAATTTAGTATGGACTACCATTTTGAGTATCAGAAATAAATCGTATAAAGATTTTACAAATAAAAGTACACCAATACGTAATAATATTTTATTCTCCGCATTAGCAGGAACCATATGGTTTTTACAATTTTTCTTTTACGGAATGGGAGAAAGTAAATTAGGAAATGGAGCAAGTTCTTGGATTTTACATATGTCTACGATTATTTTAACTGCCAATCTCTGGGGAATTTATCGAAAAGAATGGCAAGGTGTCACCAAAAAAACAAAATGGACCATAACATCTGGAATTGTTGTGATTATTTTATCTGTTGTTTTGGTGGGTATTGGAAACTCTATTTAAGCTATTCTAGCCTTTGTTAAATTCCCTCTTAAAATCATAAAGCATGTCTTTGATAATTTCTTTCGGATCTCCATCTCACAGACTTTCAAACGACACATAACCACGAAAGTTGTGTCGCTTTATTTTTAAGACCATTTTTTACTCACCTGTTAGTTTTCATAATATTTTATTTGTTGATTAACTCGATTATTTTTTCCCAGACTTCTTCACTTACTTTCATTCCTTCTTTTTGGTTTTTAATTTTGTTTATAAGTGATCGCTCACCAGGATAATAAGTCTTTCCATTAGGCTCTGTAGGTGTAATATCTTTAGTGTAAGCAATGATTTCTTCAGTAAGTTTTTCTTGAAGATCAAGATCATTATACGTATTAGGATTAATGCATAAATAAACTTGAGATACCCCATATTCGTGTGGTTCTAAACCAAGTTGATAAGTAGATTTTCCAGCCGAAAGTAAAGTAGCAAGTATATCTAAAACCATAGAGAGTGCAGATCCTTTCCAATAACCTATAGGAAGTCCACTTTTAGTGGTCAAAATTTCTTCAGGGTTTCTTGTGAGGTTACCATTGGTATCCCATCCTCCATCAAAAGGCAAGGATTTCTTATTCAATTTATATTCGTTCATTTTTCCAAAAGAAAATTGGGTCATGGCCATATCAAGTACAATGTGTCCTTTTTTTCTAGGTATAGAAATCACTAAAGGATTATTGCCAAGCCTGGCTTCTTTACCTCCCCATGCAGGCATATTAGGTTCTGTATTTGTAAATAGAATACCAATACAGTTCTGCTTTGCCATCATCCAGCCATAATAACCAGCTCGCATCCAATGGTTGGTATTTCTAAGCGCTACCAATCCCATTCCGTTTTCTTTTGCAATTTCGATAGTACGATTCGTACATTTAATTGCGTTTATTACTCCTGAACCTAGTTTACCATCCCATCTTTCTATACAACCAAAACTTTCTACTTTTTCTGGTTCAACATCTTTGGCAATTAACCCTAATTTAAGTTGTTCAATAAAAAAAGGAACCCTGTTAATACCATGGGAATTTACACCATGTAAGGTGTTTTCTGTATGAACCTCAGCTAATAGTTTCGCTTTTTCATTATTAAATCCATATTTACTAAAGAGCGAAGTAAGAACATCATTCATTTCTTTACTTTGAATAGTTTTGGTCATGTATTCTTTTTTATGTTATACTTTAATTTTTTGAGTCAAAACAATATAATATTTGCGTTTAAAATTCTTTGTGTTTAGTCCTGGGTTATTTGCTTGAAAGTCAAAAGTAATGTAAATTCTTTTTAATAAAAATTTTAAAAAAGAGAGGACAGGACATCACAGGATGTTAATATTATCAATAAATATTAGTTTCGAGAAAATATATTCAACAATAAATTATTGATAATGAAAAAATTAACCTTTATAAAAAAATATGTTTTTCTTTTATTGAGTTTTACCTTGATCATCCAGACACAAGGTCAAGTAAAGTTATCTACAGATTTTACAAGTGAAACTGATAAAAAATTGCCAATACACGATGTTTGGAATGTTGCCAATAGAATAAGTCCAAGAAATGGATCTAATATTCGTACTGGACTTAAAATGAATATTGTTAGAATGATTGGTGGAATCAATAAAAAGGTAAATGGTGAGAATGCTAAAGATCTAGATTTTGACCCTTGTTTATACGATTCTATCAACAATAAATATGTGTATAGATGGGATCCGCTTATCAATAGATTAAATAAAGTGGTCAATTCACAAACAGAAATTTTACAAATTGCTTTAGATCAACCGCCTTGGGCTTTTCAGCACGGATATACATTTATTCCAGAAGGAACAAGAGATAATATCAATTTTAGAGAAAATGAAAGAATATCCATTTATGGAAACTCTCTACCACCTGCAGATAAAGAAGCTTATCATGATTTTATAAAAGCGTTGATGACTAAATTGGTGGAAACTTATGGTGAAGAGCAGGTATTAAAATGGCGATTTAGAGTAGGTTCAGAAATAGAAACTCCAGATCATTGGTTTGGTACTAAACAAGATTTTATCGAACACTTTGCCAATACAGAAAGTGCTGTAAGAGCCATTTTACCCAATGCAAAAGTAGGTTTACATACTAGAAATCCTGGTTTTTTGTATAGAAATGGAACTGTTTTGAATTATAAAGGTGAACCTTATGCTTCTTTTATAGAAGACCTTATAGATTACAATGATGCGAATAATATTAAATGTGATTTTTGGGGGCTTTCAGATTATATTATTATTGGCAATAGTAGTCTTAGAGATATGAACGGAAAATACACTAAAAATTTTGCACCATTAATCAATAATCCCAAATGGAATCCCGAAACGACAATAGACATTATGGAATATTCTACGGTTACTACAATGAGTGGAGCAGATGGTAAAGGGTATATAACCTGTGAAACTTCGCATAGAGAAATTGTAGAATTGATTTTTTCGAATACCTATTTTAAGAATAAAGATAAAGGCTTAGAATTTATTTACAGATGGGGAAATAGAACTGGTAGTGAAAATCCAGATGGTATAAAAGAATTAGATGCAATGCAAGGTTTGGTTCGTTATGAAACCAGTAGTTCAGGGAATCCTAATACTTCCACAAATGAGTTGGATGCTATTTTTGCAAAAAACGAAACAAAAGATGAGTATGATGTATTAATCTATAACTACAATAGTAGTTCAATTTCTTATAAAACGAATGAAACTGTAGAGGTTTCGTTTACTACAGATTTAGCAGTGGGCACAACATTATATTATAGAAGTAAATCTTATGGAAAAGAGAATAATAAGCTTCAGAACTTTTTAATCAATAATGCAAACTTTGTGATGAGTGGTTTTGATTCTAAAGGAAACCCAGATCGCACCTTAACAGAGGCAGGTTATACTGCATATCAAAATTATGAAAATCCAAATCCTCATCAATTTACAGAATGGAAAAGTCTAACCACTAAAGCAAGAAGTGATGGTAAATCTGGTTCTGAAGTTACACTATCTACTGAAATAGGATCATTTGCTTTTGAAAAATTCGAATTTAGACCAGAAGCCAATTTTGTAACCGCCATTACTCCAGTAACTTTTATTTGGGCTACCACTGAAGATTTTTCTGCTTGGTCTGCCGTTAAAAATGGGATGACTCTTCATACAGATGATGATAAATTAAGTGTAGATTTTTCTTCTGATGTTTCTTGGCCAATGTTAGCCATAACTGATTTAAACATCAATGCGAGTTTGTATGGTACTTTAAGAATTGTAGTTAAAAATAGTTCAGACAAACCAGATCTTCAAATGGCACCAAATGCCCCAGGTACAAGTTTTGTGTCTGGAAGAAAAAAAGAAACAGTACCTAATGATAACCAATGGCATACTTTAGATTTCGATTTAACAAATTGGGGATTATGGACAGGTACAATCAATGAATTTAAATTTTATAATAATTTTACTTCTGGAAGTATTGTTTTTGATAAGATAGAATTTGTTCCTTTAAACTCAACTACTCATAAGATAACACTTAGCAAAGAAGGTCAAGGCCTATTAAATTATAGCAGTGGAACTGCACTGAATGGACAAGAATTGAGTTTAAATGCTATTGCAGAAAGTGGTTGGACGTTTCAAGGTTGGGAAGGTGATATTACAAGTACAAATAATCCTTTAGCCATAACAGTAACATCAGATTTAAATATCAAAGCTATATTTTCTGATAGTCAATTATCTGTTAATAAAAATAACATTGAAAAGATAAGTGTTTTTCCTAATCCAAGTAACAATGGGGTCTTTCAAATAAAAAACCAAACACCTAAAAGTTGGAAAGTGTATTCCATCACAGGAAAAAAAATAATTGAAGGGAAAGGAAATATTATTGATATTTCTTCTTACGATAAAGGTGTTTATATTCTAAATATCAACAATTCTTTTGTAAAAATATTGTATTAAAAATAGAACAAAATACTATAATTTTATAAAAAGCAAATATCATTTTAATAGTGATGTTTGCTTTTTTTTGTTCTTGTAACAATTATTACAGCTGCTTAAATAAAATATTCACTTAAATATTGACCTTAAATGAAATACATTTAGATAAGGAGTCTACAGGATACTTTTTACACACATACTTTTTAATATAGTAGTCTAAATAAAACATCGACAAACTTCAGGTTAAGCCTATATATCAAATAAAGATTTTTACTAACCAAAAGATTAAAAATAAAGGTACAAAGTAATGAAAAGTAAAAAAGGATTTTACAGCGAAACTAAAAGAAAAGGAATTTTATTTTCTCTATTTTTCCTTATAACAATTTCAATAACTTCTGTGAATGCACAATCTCAATGGATTTGGCAACAACAAGATGGTCCAGCCAATACTTGGATAGCGTTCAGAAAAAAAATTAATGTTACTACAGTGCCATCAGAAGCAATGGTAAATATTGCTGTTGATAGTAAATATTGGCTTTGGGTAAATGGCGAGATGGTTTTATTTGAAGGCGGATTAGCAAGAGGTGCTGCACCAAATACCACATATTACGATCCTGTAGATTTTGCACCTTATTTAAAAGAAGGAGAAAATACGATTGCCATTTTAGCTTGGTATTTTGGACGTACACGAAAGTCTCATTTAGATAGTGGTAAAGGAGGTTTATATGTTTCTGCGGATTGGACTTCAGATTTAAATACAAATACTTCTTGGAAAATGAAATTGCACCCAGGGTATGATCCAAACAGTGGTGGTGGTGGAGCAGACAATCGAATTACTCCATACAGCGTAAAATTCGATGCGCGAAATGCATTAGGAGATTGGACGGATAATGCTTGGTATTTAGAAGGTTATGACGATAGTAACTGGGATACACCTGTAGAAAAAGGAGGTGTAAATAGTCAACCTTGGGGCAATTTGGTAGAACGTGCTATACCTCAATGGAATGATAGAGGATTAACAGATTATCCATCTATGACAGTAAACGGAGCAGCAATTCAGCTTCCGTATACAAATAATACAGGATCTAATAAAACCATAATAGCAAAACTTCCATTCAACCAACAAATTACGCCTTATATAAAGTTGAATGCTAGTGCAGGAAAAACTGTTGTTATGGATACAGATAACAACTTTCACTTATTAAAATCAACCTATATTTCTAAAAGCGGTGTTCAAGAATTTGAAGGATATACTTGGTTTAATGGACATTTTGTAGAATATAGCATTCCTTCAGGAGTAGAAGTTCAAGAACTAAAATATCGTTGGACAGGTGTGGGAGACATGACAGGTAATTTTGAATGTGATGATGAGTTTTACAACCGTTTATGGTGGATGGCACGTAACACATTGTACATCTGTGCAAGAGATGGTTACATGGATTGCCCTGATAGAGAACGTGCATTGTGGATTGGAGATGTTGGTGATCAAACAGGGGCAATTTTTTATACTTTAGATGAAGCAGGAAGAAAATTATTGAAAAAAGCAATAGATAACACCATAAATTATCGTAGAGGAGATATTATAGAAGGCTTAACACCAGGTTTTGGTAGCTTTCAAACGAAAACAGCCGAGTTTGCAGCACAAAGTCTTCAGTTTATTGATAATGTGGTTTGGCAATATTATTATAATACTGGTGATAAAGCGACTATAGAAAATGCATATCCTGCCATACTAACTTACTTAAAATTATGGAATATGGCTTCAGATGGCATGCCTGAAAACAGAAAAGGAGGTGTAAATTGGACAGATTGGGGTAGTGATCGTGATGGAGATGCAATTAGAGCAACTTGGTATTATATTGCGCTAAAAGCAGCCAGAAAAATGGCAGTTGTTTTAGAAAAAAATGAAGATATACCTTGGTATGAAAACAGAATTAATAGCATCAAAGAAAACTATGTCCAAAAGTATTGGAGAGGGAGTAGTTACAATACTTCAGGAAACCCAATTGAAGAAAGAGTGAGTTCACTGGCTGTTATAGCTGGTTTAGCTGATGAAAGTCATTACGATACCTTAGTCGATAAAGTTTTATTCCCTGTTAGAAAATCAAGTCCACATTTTGAATGGTTGGCAGAAGAGGCGTTGATGCAATTAGGGGAAACAGAAAAAGCGTTAATTAGAATGAGAGAGGTGTACGATTTTCAAGTTGATAACCCGAACTTAACCACTTTATACGAACGTTTTGAGAGCGATCCTAACAGTAATCCAGGTACACCAAACCATGCTTGGAATGCACCCAACTATATATTATCTCGTTACATTACAGGTATTAAAGCTACTGAAGTGGCTTGGGCGTCCTATGAAGTATGCCCAACATTAGCTAGTTTTAATTCATTTGAAACCAAAGTACCTTCTGTTAAAGGAGATATTGTAGTTGAGGTTAATTCAGGGAAAACGAATTTTAATTTGAAATTAGAATCACCAGAAAACACAAACGCTATTGTAGGAATACCTAAAACGAATACAGAAATTTTTGAAGTTACTGTTGGAGGCGTAACTGTTTGGAAAAATGGAGCATTTGTAGAGGGCGTTTCAGGAATTTCTTTCAATAGCGAAGATGAATCTTTTTTAAGGTTCAATGTAAATCCTGGTGTTTGGGAGTTTAATGCCAACATATTTGTGGACTACAATCCTGAAATTTCATTCACAACGCCAACTGATGGTGCTATATTTGAGAAGGCAGATGGTGGTTTAAATATTGAATTGAATGCTACTGATGATGAAGGTATTGAAAAAGTTGAATTGTATCTTGACGAACAGCTTATCGCTACAAAAACAGATGGACCTTTTAACTTTTCTTCTTCAGATACGCCTGCATTATCAGACTTAGAAGGTGGGAATTATGTGTTAACAGCCAAAGTAACAGATACAGATGGTAAAAGTTCTGATGCAAGTATTAATATAAGTATACTTGACAGAGCAGGTATTTTTACAAATAAACTGTTGTTTTATTTACCTTTAGAAGGAAATGGTAATGACGAAAGTGGGAATGGCAATAATGCAACTATGGGATCTGCGGTAACGTATGCTAATGCAAAATACGGCAAAGGAGGTGTCTTTAGTTATACTCAGGGATCAAACTTTACATCTGCAGACAAAGTCTTCGAATACAGTTCTGAAACTGCTTATACCATAGCGTTTTGGTTAAAAGTAACAGACTACGCCACTCGTGGTGATATTATACAAGCTACTTCAGGGCGTACTTTGCTCTATTCTAATGGTCCTGATTTAAGCTTTAGATCTTCTCATCAAAAAAGGACGATTTCATTTAATGTAGATAACGATGAAAAAGATGATTGGTTCCATGTTGCTTTAGTTATAGACCAAAGAGAAGGGCAAAGAGAACATAAATTTTATGTTAATGGTGAGCAAAGAGGAAGTATCGCTCAATATGATGAATTTGAAACAGGCAAAACCAAAGGTATAGGTAAATTAATTTTTGGTTCATTTTCAGCCACTCAAGTAGTAAGAAATTTTACAGGAATGTTAGATGAAGTATATATGTTCGATGATGTACTTACTGAAACTGAAATTAATGAAGTAATGAATATTGAGAATCTACCAGATTTTCTTAAGAGTCTTAGTATTACAGAAAATAAACTTGAATTAGATACTGTAAAATTATATCCAAATCCAGCAACTCAACTACTTAATATCTCAGGTGCAGAAATGCTTAGTGCAAAGGTTTACGATTTATCAGGAAGAATGATAAAAACATTTACCGTAAATAATAATACTATTGATGTTTCTTCATTAAGTAATGGTGTATATATAATTAGAATGACTGATATAGAAGGTAAACCTTACGAATCAAAATTTATCAAAAAATAGAGAAATGGTTTAAAATCTTAGCTTAATTAGAAAAGAATTATTGTAACATAAAATTTCATTTATTTTTAATATCTCTAATTAACAAGTAAGTACAGGATGATGTCAATTATTTTTAAACTTATTTTTCCATAAAATTTAATTACATCAAGAAATGATGAAAAAACATACGCTATTACCAATTATATTCTTAATTTTTATTTTTGTTTCGTGCAATAAACATTCAAGTTCTATTTCTTTTGATAAACTATTGGTAAATACCAAACAAAATCCATCAACAATAGAAACTAAACAACCTGTGTTTTCTTGGGTTGTTGATGCAGAAGGTTTCAATAAATCACAATCAGCTTATCAAATTTTAGTAGCATCATCAGAAGAAAATTTAAATGAAACTGATGCAGATGTTTGGAATTCGAAGAAAGTAGAAAGCAACAAATCTGCATTTGTAAAATACCAAGGCCAAGATTTAAAAGCGATGAAAACCTACTTCTGGAAAGTGAAGATTTGGGATGAACAAGGAAGTTCTTCAAAATGGTCTGCTGTTCAAAAATTTCAAATGGGATTGATGGATAACAAAAACTGGGGAGATTCTAAATGGATTACTTTAAAAAATGATACCAGAACTTCTCCATATCAATTTAGAAACTACAAAACAGGTAGAATGAAAACGCCTAAAAAGGTAAATGGTTTTGCTGCTAGTTATTTTAGAAATGAACTAAAGATTGATAAAAAAATAGAAAATGCCCAAATTTATATCTGCGGATTAGGTTATTATGAGTTATACTTAAATGGAGAAAAAGTAGGAGATCACGTTTTAGATCCTGCTCCATCAAATTACGATAAGCAAGCGTATTATGTAAATTATGATATTACATCAACTTTAAAGTCGGGTAAAAATGCCTTCGGAATTATTTTAGGAAATGGCTTTTATGGTCAAAATATTTCTTGGAAACGAGATCCAGAATCAGAAAAAGATATGGCTTATGGCCCACCAACCGTAAAATGTTTGGTGAAATTAAAATATGCTGATGGCTCTACAAAAGATTTTTACACGGATGAAAATTGGAAAGAATCCACAGGACCTATTGTATTCAACAATATTTATGGAGGAGATACCTATGATGCTAACTTCGAATTAGGGAATTGGACTTCTGTTAATTTTGATGATACTTCTTGGGGAAATGCAAAAATTGCATCACCAAAATTAAGAACAATTAGTGCACAACAAATTCCACCAATTAAAAAATTACAGGAATTTGAACCTATAAGAGTTTTTAAAGGTACAGATGGAGAATGGATTGTAGATTTTGGACAAAATATTGCAGGTTGGGTAAAAATTAATGTAGAAGAAAAAAAAGGACAACTCATAGACATTATTACCACAGAAGCCCTTTTAACAAACGGAAAAGATATTTTTAAAGGTTCAACTGGTGGTGGTGCAAACGGAATGCCACAGATTTACAAATACATTTGTAAAGGAGAAGGTGTTGAATCTTGGGAGCCTAAATTTAGTTACCACGGATTTAGATTTGCCAAAATTAAAGGTATTTCTAGAAAACCAGATGCAGATATGATTAAGGCAGTTTTGGTAGCTACAAACATTCAAGAAACAGGTAGTTTTACATCTTCTGATGAGTTGTTAAACAAAATGCACGACATTAGTAAATGGACAATTGTAGATAATGTACACGGAATTCCAGAAGATTGCCCTCACAGAGAAAAATGTGGTTGGTTGGGTGATGCACATGCTTTTTGTGAATATGCGTTGTACAATTATGATATGTATGATTTTTATAAAAAATACATGGAAGACATTAAAACACAAATGCGACCAACAAAAGGACATAACAATCCTGAATTAAAGTTTCAAGTTCCTACAATGATTGCGCCAGGTAAAAGAACATCTACCTACGCAAAAATAGATTGGGGTGTTGCAACCATGTATTTGCCTTGGTACAATTATAAGTTTTATGGTGATGAATCTATCGTAAAAGATTATTATGAACCTATGAAAGGATTGACTGATTTCTACCTAAATTTTAAAGGAAAAAACGGAATTATGCAAGATGGTATGGGAGATTGGTGTCCCCCACTTTGGGATAGAAGAAAAAACCCAAGTGCAATGGAATGTGACCCAATTATTTCTGCAAACGCATATTTTTATGATGTGTTGGGAATCATGGAAATTTTTGCAAAAATGAATAATGATGCTGCTTATGAAGCAAAAATGAAACATGAAAAAGAAGCGTTGTTAAAAGCTTTCAATCAACAGTTTTTAGTCGATATTCCAAATACAAAACACAAATGGTATCAAAGTCAGACAGCAACTGTACAAGCTTTACAATTTAATATGGTTCCAGCATCAGAAATAGAAACTGTGGTAAATGGTTTAGTACACAATATTGTTGAGGTAAAAGGAGGGCATCATTCTACAGGAATTCATGGAAATAGATATATTTATACAGTTTTGTCTAAATATGGGAAAGCAGATTTAGCGTATCAAATTTTAACAACACCAGAGTTTCCTAGTCAAACGTATGTAATGAATTCTGGTTTTACTACTTGGCCAGAGCGTCAGTTTATTTGGGAAGAACTAGAAGGACCAACAAATTCGTTAAACCATCCAATGCATAGTGGTTTTGCTGCGTATTTTTATGAGTCTTTAGGTGGCGTTCAATCATCAACAGAAAAAACAGGTTTTAAACAATTTATCGTAAACCCAGAATTTCCAAATCAAATTACAGCTACAAAAGTATCTGCCCCTACTCCATTTGGAGCAATCAAAAATAGTTGGACTTATACAAATGGTTCTTTAACAATGAATTTGGAAGTACCTTTTAATACACAGGCTAAAATCATTTTAGATAAAAAAGAGTTTGAATCTTTAAAAATAAATGATACCTCTTTTGATGCTTTTAAAGATAAAAATAAAGTTGCTATTGCAGATGCAACAAATATAATTTTAGGTTCTGGATCTTATAAAATTCAATATCAGAAAACACCAAAATAAATACATTACAGAACAGGATACTTTCTGCTATAGCTTGAAGTATTTTTGTAATTATACTTATAAAAATAAAACAATGAAGAAAAGCATTTTACTTTTTGTACTATCAATAATATCAATCCAATTATACTCACAAACAGCAACTTGCGATGGTTCCTTACCATTTGAAGAAAAAGATGGTTTATTAACAATAGAAATGGAATCTGGTATTTTTCCTGCTGATTCAAGTTGGAAATTAGGTAGTGAATCAGATCCTAATTTATCTGGCTCTACTATAGATTATATATATTGGAATGGGGCTCAGTCTTTTAGTTCTTTAACGGGAGCAGCAATAACTTACAATATAAAAATTAATAATCCTGGTACTTACAGATTGGCTTGGCGAGGTAGAATTGGTATGGGGGATTCTGGAGGTGAACATAACGATGCCTGGTTAAAAATTGTTGCAGATGATTTTTATGCTACAAGTCAAAATAGCCCTACTGCTTCACCTGCTTTAGAACCAAAACCGAATTGTACTAATAACCCAGATAGAGATTGTCCTGAAGGTTCTACTACTGGAGGTTTTTTTAAAGCTTTTATGAACAGACATCCAATAAATTCAACTCCTGATAGAAAATGGGGTTTTGTCACAAACACAAACGATGGTAATTCTTTTAGATTTATTTGGGCAACTTTTAATACTGCAGGTAATTATTCGATTATCATTGATGCAAGGTCAAATTTCTTTTTTATGGATAAAATGGTGTTAAGAAGAAGTAATTTGTCAGATTCTAATGCACACAATTTAACCAACCCAGAATCTACATGCTATGATGCTTCTTTATCTACTAAAGATTTTAAAAAAAAAGAAACTAAAATTTACCCCAACCCTACTGCAGGAAAAATAGAAATAAAAAATATCCCTTTAAATTCTAATTTAATTATTACCAATATGTTTGGTGCTGTAGTTAGAAAAATAAAAAGCGATAATACTTCAAAAATGATAGACATTAGTGATTTAACCAATGGTGTTTACTTTATTTCTAATGATGACAAAACCAATCATTTTGTAAAGAAAATTATTAAAATATAATCTTATATTAAAACATCACAGTGCTTACAGTGTTAAAATGCTTTTTAGTCTTATCTCTTACGCTTCTTTTCAGTTGTAAAAAAAAGGAAATCAAAGAGTATAAAAAACCAAACATTCTATTTATTCTTGTAGACGATTTAGGATATCATGATTTAGGGTTTACAGGAAGTCAATTTTACGAAACACCAAATGTAGATCAACTCGCTAATCAAAGTGTAATTTTTACACAAGGCTATGCAGCAAGTAGAGTTTGTAGCCCTTCTAGAGCTAGTATTATGACTGGTAAATTTACTGCACGACATGGAATTACAGATTGGATTGGCGCAAAGACCGGAACAAATTGGCGCAGCAGAAAAAGGTATGACAAATTATTACCTGCAAATTATGTTCAAAATTTACCAAAAGACGATATTACCATTGCAGAAGCTTTAAAAAGCAATGGATACAAAACTTTTTTTGCTGGAAAATGGCACTTAGGTAACAAGGGTTCTTATCCAGAAGATCATGGTTTTGATATCAATAAAGGAGGTTTTCACAGAGGAGGTCCATCAGGTGGATTTTTCTCTCCTTGGCAAAATCCGAAATTAGAAAACAAACAAAAAGGAGAAAATCTTACCATACGTTTAGCCAAAGAAACTGCCAATTTTATCCAACAAAATAAAGATTCAACCTTTTTTGCTTTTTTATCTTTTTATGCAGTGCATGCACCTATACAGACTACAGAAAATAAATGGAAAAAATACAGAAATAAAGCAGACAGTTTGGGTATCGCAAAATCTGGTTATAAAATGGAACGTGTTTTGCCAATTCGTCAAGTACAAGACAATCCTATTTATGGAGGTTTAGTAGAAACCATGGATGATGCTGTAGGAATCGTATTAAAAACTTTAAAAGATAATGGTTTAGATAAAAATACGATTGTTGTTTTTACTTCAGACAATGGTGGTGTGGCTTCTGGAGATAATTTTTCTACAAGTAATTTACCTTTAAGAGGCGGAAAAGGCTATCAATGGGAAGGTGGAATTAGAGAACCATTTTTTATTAAAGTTCCATGGTTAGAAAACAAAGGTTTTGAAACAGATTTCCCTGTTATGCATACCGATTTTTATCCAACGTTTTTAGATTTAGCAGGTATTTCTCTAAAACCAGAACAACACAAAGATGGTATCAGTTTAAAGCCTTTGTTAGAAGTTAAAGAAATCAATACAGATAGACCTTTATTTTGGCACTATCCACATTATGGTAACCAAGGAGGAGAACCATCTTCTATAATTCAACAGAATGGTTGGAAATTAATTCATTATTATGAAGATAATCGTCAAGAATTATTCAAACTTCCTTCAACTGAAAAAGATGAATTGAACGTAGTTGCAGACCATCCAAAATTGGCAAAACAGCTTCATAATAAATTGATGAATTGGTTACAAGAAGTTGGTGCAAAATTTCCGATAAAGGATACAGAATACGATAGTATAAAAGATGCAAAAAGAGATTTTAATATTATCAACCAAAAATTAAAATCCTTAGAAAAAAATAGATTAGAAATACTTTCTAAAGATTTTAAACCCAATGCAAATTGGTGGAAAAGTAAAATTACAAATGATTAATTTTTCTTTTTAGGACCTCTTTTAGGTTCAGGATTTTTTGCAATAAAATCTAATAATATTTTTTTTACATCATCAACAGTTCCTTGTTTTAGACCATTGTTTTTGTTGGCTCCAGTAATCCAATATAAAATCATTCCAGCATCAGAACAATCCCATTTTCCTTTTTGAAATCGAACAACATCATCTACTTCTGCCAATTTACCAAGTGTCCAAATTAATTGAATACGCGAATCTGTATGATTTTTAGCCCAATTCCATTCAGCAATAGGAACCTTTAATTTTATATTTTGATCAGGAATACGAACTTCCTCAACACCAAAATCTAAAATTTGTTGCCAGGTATAAAAATCGCCTGCATTATCATTTGCAGGATGATGTGTAATCACTTTTACATATTTATGCTTTTCTTTCGGTGTTTTTTGTAAAGCCATTCCTATAATGTCAGGTTCACCAGCTTCAACAATCCACAAAGGATTGTCTTTTGTAGAGGTATTTATTGCCCAACATAAATCGTTAATTGTTTCTTCTTTTTGCCAAATTGCATCGTAAAAAGTAAGGTGATTAAAACCGTCCCAAAGTCTAGCAGTCATATCGCAAGCTATTTGCATTAAATGGTGTCTTTCTCTTTCTGCTCTCTCAGAAATACGATCATCTCTAACCAAATCACAACTATGAGAATAATGTACCAATCTATCTTCTAAACCAGCAGATTTTAATAAAGCAATAGTTATGGCTGTACCACCTAAATCATCAGGATCAGGAGAGTTTCCGTCAGCAACTATAGCAATTCTTCCTTTTGGAGGATTGATGGTTTGCGCTGTAATTTGGTATAAAGAAAATAATATTGAAAATGTAATTAAAACACTTTTTTTCATCGTATTGTTTATTTAAATGCTTAAAAATAGCATCATCTTATAATATAAATACCCTGTAGTATCCTGTCATAGAAGTTATTTTATGAATATTATCTTAATAATCGGTACAGTACAAGATACATAAGTTTAACTTATTAAATATTTTGCAACTAAAGATAACAACATAAAACAAATGAACATCAAGCAGTGCTCTTTTCTAATATTCATTACGCTCTTTTTCATAACCAGTTGTAAACAAAAAGAAATAGTTTCTAAGCCACCCAATATTCTTTGGTTAGTAACTGAAGATATGGGGCATTATATTCCTTCCTTTGGAGACTCTACAATAGTTACACCAAACTTAAGCAAATTAGCTAAAGAAGGTGTAATATACCCAAACCTCTACTCTACTTCTGGCGTTTGTGCCCCAAGTAGAGCCGCAATTGCTACAGGAATGTACCCTTCTAGTATTGGCGCAAATCATATGCGAACAACTTCTTATAATGATGTTATTGGCATTCCTAAATATGGAGCTGTTCCTCCACCAGAAGTTAAAATGATTAGTGAATTGATGCGAATGAATGGATATTATTGTACTAATAATTACAAAACAGATTATCAATTTAAACCTCCTGTAACTGCTTGGGATGAAAGTAGTCCTTACGCACATTGGAGAAATAGAAGCAAAGATCAACCGTTTTTTGCGGTGTTTAATTTTACTGAAACTCACGAGTCTGGTTTGTTTGAACCTTATGGTTTTAGAGAAATTGAAACAAGGCATTATCATGCTGGAGATAAATCGTACAATTGGAAAAACAAAGGAAAATCTCATGCTAAAAATAGAATGACAGAAGCAGAAACTACTGTTCATATTCCAAAAGATACTAAATTTAAAGTGCCTCCTTATTTACCAGATACAGATATTGTACAAAGAGATCTTTGGAAACTGTACAACAATATTGCAGAAATGGATAGACAAGTTGGATCTGTTTTAACACAATTAGAAGAAGATGGTTTGCTAGAGAATACTATTATTTTCTTTTACGGTGATCATGGAGGGCCAATGCCTAGAGAAAAAAGATTAATCTATGATTCGGGTTTAAAAACACCAATGATTATTCGTTTTCCTGATAAAAAAAATGCTGGAACAAAAGATGCGCAATTGTTAAGTTTTGTTGATTTTGCACCTACCCTACTCTCTTTGATAAATCAACAACCTAAAAAATACTTTCAAGGTCAACCTTTTTTAGGAAAATACAAATCAAAAGAACGCAATTATATTCACGCTGCTGCAGATCGTTTTGATGGTTTTACTGATGCAATTAGGGCGGTAAAAGACAAGCAGTTTAAATATATTAGAAATTACAGGCCAGAGCAAGGGTATTATCTTCCTATTACTTACAGAGAAAAAATACCAACCATGCAAAATCTATTGATGCTGAAAAAGGAAGGTAAATTAAATGAAAATCAAATGCAATGGTTTAGAAAAACTAAACCTAAAGAAGAGTTATTTGATTGTGTAAATGATCCTTTTGAGCTGAATAATTTAGCTAAGAATCCAAAATACAAAAAAAAGCTGATGGAGCTATCTAATGAAATGGACAGATGGTTATCAGAAATTAAAGACAACCCAAATTTACTCGAAAAAGATTTGGTTGCTAAACTCTGGAATGGTAAAAAATCACAACCTGTAACAGCAGATCCTGTGGTTCAGTTTAGGAATAATAAAGTTATAATTAATTGTAATACTAAAGGAGCCTCTATTGGTTATAAAACCAATCCGAAAGCCAATAATTGGCAAGTATATTCAGCACCTTTTGAAGTAAAATCTACTAAAACGTTACTGGTACAAGCCCATAGAATTGGCTATATACCAAGTAAAACAATTACTACAACAATATCAAAACAAGAATCAGCATCAAAATGAAAAAAATTACTACAATAATAGTACTGGCATTTACAATAGTTAGTTTTTCTCAGATTAAACACGGTTTAAGAGATGAACAAGGTAGACACGTTATACCTAGAGGTTTTGTAATCAATACCAACGATCATAAAGGTGAAGTCTTTTTTAATAGTGATGATTATGCAAGACAAGTTAGAATGGGTGCCAATCATCAAGTTATTCGCTTAGAACTTGGTAAAGTAAGCGAATTTCCTGGAGGAAAAATGGAACCAAAATATTTACAAAAATTAGATTCTTTAGTGGGGCTAGGAAAAAACCATGATATAAAAACAATTTTTAAAATGACAGTTTATGGAGTAGACAAATTTGTTTGGGAAGAGTTTTGGCAAAATAAAAATGATTATCAATACAAAACATATATTAATGCATGGAAAGTTATTTGGAAAAGATTTGCCAATGAACCGTATGTTTTAGGGTATGACATTGTAAATGAACCTAGAAAACTTAAAATGGATATTACTTACAAAGATTTAACGGATAAATATCTAGTGCCTCTATACCAAAGAATTATTGATGAAAGCCATAAAATAAATCCAGAGAAAAAGATTTTATTTCAATCTATTTTTATGAATAAAGGCGAAAAAATTGATAATAATCAATATGCAGAAATTACATCACCTGTAAATCGTAAAAACATCATTTTTGCACCTCATATTTATCAAAGCAATGTAGATTTTATCAAAAAAAACATGGATCGTTTTGATAGAGAATCAGCCATGTTAAAAGCACCAATTTTAATTGGTGAGTGGGGTTTTCCAACCTTTGCAAGAACAGACACTACTTTAGTAGGTAATTGGGGACAATTAAAGTACAGTGAAATGTATATTAGAACTGCTGAGGTTTTTGATAAAATGGGTGTTGGTTCAATTAAAGCTTGGTTTTTAGGCAATAGAACCATGCAAAATTTTCTAAAACCTGGCCCTTCTACTTGGTCTATTTTTAGTGATAAAACAGATGCAGGCACAGTTGAACGTAAATACATTACAGATGTAATTTCAAGACCTTTTCCGCAAGCAATTGCTGGCGATATTCAATCGTTTTTATTCAATTTCGCAAAAAGAGAATTGAGTTTGCATATAAAATCCGACAATAGTAAAGGAGCTTCTAAAATTTTTATTGGAGCAAACCGACATTATCCAGATGGTTTTTCAATCATTATCAATAATGATTTTGTGATGTATTATAATCCATTAAAAAATGTGGGTTTAGAAGTGTATAAAACAACCAAAGATTCTAATCCTGCAGATTTTATTTGGGATACGAAATCTCAAAAATTAATTGTTTTAAAATGGGGTAAAGACAATGCAGAGTATCAGATTAAAATAGTACCAGGACTTCAAAATTATTAAACACTTTAGCTTTTTAACAATGATCAAAAAGAATTTAGTATTACTTTTTTTAAGTATAGCATTTTTATCAAATGCACAAAATGTAAGACATATTGAAACCATAAACGATGCGTGGCATTTTTATAAAGGGAAAATCGATAATCCTTTTTCTGATGATGCATCTCGTATCTGGCAAAAAGTAACCCTCCCCCACTCTTGGAATACACAAGATATTTTAGATGATGAAGATGGCTATTACAGAGGAGAAGGTTGGTATAAAAAAACGATAAAAATCCCTCAAATTTATGATGGTCAACAGGTGTTTTTATTGTTTGAAGGCGCTAATCAAGTTACTTCTCTATTGGTAAATGGTAAAGCTGTAGGTGAAAATCATATTGGTGGCTATACCACATTTGCTAAAAATATTACAACTGCTTTACAAGAAGGTGATAATGAAATTACAATAAAAGTAGATAATGCTCATAATGATGAAATTGTACCTCAATCTGCCGATTTTTCTTTCTATGGAGGTATTTATAGAGATATCCATTTGGTAATTACCAAACCTATTCATTTTGAAGTTGCCAATTTAGGGTCAAATGCAGTATTTATTGCTACTCCTGAGGTTTCTGAAAAAGAAGCAAAAGTTTCTGTAAAATCTAAATTGGTTAGACCCAAAAAAGGAACATATTACGTAAAACAATCTGTAATTGATGCAAAGCATAATTTGATAAAAACTGTAAAAACAAAATCAAAATTTGGTAAAGAGGTGGTTAGTAATTTTTCTGTTGAAAACCCGAATTTATGGTCACCAGATAATCCGTATTTGTACAAATTGGTTACAGAAATTGTAGATAAAAAAGGGATTGTTTACGATAGAGTAGAAAATCCTTTAGGATTTAGATGGTTTAGTTTTGATGCCCACAAAGGATTTTTTATCAACGGAAAATCAACCAAATTAATAGGCACCAATAGGCATCAAGATTTTTATGGAAAAGCAAATGCTGTAAGCGATGAAATTCATCGATTAGACATGAAACTATTAAAAGAAATGGGTATTAATTTTTTACGTATTGCACACTATCCACAAGATCCTGCAATTTTAGAAATGTGCAACAAATATGGATTTATAACAACACTAGAAATTCCATTTGTAAACAAAGCTGCTGCCAACGAAGCTGGCAAACAAAATAGCATTAATATGCTAAAAGAGGCCATTCGTTTTAATTACAATAACCCTGCAATTGTGGCTTGGAATTTAGGAAACGAAACTACAATGAAAGCGCCAGATCAACTTGGTGAAGAATACACAAAACATTTTATAGAAACGCATAAAGTTTTAGCAAAAACCATTAAAGAAGAGGACAAAACAAGATATTCTTACTCCGTATTTTTTAGAGAACCTGCTTATCAAAATAAACTAGGAATTAGAGTAACAGATCTTGTAGGCTACAATAAATATTATGGTTGGTATATAGAAGAGTTAGAAGATGTTGATAAAAATCTACGAAGTTTAGTAAAACGAAGTTTAGCACTTAATCCTGATAAACCGTTTATTTTAAGTGAATATGGTGGAGGTGCTGATCCTAGATTAAGGTCTTACAAACCTACTCGTTTTGATTTTAGTGTTGAGTATCAATTTCTATTACATAAAGCATACATGAAAGCTATTTTAGAAATACCTGAAATTGTAGGAGCAAATGTTTGGAATTATGCTGATTTTCAAGTGGAACATAGAAAAGATGCTGTGCCACACATCAATAACAAAGGTTTGGTATCTGCATCAAGAGTAAAGAAAGATGCGTATTATCTGTATCAAGCTTTATTGAAAAAAACACCTTTTTTAGCAATCGCTTCTAAAGGATGGCATAAAAGAGCAGGAATTGAAGATACTGAAAATGCAAAAGTGGCTACTCAACCCATTACTATTGTAGGAAATGCTGATGATGTAGAATTGTTTATCAATGGAAAATCACTTGGAAAACAAAAATTTGATTTTGCAACTACAACATTTAATGTACCTTTTCAACAAGGGCAAAATTTAATTGAAGTAGTTTCAGAAAAAGAGGGTAAAGTTTTAAAAGATTTTGCGAATATCGAGTTTACACTTCAGCCTAAAAACTTAAAAAGTAAAACCAATCCTTTTAAAGAGATTGCTATAAATATAGGGTCTTATTGTTACTTTATAGAAACCGATAATGTAGATTATTTATGGATGCCAGATAAAGCTTATATAAAAGGGAGTTATGGTTATGTTGGTGGCGAATTGTTAAGAACCAAAACCAGACGAAGAAACAATATTGGTACAGATGTAAGTGTAAAAGGAACAGAAAATGATCCTATTTATCAAACCCAAATTATAGGTTTAGAAGCGTATAAGTTTGATGTTCCAAAAGGCACATATGAGTTGTCTTTGGTTTTGGCAGAACTAAAATCTAAAGGAGAAAATGTGATGGACATTTTAGTAAATGGAAAAAAAATCTGGGAAAATCTAAATCTTAAAAAACAGTATGGAAAAGACAGAGGTGTAACTAAACGCTTTTTAATTGCTGTGGGTGATGAAAACGGAATTACTGTCGATTTTAAATCTTTAAAAGGAAAAACCAGATTAAGTGGAATAAAGCTTAGAAAAGTAAATTAATGCATTGAATATTATATATGAAACTACCATAAAAATTGTTAAAAAATTACGATATAATTAAAAAAAATATAACAAAAACAGTATAGTGCAGGATACTAAAATCTTATAAAAGTTTTTACTTGCAGGTGTATTAACTTATAAATTATAATAAAATGAAAAAACAATTACTTAAATTAACTTTATTAGCTCTTGTAGTGTTCTTTAGTGCATCAACATCACAAGCACAAGCATTATACACTGTAGAAGGCACTTACAAGATTTCAACATCAGGTTTAACGGAAAATCTTTACATGACAATTGATCTAACTAATAATGAAGGTAATGGTCCTTTTGTAGTATGGAAAAAAGAGATAGATGGAGATCATGAATCGCAACTTTTTACCATATTAAATCACAGAACTCCTGCAGACAAAGGGTTGATGGAAATTACAGCAAATATTGATGGCATAGGTATGGTTACCTTATGTACAGCAGATGATTCAACACACCCTGCGATAACGCTTACTGTTAGACCTGGTGAACCTAAAAGTGTAGCATTTGATAATTCAGACCCAAACCCAGATCTATGGACTTATTCTGAAGATTTTTCAGGCTTAGACCAGTTTCAAAGAAGAAAAGCTAAAGTTAATGCAGAGGGTCTTGCTGATACTGCAGGATCTAACCCATCAGATGGAAACAACGCTTTGTTTATAAAAAACACCCAAGGAGGAAATTCAAGATATGGTGTAATACCAGCTGCAGAAGGTGATCTAGTTCAATTTGATGGTGCAGGTATTGATGTAATTCAATATCATCTTGTAGAAGAAGCAGTAGCAAGTGTAAATACATTTGGTATTGATGCATTTACAGTTTCAAATCCTATTAGTAATCAACTGATTGTAAGAGGCGCAACAGCTAAAGTACAAGAACTTTCTTTATATACAGTATTAGGTAATAAAGTTTTATCTAAAAAAGTTAGCAATACTAACGGAGATATTAATGTAGATGTAAATTCTCTTTCAACTGGTTTATATATCTTAAAAATGATTGGTTCTAATGGTGAAAAATTCTCTAAAAAAATAATCAAACAATAAGTTTTATTTAGAAAACAAATAAAATAGTTTAAAACCATTCTACTTTTTTAAAAAGTTAGAATGGTTTTTTTTTAACTAAAACATTAAATTTATGAAAAGATTAGCTTTTAAAATGAAGTTAAATAAAGGGCAAAAAGAAGCTTATACCAAACGTCACAACGAAATTTGGCCAGAACTGAAAAAATTACTTAAAGAAAATGGGGTAAGCGAATATTCTATTTTTTTCGATGAAGAAACCCATACCCTATTTGCTTTTCAAAAAGTAACTGGCTCTAGTGGTTCGCAAGATTTATCATCCAATGAAATTGTAAAAAAATGGTGGGATTTTATGGCTGATATCATGGAAGTAAATCCTGACAACTCCCCTATTTCAGTTCCTTTAGAAGAGGTTTTTTATATGTCCTAATAAACACTGTAAAACGTTTTTTATCAGGACACAACAAGATGCATTTTCCTACTATCAAATTTATCTTTACTTACACTAGTTAAATGAAATTAAATATGAACAAAATTACTTTTAATAAACATAGAATAGCATTGTATTTACTACTTTTAGTTGGTTGCTATTCATTTTCACAAGTTACTTTTGAAAAAGAAGTAAAAATAACAGATTTAGGTCTACATTTTGATGGGGATAAAGTGGGAAGTTCAGCCACAAATACAGGTGATAATGCTCCCTATGATTTTTATTTCGGAAGAAATATTTCTGCTCATGGAGATTGTATAAAAACGTACGGAAAATATGTTTTTATGACTTGGTATAAAGGCGGAAAAGCAGATCGTCATGTAATGCTAACTCGTTATAATACAGAAACAGGTACAAGTGTAGATATAGAGTTTCCTCACAGACATACAGGTTTTCAGAATAAATATTGGATTGGAGAATCTCACAATACAATAGCAATTACAATAAGTCCTTTAGATGGTACTATTCATTTACTATATGACATGCACGCATACAGCAGAACAAGACCTTCTGATGGTGGTTTATCTGATGATTATTTTAGATACAGTTATTCTATAAAGAATGCTGCATCTGTTTCTGATGCTGAATTTACCTTAGATAAGTTTGTAAAAAATAGTTCTAATGGTTATAAACATTTAAGTCTAAATAGTGGGAAACCAGGTTATCCTGATGAAGAATATTCAAAATATGCTGCGTTAACTTATCCACAATTTTTTACAAATGATTTGGGTGATATATTTATGTATATGCGTGAAGGAGGTAATAATAATGGAGCCTATAAATTTTCTAAGTATGATGCAAATACGTCTACTTGGTCAGATTTCACGCATTTTAATGTATTAAATGCTAAAAGTCAATCTGGAATAGATTATAACTGGGGGCTTTATGGTAATATGAAATATGTAAATGGAAAAATAAGAATAGGCTTTCAACGTAGGTTATCTAATAATAACGATAAATACCAATACCAAAACGGAGTTTATTATGCCTATTCTGATAATCAATCAGGAGCTGATGGTTGGAAAAATCATTCAGGAGAATCTTTTTCACTACCGCTTTATGATGCTGATAAGATAAAAGTTATGGAACCTGGCGATTACGTTTCAACAACGCAAACAAGCAAAGTTTACATTGTTGGAGATTTTGATTGGACAGTTACTCAAAATGGAGATGTTCACATTATAAGTAAAGTAAAAGATAACCAAAATAATGTGACCAAATATTTGCATACTTATAAACCTTCTGGCGCTTCAAATTTTATTACTACAGAAGATTTTTCAGGTGGTACTTCTATTTACACTGCAGGAAATGATGTATACATTATAGGTCTTAAAAACAATAGAATTTTTATTCAAAAGACAGAGGGGGGTACAAATAATTTTGAAACGGTTTATCAAGCTTCTTCTGGTAGAACATTCGATCATGGTAGAGTGCATATTGCAAATGGAAAACTATATTATTATTTAATGGAGAAAAAATCGGGTAGTGCTCAGCCTTTATACCTTCAAATAATAGATCTAGGTATTGTAAAAGATCCTTTTAGAGTAAATCTGTCTTCTCCTTTTAATGGTGAAACGTATTATGTAGATGATACAATTCAATTATCGGCAAATGCTATTGATGAAAATGGGAGTATATCTAAAGTTGAATTTAGTGTAAACGGTACTGTAGTTGATGAAGATTTTACAAAACCTTATGCAATAGATTGGACAGTTACCCAAGAAGGTGAATATAATATTAAAGCTGTGGCATATAATGTAGATAATAATGCTGTAACTTCTAATGAAATTACAATTAATGCTGTTCTGTTTGATCCAACAGATTTATCAGATAAAATATATCGACTAAAAAATGTAGCCACAGGTAAATATTTAAAATCATCAGGCCCTAATGTTGTACCTAGCGATTATATAGCTAACGATGATTCTTTAAATTGGAAATTTGTTGACACCAATATAGGAACCTCAGCGTATTACAACATAGATAGTGAAGTTAATGGTGTTTTAAGAGGAGCTGGTTCTGGTGCAGGAAATGCTATTATAAATACAAGTAGAGCTGCACCGAATACAGATGTAGATAAAGTATGGACATCTTACTACATTGAGGCTGAAGATGTATATAGATTTGCAGTAAAAGATGGTAATAATTACCTGTATCATCAAGATGATAATCAGTTTTACAATATGACTTCAGCATCTAATGATGCTAGAAGTAAATGGAAGCTAGAATTAGCAAGTAACACACCACTTAGTGTAGCAGACAATATTGTAAAATCAACTTCGATTAACTTATTTCCTAATCCTACAAAAGGTGAGTTTACACTGCAATTTACAGGGTTTAACAATGCTAAGGTTGTTATATATGATGTTCTAGGAAAATCTATTTATAGTAAAAATACAAATAAGAATCGCATTCAAATAAATAATGATACTAATTTTAAACCAGGTATTTATTTAGTGAAAGTTATTGATGAATTCAGAAATACGTATTTTAAAAGGTTGATCATTGAATAGAAATATAAAGCTTCTGTAAGTTTTTAGAAGTTAAAAGCAACATTTTATTAAAATTATTTAGCTCAAACTAAATTCAGATGAATAAAAAATTAATCTTTAATATTTATACTCTAATATTCGTAAACTTAGTTTACTTAAGTTTAACATCTTGTGAGCAAAATAAAAATCTAGAAAAAGCAATAGATTTAACAATTTCAGAAGGATTTAAAAATCCAATAGGTTTCTACGATTCAATACCAACATTTTCTTGGAAATTACCAGTTTCAGAAAATAATAAAAGTCAATCTGCATATCAAATAGTAGTAGCCAGTAATCCTGATTTATTACCAGATAATGCAGATCTATGGAATTCTAAAAAACAAGAAACAGACCAATCTGTTTGGATTAAATATCAAGGTAAAACATTAGCATCTCGTCAAAAAGCATATTGGCAAGTAAAATATTGGAATCAAGATAATGATGTTTCTAAATGGAGCGATATCAATCATTTTGAATTGGGTTTGTTAGACAATAGCGATTGGAAAGCAAAATGGGTTGGTTTAAATACAGCAAAAGACAGTATTAGAGGAAGAGAAAATGTGTTGATACATAAACCACAATATTTACGCAAAGGTTTTGAACTATCTAATGATGTAGCCTCTGCAAGATTATACATTACAGCAAAAGGCGTTTTTGATGTTTCTATAAACGGAGAAAATGTAAGCGATGACGCCATGTCACCCGGATTTACAACTTACGATAAACGAATAGAAACTTTAACTTACGATGTTTCCAATTTAATAACATCTGGACAAAATACAATAGGTGTAGAGTTGGCTTCTGGCTGGTATTCAGGAAGATTGTTATGGAATGCTACACCTTGGGATAATTCTGTTTCTCCAAAAGTACTATGTCAGTTAGAATTAACCATGAAAGATGGCACTAAAGAAATCATTATTTCTGATGAAACTTGGAAAGGAATAACGAATGGACCGTTACAATTTGCAGAAATTTATGATGGAGAAATTTACAATGCCAACTTAGCAATGCCAAGTTGGACAACCACTAATTTTGATGATAAAAATTGGACAGACGTAGAAGTTGAAAGTCTTGATAACAAGGTAAAACTTGAACCTAAAAGACACACTGCAGTTAAAGCAAAGATAGAATTAACTCCAAAAGAGATTAAAGAAAAAGACGGTGCTATAATTTTTGATTTAAATCAGAATATGGTTGGTGTCCCAAAAGTAAGTGTTCCTATGAAAAAAGGAGATACCTTACGAATTCGTTTTGCAGAAATGTTATCTCCAGATGGTACTTTTTATACCAAAAATTACAGAAGTGCAGGTTCTACAGATTATTATATAGCCAAAGAAAATGGCATCATAAATTATACACCTAAATTTACTTTTCACGGATTTCGTTTTGTAGAATTAAGTGGTTTTGATACTTCAAAAGAACCCACCAAAGATTGGGTTACAGGTATCGTTTTATTTTCAGATTTTGATGATAATGGAACATTTGAAACATCGCACAAAAAATTAAATCAGCTACAAAGCAATATTGTTTGGGGTTTACGTGGTAATTTCTTGGATATTCCAACAGATTGCCCTCAACGAAACGAACGTTTGGGTTGGACAGGAGATGCACAAGTTTTTGGACCAACTTCTATGTTTAATGCAGATGTATATAAGTTTTGGGCCAGTTGGTTGCAAAGTGTTCGAGAAGCGCAATTAGAAGATGGTGCTATTCCTTGGACAGTGCCAGACACCAGAGGTAATAAAATAGCAAGTTCAGGTTGGGGAGATGTAGGTACTATCATCCCTTGGAAAATTTATAGAAGAACAGGTGATGTTGGTTTTTTAGAAGATAATTTTGAAATGATGAAAGCATGGGTGGGCTATCATCAAAAAAAATCTAAAAACAATATTTCTAATATGATGTCTTTTTCAGACTGGTTACAACCTTATCCAGAAAGTGGAAAAAACACAGGAGATACTTCTCGGAATTTAATAGGAACTGCCTTTTTTGCACGCTCAGCGAAATTAACAGCTTTAGCAGCCGAGGTTTTAGGCAAAACAGAAGAACAAGCAAAATACGAAGGTATTTATAAAGAGGTTGCTAGCGCATTTGATAAAAGGTTTTTTGACGAAACTGGAAAAGTAAAAGGAGCTACAGAAACGCAAACGTCTTATTTATTAGCATTGGCATTTGATTTATTACCTGATTCTAAAGTAAAAAACGCCCAAGCCAATCTATTACGTAAATTAAAAGAAGCAGATTATCATTTACGAACAGGTTTTTTAGGAACTCCTTTATTGTCAAAAGTTTTAGATGAAATGGGAGAAATAGATATGGTTTACAAACTAATTTTTAATGAAACCTATCCTTCTTGGTTTTATTCAATCAATCAAGGTGCAACCACTATTTGGGAACGTTGGAATAGCTATAGCAAAACAGAGGGGTACAACCCAATGAGCATGAATAGTTTAAACCACTATGCTTATGGAGCAATTGGTGAGTGGATGTACGAACGTATTGGAGGAATCGCTCCATTAGAAGCGGGTTATAAAACAATAAAAATTGCTCCAGAACCTAGAAAACCATTAACCTCTGCTTCCACAAGTTTAGAAACACCTTATGGCAAAGTTTCTTCTTCTTGGAAGGTTCAAGGAAATGAATTTCAATTGAGTGTTACAATTCCACCAAATACAACAGCAAAGGTTTTTATTTTAGCAAACACTGATAAAGAATTAATGTTAAATAGAGCTAAATTTATAGATAATAACGATGTAAAACTAGTTCATAAAGATGATAAAAAGTTTGAGTTATTAGTGATGCCTGGTAGTTATACATTCACCTCAAAATTGAATTAATTAAATTCCAAACTATGAAAACCAAATTGCTTTCAACTTTCATTTTAACAATAGTAATTATTTTATCAAGTTGTAAAAAAGGAACAAACTCAGAATCTACTCTAGAAAAGAAAAAAAACAGTATAAAAAAGCCAAATATCGTCTATATTCTTACAGATCAATGGAGAGGTTCATCTTTAGGTTATGCTGGTAATTCTGATATAAAAACGCCAAATTTAGATGCTTTTGCAAAAGAAGCTGTAAATTTTACAAATGCAGTTTCTGTAACACCAGTTTGTACACCTCATAGAGCAGCTTTATTTACAGGTAAATTTCCTACCACAACAGGAATGTTTTTAAATGATATTCATCTACCTGCTGAAGAACTAACAATGGCAGAAATCTTTAAGAAAGAAGGCTACAATACTGCTTACTGGGGTAAATGGCATTTAGATGGTCATGGGCGCTCAACTTATATTCCAAAAGAAAGAAGGCAAGGTTTCGATTTTTGGAGAGCTTTAGAATGTTCTCATAATTACACAAAAATGCCTTATTATGATAATGAAAACACAACTTTAAAACACTGGAAAAAGTACTCGCCTTTTGCAATTGCAGAAGATGCAAATACCTATTTAGAAAAGCATGCTAAGGATGAAAATCCGTTTTTAGCTGTAATTTCTATTGCAACACCACATTATCCACATGGTTCTGCACCTAAGAAATATAAAGATATGTATCCTCCAGAATCGTTAACATTGAATCCTAATATTTCAGAGAATTTTAAAGAAAGAGCACGTAAAGAATTACAAGGGTATTATGCACATGCAACTGCTACAGACAAAGCTATTGGTACTATTATCAATAAAATAAAAGAATTAGATTTATTAGAGAATACCATTATTGTGTTTTCTGCAGATCATGGAGAAATGATGGGTGCACATGGTGTAAAACCTTTTGTAAAACAATTGGCTTGGGACGAATCTATTCGAGTTCCTTTTTTAATCAGCTATCCAAAAATAAATAGCAATAAAGGAAAAATTGTAAATGCACCATTAACCACTCCAGATATTTTACCATCTCTACTAGGTTTAACTAATAGTGATATTCTAAATGAAATTGAAGGAGAAAACTTAGCAGCATTAATCCAAAATCCTGACCCAAATGCAGATAGAGCTGCTTTGGTAATGAATGTTGCACCTTTTGGAGCGAATTATAAAGATGAACCTTATAGAGGAATTAGAACCAAGCAATACACTTATGCAGTTACTCCAAAAGGGCCAAGTATGTTTTACGATAATATAAAAGATCCTTATCAGCAAAATAATTTACTAGGCAAATCAGCATTTGCAGCAATTCAAAAAGATTTAGATACTAAATTACAAAAGCAACTTCAAAAAATTGGAGATGAAGTAAAACCAAGAGCATATTACATGGAAAAATGGGGTTATACTTTTGATAATAAACGAAGAGCTATAAATTGGTGGAGTTGGAAAGATGGAAAAGGTAAAGTTCAATCTCCAAAACCTTTAAATTATTAAACATCTACTCTTTTAAAAATTAAACAACATGTATAAAATTATAGCCTTATTGCTAGTAATATTCAGTTTTTCATCAATTTATGCTCAAAAAGAAAAACCGAACGTTTTAATATTTTATGTTGATGATTTAAGGGCTGAATTAGGTTGTTATGGCAGTGAAACTGCAATTACGCCTAATATTGATAAATTAGCAGCAGATGGAGTGCAATTTAACAAAGCCTATGTACAACAAGCAATTTGCGCACCTTCTAGAATGAGTACCTTAACAGGTTTACGTCCAGAAACTTTAGGCATTTATAGTATTTTTACTCCACTTCGTAAAGTGCATAAAGAGGTGGTTACTTTGCCTCAACTTTTTAATAAAAATGGATATAAGACCATTAGTATTGGTAAGGTGTATCATCATAGTTCTGATGATAAAAAAGAATGGACAACTTACTTTGCAAAAGAAGCTAACAGTTATGTAAAACCAGAAAACATTGCATTAATGAAGCGTTTAAAAGCAGAAGGAGTAAAACCATTAAAAGGTCCTGCGTATGAAGATGCAGAGGTTACAGATGAAGCTTATAAAGATGGTAGAGCCTCTAAATATGCAATTGAAACCTTACATAAAGTAAAAAACGATCCGTTTTTAATGTTTGTTGGATTAAGTAAGCCTCACCTGCCCTTCAATGCACCAAAAAAATATTGGGACTTATACAATAAAAACGATTTTAAAATTCCATCTAGAGAGAAACCAGAAGGCATGTATCGTTTAGCGTTAAGCAAATGGGGAGAATTAAAGGGTTATTATGGTATTCCTAAAAAAGGAGATTTAAATGATGAATTGACAAGAACATTAATTCACGGTTACCACGCTTCTGTTAGTTATATCGATGCTCAAGTGGGTAAAGTGATGCAAACTTTAGAAGATTTGGATTTACGAAAAAACACTATCGTTATTTTTATGAGCGATCATGGGTATAAAATTGGCGAATATGGTACTTGGTGTAAACACTCTAATGTAGAAATTGATGTTAGAGTCCCTTTAATTATTAGTAGAGAAAACAATTTTAAAAAAAGAAAAACCAATAAGGTTTCTAATGCTTTAGTAGAAAATGTAGATATTTTTCAGACTTTAGTAGATATATGCAATTTAAAAAACGCGCCTATTACTGAAGGTAAAAGTATAGTTTCTGTTTTAAATAATCCAAAAAAGAAATGGGAAAAAGCTGCAGCATATAGCGTTTATGCTAGAGGAAAAAAAATAATGGGTGTTACAACTACAGATGGAAAATGGAGATACACAGAATGGAGAAATTCTATTACAAACCAAAATTTAGGAACAGAATTGTATCAACATAAAAACAGTGTATTGTCTTTTGTAAATCTTTCTGGAAACAAAAAATATGAAAAAGTTGAACAAAGAATGAAAATACTTTTAGAAACTAAATTCCCAAGGAACAAACCTTTTTTGCAGAATGATGAACCTAGAAAGTAAAAAACATCCCCTTAAATTATCAATTTGGCATATAAAGATGTTAAAAAACTTTTAGCTACCCTATTTCAGATTTTTTTTTGTTGAATCCATCCTAAATTTACGACACTTAAAAGTACGTAATATGGTAGACTTAATTAAACTAGATCCAAGCTCAGCTGCTCCAAAATACTTGCAGATTATCGATGCAATAATTTACAACATTTCTGTTGGTAATATTAAAGTTGGTGATAAAATTCCTTCAATTAATAAATTGAGTCAAAATACTTATTTATCAAGAGACACTGTAGAAAGAGCTTATAGCGTTTTAAAAAAAAGAAAAGTAGTAGTTTCTGTTCATGGAAAAGGAACTTATATCGTAGAAACAGAATCAATTTCTAAACCAAAAATTTTATTCTTTGTAGATAGATTGAGTCCATACAAAATGAAAATCTATAATTCATTTTTAAAAAAAATAGACAATAGTGCTAAAGTAGATTTACAAAGTTATCATTGTGATGAAACACTGTTTTTAGAATTAATGGAAAAACATGAATCATCTTATGATTATTATGTAATAACCCCACATTTTAGAACCCAAAACTTATCACACATTAGCACTACAAAAAAAGTAACGAAAGTAATTAAAAGATTACCAAAAGAAAATTTAATTTTATTAGACAATAGCGATCATAAAATAGATGGAGATTTTAATGAAATATATCAAGATTATAAAAATGATATTGTAACAGCTTTACATCAAGGAGCACAAAAGCTATCAAAATACAATTCACTAACTATTGTATATCCTAAGAAATCTTTTTACCCCTACCCTAAAAGTATATTAGAAGGTTTTAAAAAATACAGTATCCAAAATAATTTGAAATTTAAAATTATTGAAGAGGTAACTTCTAAAACAATAATAACCCCTAAAAACATTTTTATAACACTAGAAGACAATGATTTAGTAAAGATTGTAAATAAAATAAAAAGCAGTAAATATGAGTTAGGTAAAAATGTTGGTGTAATTTCCTATAACGATAGTCCTCTAAAACAATTATTAGGTATTACTGCAATGACAACTAATATCTCTTCTATGGGAGAACAAGCTGCAAATATCATTTTACAAAAGAAAAAAGAAAAAAGAAAAATTCCTATTCATTTAATTAATAGAGCTTCTATATAAATAACGATTTTAAAATTCATACAAAAAGAAGGAAGTCTATTACAGTCTTCCCTTTTTTATACTAACAAAGCTTCCAATTAAAATGTATTTTTTACCTTAGGACAGATTTTTTAACCTAAAACTGTAAATAGGTTTTTTTAATGAAACGAAAATTATTTTTATTAGTATTTATATTCGCTACAAATTTTCTGTTTGCTCAAATAAATAACTTAAACTTTAGAAATATTACCATTTCTGATGGTTTATCTAATAACACTATAACATCTATAAAAGAAGATAAGTTTGGACAAATTTGGATTGGCACAAGCAATGGATTGAATAAATATAATAGTAAGGAATTTACGATTTACAGAAATGTACCTAAAGATAAATACAGCATAAGTAATAGTGAAATAAATGATATACTTGTAGATAGAGATGGATATGTTTGGGTAGGAACCATAAACGGTTTAAATAGATACGACCCAAAAAACGATGTATCTAAAAGATTTTACAGAAGATCTAATAAGTTTTCATTAACTAACAGTTTAATTATTTGTAGTCTAGAAATGCCTAAAGGTAATATTTGGTTTGGCACGGCAAATGGTGTTTCCATATATAACAAAAAGAAAGGCAGGTTTAAAAGGTTTTTACAAGGAAAACCTAATCAGAAAAAAAGATCAATACAACATATTTATCGTGATTCTAAAAACAGAACCTGGTTAGCTTCTAATAATGGTCTTATAAAAGTAATTCTAGATAAAAATAAAAAATTTGTTGTAAAAGAATATAAACTAAAACAAGAACGAGCAAATTTTAACATTAACAGTATTATAGAAATAAAACCAGACCTTATTGGATTGGGTACTAAATTTGATGGCTTTCTATATTTTAATACTAAAACAGAAAAGTTTGTTAGACCCCAAAAAATAGACATCCCTGAAAACTTAGATATCCGAGATTTAGAATTTGATAACGATAGAAATTTATGGCTGGCTACAACTAACGGAATTTTTATTGTTACTTCAGAAAATAAAACAATTTCTGTAAAAGATAACGATAGAGAAAATAATGGTGCAATTAAAAATTTTATCAGAAAAATCTATAAAGATAAAAATGGTTTAATATGGATTGGTACTCAAAACCGTGGGATAATTACTTGGGATAAATCGTATCAAAACTTTTTACATCTTAAGAACCCTAATTTACACAACAATATTACCAATGCTATTGTATCAGATTCTAATAATAATATTTATTTTGCTACAGAAGGTGGTGTTGTAAATCTTTTAAACAAAGAACAACAGGTTTCTGAATTTTTTAAAATAAATAGCCAAAATAAAAGTATTAACACTCCCATTAAATCATTGTATTTCGATGACTCAGATGTCTTATTTATGGGTACACAAAACAAAGGAATTATCACTTATGATGTAATTTCTAAAATTATACGTAAAAATATTATTTCTAAAGAGTTGAATAAACTATTAGAAAATGTAATTATTTACGACATCAAAAAAGATTCTAAAAACAATCTATTTATAGGAACTTTTAGCAAAGGACTTATAATTTACAATTTAATTACTAAAAAAATAGAATCATTTACTAGACCCCAAATTGCTACAAACATTATTAAAAACATATGCATAAATAAAGAAGACAACGTATTAATTGGTGGTCTTGGAGGTGTTTCTACAATTAATTTCGATAAAAATAGAATTCCAAAAATTACCAATTATTTTAAAGAAAAAATTTTTACAACCTATAATGTAAGTTCGGTATTTACAGATTCTAATAACATTAATTGGGTGGGTACAACAACAAGGGGTTTATATCGTATTGAAGGAGAAAAAGTGCAACAAGTTACAATCGCTAATCGTAATAAATTTTCTACAGTAAACTCTATTTTAGAAGATAACGAAAGAAATTTATGGATAAGTACAGACAGAGGTATTATTCAATACAATATAAAAACGGCTAAAAGTTTCTTATACAATCAAAATAATATTATTGCAAATAATAGTTTTAGACAAGGTTCTGGTTTAAATATAGACAATCAATTCTATTTCGGACATCTTAATGGTATTACTACATTTAATCCTAAAAAAATTATTAAAGTAAAAAAAGTACCCAAAGTAATATTATCTGAGTTAAAAATAAAAAATAAAAAAGTTGCTATTAATGCTGATGATGGAATACTCTCTAAAAGTTTAAAATATACTGATGTTTTAAAATTAGATCATACCAACTCTAATTTTTCTATAACTTACGCACTTCCTAATTATATAAACTCCACAGGTAATCGATATACATACCGCTTAAAAGGTTTAGATGATGCTTGGACGTCGACAAATCAAACAGAAGCTTTTTTTACACTTCAAAGTGCAGGTAGTTATGAGTTTCAGGTAAAAGCCGCAAATCATGACAATGTATGGAATAACAAAATTGCAAAAATTAAGATTATAGTTAGCCCTGCACCTTGGAAAACTTGGTGGGCTTATACTATTTATTTCTTTTTACTTTTTGGTGTTTTTTATGGGTTTATTTGGTTTATACAAACCAAATCAAGATTAAAAAATAAGTTAGACTTAGAGTATATTGCCCACAAAAAGAATGAAGAACTAAATCAGGTAAAACTTCAATTTTTTACCAATATTTCTCACGAATTTAGAACTCCCTTAACCCTAATTATTGCACCTCTTCAAAATATACTATCTAATTATACTGGTTCTAGTGAAATCTACAAAAAATTAAAAATTATTGAAAGTAGCACCAATCATCTTTTAAGATTAATCAATAGATTAATGGATTTTAGAAAGCTAGAAAGTAATCAATTTCAATTAAAAGCCGCAGAAGGTAATATTGTTAAGTTTTTACAAGAAATTTATTTATCGTTTACAGAACATGCAAAAGATGGAAATTACAACTATAAATTTTTAAAATCAGAAGAAGAAATTTTAGTGTATTATGATCGATATAAATTAGAACGTGTTTTTTATAATTTGATATCAAATGCATTTAGATACACAAAAAAAGGTGGAAATATTTTTGTAAAAATAAAACAAGAAAATGAACAAGTTATAATAGAAATTGAAGACTCTGGTGTAGGAATATCAGAAGAATATAAAGATAAAATTTTTGATCGTTTTTTTGAAGTTGCTGTTCATAAACAAACCGAAGCCAATCATTTAAAAGGTACTGGTATTGGTCTTTCTATTGCTAAGAATATAGTTAAGCTTCATCATGGTCATATCTCTGTAGAAAACATAAAACCTCATGGAGCAAAATTTTTAGTATCGCTAAAATTAGGTAAAGCACATCTTTCTGAAAAAGAAATTTTAAAAAACTTTAAGAAAAGTGATGATGTATCTCAATATGTTACACAAATAGATTTACCAGAAGTAGAAATTAAAGAACTAGATGATTTAATTTTAAACGAAAAAAAATATACGATTCTTATTGTTGAAGATAATGTGGTATTAGGATCTTTTATTAAAGAAATTTTAAAAGAAAAGTATAATGTTTTACAAGCAGAAAACGGAGAAGTAGCATTTAATATGGCCCTTAAACACTTACCAGATTTAATAGTAAGTGATGTAATAATGCCTAAAATGGTGGGTACAGAATTGTGTTCTAAAATAAAAACAACCATAGCAACTAGTCATATTCCTGTAATTTTATTAACCTCTAGATCTTCATTAATCTATAAATTCGAAGGTTTAGAAAGTGGCGCTGACGATTATATTACAAAACCTTTTATTTTAAAAGAATTCAAATTAAAAATTAAAAATATTTTAGATTCCAAACAAAGTTTAAAAAATAAATTTATTTCAGATAGTAGGTTAGAATCTTTAGATGCTTCTTTACCTTCTTTAGATCAAAAGTTACTAGAAAAAGCATTTCAAATTGTAAAAGACAATATTTCTAATCAAGATTTTAATATTACTCAATTTTCAGAAGATCTTGGTGTAAGTCGTTCAATGCTTTTTACAAAAATAAAGGCTTGGGCAAATGCAACTCCAAAAGATTTTATTCAAGAAATACGTTTAAGCCATGCAGCAAAACTTTTAGAATTAAATAAACTCAATATTTCTGAAGTCAGTTACAAAGTTGGCTTTAAAAGACCAAAATATTTTAGTCAATGTTTCAAGAAAAAATATGGTTTAACTCCAACAGAATTTTCAAATAAATTTACGAGTAGTAAAAAGGACTAAATTTTGTAGTTTTTTAGATTTTAAAAAAAAATCAGACAGGACACAACAGGATTATTTTAAGTGGGTTAATAGTTAAGTTTGTTTAAATCACAATAACTATAAACAAGCTAATGAAAAACAATACTACACTTTTTTTTTTAGTTGCATTTTTTGCGATTACAAATACCCATAAACTCAGAGCACAAGCACCAAATTGGAACAACTCTAAATGGATTTGGAACACAGAAGCAAGTTCTAATAACAGTTGGTCAGTATTCAGAAAAACCTTTTTTTTAAATGATCTTTCTTTTAACAAAGCAATGGCAAATATTGCTGTAGATAGTAAATTTTGGCTATATATTAATGGAGAAATGGTTGTTTTTGAAGGTGGTGTAGCAAGGGGCCCTAGTCAAGCAGGTGAATGGAAACGTAAAGAAAAAATAACTCCTGCCAATACTTGGTACGAAAAAATAGATATTAAGCCTTATCTTAAAAAAGGAAAAAACACAATTGCTATTTTAGCTTGGTATTGGGGTAGAGAAACTCATAAAGGTACACATATAGATAGTGGTAAGGCTGGCTTACTATTTTCTGCAAATATTGGAAATAAAATAATAATTTCAGACGATAGCTGGAAAGCTAAAGCTCACGATGGTTATGCTTCCGAAGGCTGTGTAGCAAGCAAATCTTTAGTACAATTTAATGTAAAATACAATGCAAATAATAATCTTTTAGATTGGTCTAAAAATGCATGGTATACAGAAAGTTACAATGACAAAAATTGGAATTCTGCATCAGTTTTAGCTAACGCAGGTGATGCTCCTTGGTTTAATTTGATAGAAAATTATGTACCTAGATTAATCAATCATGGATTAAAAAATTATGTAAATAACAATCAGTTGCAATTGCCTTATGTTAGCAAAGGAGAAACTATAGTTTGCAAATTACCTTTTAATATGCAAATTACACCATATTTGGAAGTAGAATCAGAACAAGGACAAGTAATTCATATTACAACAGACAATCGTTTAAATAAAATTTCTGCAGAATATACTACAAAATCTGGCCAGCAAAGTTTTGAGAGTTTTTCTTGGATGAATGGTCACGAAATTAAATATACCATTCCAAAAGGGGTAACTGTAAAAGCATTGAAATATCGTTGGATGAGTGTAGGAAAAATGGCAGGAAGTTTTATAACTAATGATCCTTTTTATCAACGTTTATGGGAAATGGGAAACAATACTTTATTTGTTTGTGCTAGAGATAATTTTATGGACTGCCCAGATAGAGAACGTGCTCATTGGATTGGTGATGTGGCAGACCAAGCAGGTTATCTTTTTTATACTATGGATAATGCAGGGCGTCAGCTATTAAAAAAATCAATTTACACTACTATTAATTTTAGTGAAGATGGAGTTTTAGGCGCATTAGGTCCTTTAAGAAATAGAGAGTTAGTAGGGCAAAGCCTTCAATTTATCGCCCAAACAGTTTGGTTATATTATTTAAATACCGGTGATAAAAAAACACTAGAAGATACCTATCCTTATATAAAAAATTATTTATCTCTATTCCAAATGAAAGCAAATGGTTTACCTGAATACCGAAAAAGAAAAAGTCCAGACTCTTGGGATTGGGTAGATTGGGGTGTAAAAGAAACCGTAGACAAAGAACCTATTCAAGTAGCTTTTTATTATATGGCTTTAGGTAAATCTAAAGAAATGGCAAAAGTTTTGGGTGAAAAAGAAGATGTAAATTGGTATGAAAATAGACTTAAATCTATAAAAGCCAATTTTGACAAAGTTTTCTGGAAAAATGGTTTTTATAGTTCAGATTCATTAAAATTTAAAGACGATAGAGCTAATGGAATCGCTATTTTATCAGGTGTTGCAAATGAAAAACACCACGATGCAATTATTAAAAATGTATTAATTCCTAATCGTTTTAGTAGTCCACATTTCGAGTGGATGGTAGAAGAAGCCATGTGTGTTGCTGGAAACTACAAAGCCGCACTTTCTAGAATGAAAGACCAGTATGAAAGTCAGGTGAATAATAAAAAAATAACAACACTTTATGAGATGTTTCCAAAAGGTGGTAGTTACAATCATGCTTGGAATGGGGCAAATACTGTACTTTCTAAGTACATTGCTGGTATTCAACCTACAAAAGCGGCTTGGAGTGAGTTTGAAATCTTACCCAACCTAGCACATTTAAACTCGTTGAGTAAAGTAATACCTACTGTAAAAGGTAATATTACAATTGATATTAAAAAAGGAAAAGACAGTTTTAATATTAAAGTAAACGCTCCTAAAAAAACACATGCCATTATCGGTATCCCAAAAACGTATAAAACGATTTCTAAAATCACCTTAAATGGAGAAATCTTTTGGAAAAAAGGAAAAGCTAAAAAAAATAAAAATGCTTTTATAATAACTCAAAATGAAAAGTATATAAAAGTTAAGGTTTCTTCAGGAGTTTATAAAGTTGAGGCTTCCTATTAACATAAAATGAACTTTACAATGACTAAAACCAAACAAATACAACTTTTAATTTTAAGTTGTTTTTTTGCTATAATAAATACCATTAGTGCCCAACGTGTAGAAACCAATTTCAACAACAATTGGAACTTTATTCTAGAAGACAACCCAGCATTTTCAAATGAAATTTATGATGCTTCCTCTTGGAAAAACTTAAACGTTCCTCACGATTGGTCCTTTGAAAAAGGAGTTCGTAAAGGAGGAGATCAAGGTCAAGGTGGAGGTTATCACGATGGTGGAATTGGTTGGTATAGAAAACATTTTAACATTAAAAAAGAAAGCCTTTCTAAAATTACCTATATCAATTTTGATGGAGTGTATATGAATAGTGAGGTTTGGATAAATGGAAATCATTTAGGCAAAAGACCTTATGGCTATATCAGTTTTAGATATGATATTTCAAAATACCTAAAAGAAGGAAAAAATACCATCGCTGTTAGAGTTGATAATAGTTTAGAGCCTTCTGCACGTTGGTATCATCCTTGTGGAATTTACGCTCCTGTAAAATTAATTGAAGTGAATCCAACGCATTTTAAACCCAATTCAATTTTTATAAAAACACCTTCAATTTCAGCAGAAGAAGCAACAGTCAGTATTGATGCAGAAATCAATGGAAAACTAAAAGGATTAAAATATGATGTAAATATATTTTCTCCCTCAGGAAAGCAAATCAATAAAAGTTCTGATAAGTTAAAAACAACAACTCCAGTTGTAAAATTAGAAGTTAAAAACCCAAAACTTTGGAGTCCAGAAACACCAAATGTTTACAAAGCAGTCACTCAAATTCTAGATGGCAAAAAAGTAATTGATGAAATCGAAACTACTTTCGGATTCAAAACTGTAAAATGGGAAACCAAAACCGGTTTTTGGCTAAATGGCGAAAACATAAAACTAAAAGGAGTTTGCGAACACTGGGAGGGTGGTCCTGTTGGAGGCGCTTGGACAAAGCCAATGTTACGTTGGAAATTACAGAGTTTAAAAGATATGGGCATCAACGCTATTCGACCATCTCACAACCCAACTCCGCCAATGTTTTATGATATCTGTGACGAAATTGGTTTGTTGGTAATGGATGAGATTTTTGATGGTTGGCATAAAAAAGCACCGCAAGATTATGGTAAACAAGCTTTTGATGAATGGTGGCAACGTGATGTTACAGAGTGGATTACTAGAGATAGAAATCATCCAAGTATTTTTGTATGGAGTTTAGGTAATGAAACACATAGCCCAATTGGACCAGAATTGGTGAAGTTTGGAAGGCGTTTAGACCCAACTCGTTTATTTACTTCAGGAGCAGGAAATCCTGAAGATATGGATATTACTGGTGTAAATGGTGGTTCTGAAACAAAATCCTTTATAGAAAGCAGAACTTTTGAGAAACCTTTTATTTCTACAGAAGCGCCACATACTTGGCAAACTAGAGGCTATTACAGAACACAAACTTGGTGGAGAGATAACGAATTACCAGGAACATATGAACTACCAAATTTAACTGAAAAAGAAATTTTCTTTTACGAAGGTATCAATCCTAAAAATTGGAGAAACAGAAAACAAAGTTTCAATTCGTCTTATGACAATGCAACTGTAAGAGTTTCTGCAAGAAAATATTGGGAAGTTATGCGAGATCATCCTTGGCATAGTGGTCATTTTAGATGGACAGGTTTCGATTATTATGGAGAAGCAGGTTTGGTGCATGGTGGTTTACCTTTCAACTTATTTATGGGTGGCGCTTTAGATGTAGCAGGATTCAAAAAAGACTTGTTTTATTTCTACCAAAGTCAATGGACAACAGAACCAATGATTCATATGTTACCACATTGGTCGCATCCAAGAATGGAAAAAGGTACTGTAATTCCTGTTTGGGTGTATTCTAATGCAGAGGAAGTAGAATTGTTTTTAAACGGAAAATCATTAGGAAAAGACAAACCAGGAACTGTTTGGAACGAAATGCAATGCGAATGGATGGTGCCTTATCAAGAAGGAAAATTGGAAGCTGTTGCATATATCGATGGTAAAGAAGTTAAAAGAACTTCGTTTAACACAAGCAAGCAGCCATCAAAACTAAAAACAAGTCTTCAAAAATTAGACGCAGAAGATAGTTTTGAAGCCAGTTATATCATCACTTCAGAAAGTTTAGATGCAAACGATAATTTATATCCTTATGGAGAAAATAAAGTTTACTACAATATTCAAGGTGATGTAAATAAGATTTCTATGGAAAATGGAAATCCTATTGACCCAACAAGCAGAACAAAATCAGATTTTAGAGCTTTGTTTTTTGGGAAATCAAGATTGTTTTTAAGAGAGCGACCTAATGCAAAAAATGCAACTATAATTACAGCTTCAATTTTAGGAGATAAGGCTTTATTTCTTTCTAATAAAATAACCATAGCAACCCAACAATTTGATGTAATTGGTGAATCAAAATCATCAGACTTAGAAGTTTTTTATACCATAAATGGCGATAATCCTGAAACAAATGGAATCGTTTACAAAGGTGCTTTTGAAATTGAAGACAATACCACTGTAAAAGCCATTGTAAAACAGAATGGTGAAATTGTATTAAACATGGAGGAAACTTTTGGGAAAAACGAAGGGTTATTTTGGGGTGATGAACACTCTAAAGATATGTGGATTGGTAGAGGTGTGAATATTTCTGCTGAAGAAGGAATTTTAAAAGGAAACGCAACTGCTAGTAGAGCTGCAAGACGTTTTAAAGGAACTGGTTTTGTAGATTTTAAAGGCAAAGAAGGTTCTGTGGAGTTTTATCAAGAAAATGATGGTGAAGCTGGCGATTACAGTATTCGTTTTAGATACATGCACAATAATATTGGAAAGTTACATCCAATGAAATTGTTTGTAAATGATGAATACATTAGAACCTTAGAATTTAAAGCAACAGGTGGTTGGGAAAAATCTTGGAAGTTTGTGCCTACAATTATTAGATTAAAAGCAGGGGCAAATAGTGTACGATTAGAAACCACAGGACAAAGTGGTCCTTATTTAGATGAGCTGTTTATCGATTAATTAATAATTATTAGAGTAGTTTTATGAAGAATAAATTAGCATTTTGTAAAAAATTGATTCTTGTACTTTTAATAAGTACATATGGTTGTTCAATCACCCAAAACAATACTAATAGAGTTTCTAACATAGATTATGAAAGTTTAGAAACTCAAAAATCACTTATTAAAAAAGGTGATAAACAGTCTGTAGAAAATTATCATAAACTATTAGCTAAAGCAGATAACCTTTTAAAGGTTGATGGTTTTTCTGTAACAAAAAAAACAGGTATTCCTCCAAGTAAAAATAAACACGATTATATGAGTATTGGTCCATATTGGTGGCCAAATCCTAAAACAGAAAATGGCTTGCCATATATTAGAAAAGATGGAGAAATTAATCCAGAAACAAGGAATAATTTCACAGATTTCGTTGAGAAAAAGAATTTTATTTCAGCTGTAAAAACGTTAAAAGATGTATTCTTTTATAGTGATGATAAAAAATACGCTAACAAAAATTTAGAGTTCATCAATACTTGGTTTTTAAACGAAAACACTAAAATGAATCCTAATGTGAATTTTGGGCAATATGTTCCTGGTAAATCAGAAGGTAGGTGTTTTGGAATTATTGAATTTGATGGTCTTATAGAGGTTGTAGAGTTTCTTGAATTAGCTAAATATAAAGGCGTACTTGATAAACAAACAGAAGAAGGTATGATTAACTGGTTTACAGATTATAGCAATTGGTTAAAAAACAGCAAATTAGGAATAGAAGAATCTACAAGAAAAAACAATCATGCTACTCATTATGATGTACAGTTATTAAGTATTTTAATGTATCTAAATAGAACTGAAGAAGTAAAAGAATATTTATCTACAATAACAAAAGCAAGAATTTTTAGTCAAATAAAACCAGATGGGAGACAACCTTTAGAGCTGAAAAGAACAAAATCTTTTTCTTATTCAGTAATGAACTTACACGGATTTTTACAATTGGCACAAATAGGACAAAAAGTAGGTGTAAATCTTTGGGATGTTTCTTCAAAAGATGGCAGAAGCATAAAAAAAGGCTATGAATTTATGTTGCCTTTTTTAACTAATGAAAAAAAGTGGCCATACAAACAAATTAAAGACAAAAAACCTTCTGAAGAAAAATTAATAGCAGATTTAAAAAAGGCTCGTAAACTATTTAAAGAAGATGCTTTTGATAATACCCTAGAAAAATTGAATCAAAATTAATGAAGAATTTAGGTTACATCTTGTTAATAATGCTTTGCTTTTGTTTCAGTAATTGTAATGAAAAGAAAAAGGAACGCCAAAATTTAACACTAGAAGAAGGTTTTAAAAATCCGCCACAAGCATCAAAACCCAGAACGTGGTATCACATCAATAGCGGAAATGCTTCTAAAGAAGGCTTTACCAAAGATTTAAAAGCCATAAAAGAAGCTGGTATTGGTGGTGTTTTGGTGTTTAATGTATCTATGGGATTACCAGAAGGCGATGTAAAATACAACTCACAAGAACACAGAGATATTTTAACCCACGCAGCTAAAGAATGTGAAAAATTAGGCTTGAGTTTTGGAGTGCATAATTGTGATGGTTGGACGTCTAGTGGAGGACCTTGGGTAACCCCAGAAAACGCAATGAAAGTTGTGGTGAATAGTCAAGTTATTACAGAAGGAGGTAAACAAATACAGCTAAAATTACCACAACCACCAACAAGACATAATTTTTATAAAGATATTGCTGTAGTTGCGTATCCGTCTTTAAAAACCGAATTGATAGATAATAGTGTAAACCCTGTTATAACTTCATCAGATAAAGCATTTAAAACAGCTTTAGCAACAGACCACCAAACCAATACACATGCCGATTTAAAAGCAAAAGGTTGGGTGCAATATGATTATGGAAAACCACACACAATTCGTTCTATGTCTGTGTTTATCAACAAACGAAAAGGGCGTTTAAAATTATTAAAATCAGATGATGGTGTTAATTTTACTTTGGCTCACAAACCCAACGAAGAACGTATTGGGAAAGACGAATGTTATTTTGAAGAGCATTTTAAACCTATTACAGCGCGTTATTTTAGAATCGTAACAGAATTAGATACAGGAATTTACGAAATGCAACTTTCTGCAAATCAAACTTTAGGAAATAAGTTAGAATTTACATCTTACAGAAAACGTAGAAGATCTATTGGAAATCCTGATAAAAGTACATACATCAAAAAAGAAGATATTATTGTTTTAACTGATAAAATGAATAGTGATGGTGTGTTAAATGCAAAATTACCAAAAGGAAATTGGACCATTATGCGTTTTGGTTTTACAGCTTCTGGGGCAACAAATGAGCCTGCATCTGATGAAGGTACAGGGCTTGAAGTGGATAAATTCAGTAAAAAAGCCTTGAAAATTCATTACGATGCTTTTGTTGGAAAATTGGTAAAGCAAGCAAAAATTGATGCACCAAACGCCTTACAATATGTAGAAATCGATAGTTATGAAGTGGGACCACAAAACTGGACTGACGATATGGAGCAAATCTTTGAAAAAAGATTTGGGTACGATTTTACGCCGTTTTTATTAATGTATGCAGGTAAATACATAGAAAACAACGAAACAATTGAAGCTGTTTTTTGGGATATGAAACAATTGGTAAGTGACTTAATGGTGACCAATTATTTTGATTATTTTACAGAATTATGTCATCAAGATGGTTTAATTTCTTACATAGAACCTTACGGATTTGTGGGGCCTTTTAACAGTTTAGATGCAGGTAGAAGTGCGGATATTCCTATGGGTGAATTTTGGTTAGGAAAACCGAATAACCATAAACGTGCAGCTGTATCTGCTGGTCATATTTATGGTAAAAATGTAATTTCTGCGGAAGCTTTTACAAGTACTAAATTAAATTGGGGATTTCATCCAGCTTTAGCCAAACAAAAAGGCGATTACGAATGGACTAATGGCATCAACGAATATATGTTTCATCGTTTTGCGCATCAATCCAATACGCACGTAAAACCAGGAATGAGCATGAGTTTTGTGGGTTCTCACATTGATAGAACTCAAACTTGGTGGGACAATGCAGGACCTGAATGGTTCAATTATTTGGCTAGAGGTTCGTATCTATTACGTCAAGGAAATCCTGTGTTAGATGTATTGGTTTTTGTGGGTGATAGAGCACCAAGTCATGTGATACACGCCAACCAAATGCGACCTAAATTGCCAGCTGCATATAAGTACGATTGTCTAAATGCTGATGTAATTATCAATCGTTTAAAAGTTGAAAATGGAAAATTAAAATTACCAAATGGCATTACGTATAATGCTCTGTCTTTGCAGAGAAATGATATCATCAATTTAGAAACGCTAAGAGGCATACATAAACTGTCGCAACAGGGTGCATTAATTGTAGGTAAAAAACCAAAAAAACTAGGTGGTTATAACACTTCCAAAGAAATGAAAGCTGAATTTGACACACTTGTAAAAGAAATTTGGTCAAATAAAAAAACATACAGCTCTGGTGAATGGGAACAAATATTGAAAGAAAATGAAATTCAGAAAGATCTAATTGTTGAAGGACAACCAGATTTTAATTTTTACCACAGACGAACCCAAAACGAAGATATTTACTTTGTGTACAATCATAATTTAACAGAAAAGGAAGTACTAAACTGTAGCTTTTTAGTAGAAGGTAAAGTACCTGAATTATGGAATGCAGAAACAGGTGAGATTACCAAATTGGTAGAATATAGTAACAAAAATGGACGAACAGAGATCTCAATTCCGCTAAATCCACAGGAATCCGTTTTTGTAGTGTTTAAAGAAGCAAAAAATAAACGACCAAAAGTAGCTTATGAACAAACTAATAATTTACCAAAACCTGAATTTAGTATAGATGATACTGATAATTTACAAATGCAGGTCTCTACAAATGGAAATTATACAGCCTTGGTAAATGATACTGAAAAATGGAATGTTACAGTGAATGATATTCCAAATCCTATTGAAATTAAAGGCAATTGGGAAATCAATTTTAGAGCAGAAGACTTTTATAAAACTACTTTGCAAACAGATGAATTATTTGATTGGACAACAAGCAAAGTAGATGAAATTAAACATTATTCTGGTACAGCAATCTATAAAACAACATTCAATATAGAAAAAGATATGTTGCAATCCGATAGACAATTTCAAATTAATTTAGGCAAAGTAAATGTAATTGCTAAAGTAATTGTAAACGGAAAAGATGTTGGGGTAAGTTGGATAGCTCCTCACGCTTTAAATGTAACGACAGCTTTAAAAGCAGGAGAAAATACTTTAGAAATTCAAGTTACCAACCAATGGACTAATCGTTTAATTGGTGATGAAAAATTACCCAACCAAACTGGTTATGACGTTAGAAGAGGAAAGCCTGGTTTTGGCGATTCAGAATTTAGAGGTAAGTTTAAAAAAATGCCAAAGTGGTTTAGAGAGAATCAACCACTTCCAGAAGGATCTCGTAAAACATTTAGTGCGTATTCATTCCAAAAAGCAAAGGACGACTTATTGCCTTCAGGTTTATTAGGACCTGTTACGATATCGATATCAAAAATTATAAAAAGAAAATAACGAATGAAAAAGTTAGCCATTTTAGTTGTTCTGTTTTTAGGTTTGGGGTGCAATTCATATTCGGAAAAGGAGGCACAAACCTTAACTTTAGAAGACGGATTTAAAAATCCGCCAAATGAAGCAAAAGCCAGAACATGGTGGCATTGGATTAGCGGAAATGTATCTAAATCTGGCATTACAAAAGATTTAGAAGCTATGAAAGCTGTTGGTATTCAAGAAGCACAATTGTTTAACGTGCATTTAGGATTCCCAAAAGGCCCAGTAAAATATTTAAGTGAAGATTGGCTAGATTTATTCAAATTTTCGGCAGAAGAAGCCAAACGTTTGGATTTAGAATTGGCATTTCATAACAGCGCAGGTTGGTCTTCTTCTGGTGGACCTTGGGTTACTGAAGAAAACGCAATGCAAGCCGTAGTTTTTAGTGAATTAAATATTAAAGGCGGAAAAGAAATTAAAGTACAATTACCAAAACCCAAAACGAAGTACGATTATTATAAAGACATTGCAGTTTTAGCATTTCCAAAACCAAAAAAGATACAAAAAATAGAAGGATTAGATTATAAAATATTATCTGAACGTGTTCGAAATCATTTATTACCAGATACGCAAGACATTCCAAAAACGAGTACTATTCAAAAAGAAACTATTGTTAATTTAACTGATAAAGTTTCTAAAGACGGATTTTTAGATTGGAATGTGCCAAAAGGCGAATGGATTGTGTTGCGATTAGGGCACACACCAATAGGAACAACCAATAGGCCTGCGCCACCAGAAGCTAGAGGTTTAGAAGTCGATAAAATGAGTAAAACAGCAGTTGATGCTTATTGGAAAGGTGGTGTACAACCTATCATTGATAAACTTGGCGATTTAATTGGGACAACTGTAAATAATTGTTTAATTGATAGTTACGAGGTGGAAACCACCAATTGGACTACTGGTTTTGAAACGCAATTTGAAAATTTAAGAGGTTACGATTTAACATCGTATTTACCAACCTTAGCAGGGTATTACGTAGAAAGTGGCGAAATTTCAGAGCGTTTTTTGTGGGATTTTAGAAGAACTATTGGCGATTTAATTGCCGAAAATTACTACGCACATTTTGCAGAATTATGCCATAAAAACGGAATGCAGTTTTCTGTAGAACCCTATTGGGGCCCTTTTGATAATATGCAAGTAGGTGCCACAGGAGACATTGTAATGTGTGAATTTTGGAGTGGTGGCTACCCATTTTTTGATTCGGCAAAATTTGTATCTTCTATTGCTCATTTAAATGGAAGTGCTATTGTTGGTGCAGAAGCATTTACTGGAATTGGGGGTTGGAGCAAACATCCAGCAGACATAAAATCAATTGGAGACCAAGCTTGGGCACAAGGAATTACACGTTTTATTTTTCATTCTTATGTACATCAACCTTGGGATGTGGCACCTGGTTTGGCATTAAGTTATCACGGATTTGATTTTAATAGAAATAATACTTGGTGGAATCAAGGAAAAGGATTTTTGGATTATATAGCACGATCTCAATTTTTATTACAACAAGGAAAAAATGTAGCTGATGTTTTAGTATTTACAGGAGAATCATCACCAAATACCGCATTTTTAAAACCTGAAATTAAAAAAATGGGTTTTGATTATGATTTGATTGGCGCCAATAAATTAAAAGACTTAACTGTTAAAAACGGAACAATTTACTCGTCTGTTGGAAATGCATATAAGATTTTGGTATTGCCAGAATCTAGTTTTATAAAACCAGAAACCTTACAGAAAGTAAAGGAATTGGCTGAAGGTGGTGCAATCGTCATTGGAAAAAAACCAACACAATCGCCAAGTTTAACTGATAATCCTAATAATGATCAAGTTGTTAAAACTTATGTCGATGAATTATGGGGAAAAGATTTGGTAAAGCAGAATTCAATTGAGGCTGTGTTAAGCAATCAAATACCCGATTTTAAAATAGAAACTAGCGATCAAACAGATCTAAGTTTCATCCATAGAAAAACTGATGATGCTGATATTTATTTTATCGCCAATGCTAGAAAAGAAGCAAGAGATATTGTAGCGCGTTTTCGAGTTTCTGCAAAACAACCAGAACTATGGAATTCGGAAACAGGTAAAATAAAAGATGTGGTGGTTTTTAAAGAAAATGCAGATGGAACAACCACAATTCCTTTACAGTTAGGGATTGAAGAATCTGTTTTTATTGTATTCAAAAAGCCTACAAAAACAAACCATTTAACATCGGTTACAATGGAATTAGAACAACCAAAATCGGAGGCTCTTTCGAATTTAGAAATTATAAAAGCAGAATACGGAACATTTCTTCAAGAAGGTTTAATCGATATTACAGACAAAGTAAATAAAGCTATAATTGATGGTGAATTAGACTTTAAAATGTCGAGAGCATTTTGTGATTGTGATCCAGCAATGGGATACAAAAAAGAGTTAAGAATGGAATACCAAATAGGTAATACCAAACATCAAATTTATGCAGAAGAGAGAGAACATATTAAGATTGATGCAGGTAATCAACCTTTAAAAGTTTTAAAAGCTGTATTCGGAAAATTTAAAACAGAAACTAAAGGCATTCCAGAAAATTATAAAACTTTTGAGATTACAAATAAAATTAAGGAACTAGTTTCAAACAATACTTTTGATATTTCAATTTCTGATGCATTGATAAATAATCAAATTCCAGAAGGTAATAAAATCAACTTAAAAATTACTTACAAAACCGATGGTGAAGAACGCACGATGTTTATTCCTAAAGGGCAAATTTTAAAATTATCCAAAGACACATCAAAACCAGAGTTAGTATATAGTGAAGATGTTATCAATTGGATAACACCAAATTCAGGTAAAATTACTTATACCAATGCATCAGGAAAAACAAAAACTGCAGCAGTAAGTGCAATACCAGAACCCATTGATTTGTCAAATTCTTGGGAAGTTGAATTTCCATCAGTTTCCCAAAAAACTATAAATGAAAAATTTGAGAAGTTAATATCGTGGTCAAATCATAAAGACGAAAATATTCAGCATTTTTCTGGAACTGCATCTTACAAAAAAGAATTTACGATTACTGATGATTTATTACAAAAAGACAAACAAATAGAACTCGATCTAGGAAGCGTAGCTGTAATTGCAGAAGTATTTATCAACGAAAAAAAGGTAAGTACTTTATGGAAAGCACCTTTTAGAGTTACTATTGATAGCTTTGTAAAAAAAGGAACAAACACCATAAAAATTAAAGTAACCAATTTATGGCCAAACAAACTAATTGGTGATGAAGGTTTGCCTTTAGATTATGAACGAAGAGGAGATAAACTAAAAAAAATACCAGATTGGTTGTTAAATAACTCAAAACGATCATCAAAACGAACCACATTTTCATCTTGGAGACATTGGAGAAAAAACGATGAATTACTTACCTCAGGTCTTCTTGGTCCAGTTAAATTAAGAGTTTCAAAAATAATACCCATAAAATAATACCCATAAAATAATGACAAAAAAAATAATAATTCTCAGTATCTGTTTTTGCTTTTTCCTAGTGGGATGTAATGGCAGTAAAAAAGTAACTTCAGAAGAGAAGAATAAAGACATAATGGTAGATTATTTTGCTGATAATGGTTTTGGGAATACAGTGGCTATTGTGCAACACCCTTCAGGAGTGTATCACAAAGGAATTACGTATGTGGCGTATCAAGGTCCTTTAGAAGATCCTTATGTAGCATCGTACAATCATAAAACCAAAGAATGGAAAGGTCCTTTTAAAGCGGGTATTAGTGAAATGGGTAAAGACCCGAATCGTAAAAAGAAAATAGATAATCATGGTAAACCTGCATTACTTATTGATGATGCTGGTTATATTCATATTGCCTTTGGTGGACATGGAGGGAGACCATCAGATGGCAAAAATCCTTTAGGAAACCATCATTATGGAAAAAACCTACATGCTGTTTCTAAAAAACCATTAGACATTTCTGCATGGGAAACATTAGATAATGTTTCGTTATTTGGTACCTACAGTCAGTTTGTAAAAATGGATAATGGAGACATCTATTTGTTTTACAGACATGGAGCGCATAGAAGTGATTGGGTGTATCAAAAATCTACAGACAATGGAGTTACTTTTAACGAACCAATTTCATTTTTAAAACATAAACGAAGAATAAATATTGAAGCTGAAGATTCTTGGTATCCTTGGGTTGGTAAAGGAAATGGAGATGATATTATTGTAGCTTTTGATTATCATATTTGTAGAGATAATAAAAACGCTCAAGATAAAAGAGGGCACATTCCAGAGAGACATCATTTGTATTACATGCTTTTTGATACAAATACAGGGCAATGGAAAAATGTTAAAAATGAATCTTTAGAAATGCCTTTAACCAAAGAAATGGCAGATGAAAAAACTTTGGTAAAAAAAATACCTGATGATTGGACTTTTCAAGGAATTGCCGATGTTGATCCTGATGGAAAACCACAAGTTTGTGTGTTGGTTGGTCCAGATATAGGAGCCAAAAGAAGCGGACCTAAACGTTTACAACATTTTAGATGGAATGGACAAGAGTGGTTACGAAGTAAGAATGCTAATCTTCCAAGAGGAAATGGAGATTTAGAAGTAAAGTCTGCAACAGAAGTGAGTATTTACTTAGAGAGTGAAACCAATAGTGATGTTGGAGAAATTGCTAGGTGGGATAGTTTTGATGGTGGTGATACTTTTAAAAAGAACCAGATTTTTTTAGAACGTAAAAACTCAGGTTTTGTAATATCTGCTTTGATAGATAACCCTCACCCTGATGCTAGAATCATTGTAGGTGAAAAAGAAGAAGAATCAGATTTTAGAAAAATGTATCTTATTGGAGATAAAGGTCCTATTCAAAGAAACAAAAAGGAAACCATACTTGAAAAACCGAGCATAAATCAAACCAAAAAATAAAAAAAAACTTAAAATGAAAATCATTAAAAAATTATCTTTAGTAATATTTGCAATAAGCATTTTAATTTCCTGCGGAAAAGGAACTAAAAAAGAGACAGCATCTGTTACAGAAAAAACTCAAAATCAGCCAAACATCGTTTTCATCTTATCTGATGACCAATCTTGGACAGATTACAGTTTTATGGGCGATGAGAATATTGAAACTCCAAGAATAGATCAATTTGCAAAAGAAAGTTTAACGTTTACAAGAAGCTATGTACCAACACCATTATGCTCTCCTTCATTAGCAACAATTATTACAGGTTTGTATCCAAAAGATCATGGTATTTTAGGTAATGATAAAGTGTATGAACGAGTAAAAGGAGATCATAAAGCTAGTAGAGCTAATAGATCAGAGGCATACAAACCTATAATTACAGCTTTTGAAAAGCAAATGACACTACCAGATATGCTAAAAGAAAAAGGCTATTTGTCTTTTCAAACAGGAAAATGGTGGCATGGAAACCATAAAGTTGGTGGTTTTGATTACGGTATGACACATGGAGACCCTAAAAGAGGTGGGAGACATGGCGATTTTGGTTTAACCATTGCCAGAAAAGGCTTAGATACCATTAATAGTTATGTAAATTTAGCTTTAAAAGAAAAGAAACCGTTTTTTTTATGGTACGCTCCATTTTTACCTCACAGACCTCATAATCCACCAGCTCGTTTATTTGAAAAATATAAAAAGAAAACAGACTCTGAACACTTAGCTAAATATTGGGCAATGATAGAGTGGTTTGATGAAACTTGTGGTCAACTATTCGATTTAATAGACGATAAAGGCTTAACTGAAAATACCCTTTTTGTATATGTTTGTGATAACGGTTGGAGACAAAATCCAGATAAGAGTGATTACATGAAAGACTCTAAACGTGCACCTTATGATATGGGAATTCGTACACCAATTATGTACAAATGGGCAGGTAAGATAAAGCCAGAAATGAATAATACCACCATAACAAGTAGTATAGATATGGTACCTACAGTATTGGATATTTTAAATATAGAAAAACCTAAAAACTTGCCAGGTGTTAGTGTGTTAGATAAAAAAGCATTAGAAGCTCGTAAAGGAATTTTTGGAGAAGTGTACGCACATGATTTTGATTCTATTGAAAATAGCATGTATTACAACATGGCAATTTTTCCTCCTTATAAAATTATTGTTCCAGATCCTGTAAGAAAGAAAAATGAAGTAGTACAGTTATTTAACATTGATACAGATCCTTATGAAAAAAATAATATTGCAGAGGCAAACTCAGAAATTGTTAAAGATTTATCTTCAAAAATTAAAAAATTTAGATCGAAATAGTAAAGTATGAAAAAAGTATATTTTTTATTATTTGCAATAACACTATTCTTAGGTGCATGTAAATCTGAAGAGAAAAAAGCAGCTAAAGCAGCTAAACCTAATGTACTTTTTATAGCTGTTGATGATTTAAACAATTGGATTAGTCCAATTCAAAATTTTTCAAATGTAAAAACACCGAATTTTGATAGACTTGCAAAAATGGGAGTTACATTTACAAACGCCCATGTACAAGCTCCTTTGTGTGGTCCTTCACGAGCATCCTTAATGACGGGTTTGCGACCTTCAACAACGGGTATCTATGGCATGACACCCGATAATAAAATCCGAAGAGCAGGAAATAAAGCCACAAAAGACATTACATTTTTGCCAGAATATTTTGAACAAAATGGATATCACACTATGGGTATTGGAAAACTATTTCATATTCATGCTCCTGATAGCGTTTTTAATGAATCTGGAGGACGTGTTAGGGGTTTTGGACCATACCCTAAAAAACGTTTTGTTTGGGATGGTTTTGGAACATCAAAATCTAAAAAAGAGAAATATGGCAGAACCAGTACCGATTGGGGTGCTTTTCCAGAAAAAGATTCTTTAATGCCAGATCATCAATCTGTAAATTGGGTTACAGAACGTTTGCGTAGAGAGTATAACAAACCCTTTTTTATGGGTCTTGGTTTTTTACGTGTACATGTACCATTATATGTGCCTCAAAAATGGTTCGATTTATATCCTTTAGAAGACATTCAAACACCACCTTATAAGTCAGATGACTTAAATGATATTCCTCCAGTTGGAATGCAAATTAACGATTTACCCATGATGCCATCAACAGAATGGGCTAAAGAAAGTGGTGAATGGAAAAAAATTGTGCAAGCTTATTTGGCGTGTATCAGTTATGTAGATTATGAATTAGGTAGAGTTTTAGATGCTTTAGAAAACAGCAAATATGCAGACAATACTGTAATTGTACTCTGGTCAGATCATGGATATAGATTAGGAGAAAAAGGAACTTTTGCAAAACACGCACTTTGGGAAACCGCCACCAAAGCTCCATTGCTATTTGCTGGACCTAATTTACCAAAGGGAAAAAAGATAGATGCTCCTGTAGAAATGTTATCCATCTACCCTACTCTATTAGAATTAAGTGGGTTACCTGCTTACCAGAGAAATGAAGGGTACAGTTTAGTGGATATGATGCAGCAAGATAAAGGACTTGCAGATGCAAAAGCGATTACAACTTATGGAATGAATAACCATGCTATTAAGATGAATGGGTATAGATACATTCAATATGAAGATGGAAAAGAGGAATTTTACGATCATAATTCAGATCCAAATGAATGGAATAATGAAGCAGGAAATCCAAAATATAAGGCTCAAATAGAAAAGATGAAAGTTTTTTTACCTAAGGTAAACTCTAAATGGGATGCTAGTTCAAACTACACGTTTCAACCTTATTTTGTTGAGCAAAAGAAACGTGTAAATGTGAATTAGTATCGTTTTTTAAAATTAAAAAGGACAATTAAAAAAAATAACAGAACAAAATGAAGAAATCAAAAATTAAAACAGCGATAATATTATTTTGTTCAGTTATCTTTTTTTACTGCGGAAATAGTAAAAAAAATAATTCAGATAGTCATCTAGAAAGAAAAAAAAACATCTTATTTATTGCGGTTGATGATTTACGTCCAGAGCTCAATTTTTACGGAGCAAAACACATCAAATCGCCAAACTTAGATCAACTAGCAGGTGAAAGCTTAGTATTTAATAGAGCGTATTGTAACGTTCCTGTTTGTGGTGCCTCAAGAGCAAGTTTATTAACAGGTATGAGACCAACTAGAAATCGGTTTATAACAGCACATACCTCAAAAGATAAACAAGTACCTAATGCAAAATCTCTTCCTTTTCTTTTAAAAGAAAATGGGTACACAACCATTTCTAACGGTAAAGTTTATCATTATAATAAAGATGATGTTGCTGCTTGGGACGAAATGTGGCAACCAGATAAACTTTGGAGTTATGCATTGCCAGAAAGTCAAGAAATTAGAAAAAACACAAAAAGAGGATTGCCTTTTGAGGTTGCAGAAGTGCATGATTCTGTATATAGAGATGGAAAACTAGCATTAAAAGTAATTCAAGATTTAAAAAAACTAAAGCAATCAAATCAACCCTTTTTTCTAACAATGGGTTTAATGAAACCACACCTTCCATTTACAGCCCCAAAAAAGTATTGGGATTTATATGACAGAAATCAAATTGAATTACCTGAAAGCTATATTCAACCAAAAACAACTCCAAAACAAGCATTTCACAGATATGGAGAATTAAGAAATTACGAAAATATTCCTAAAAAAGGAGATTTATCTGATGATCTTGCAAAAGAATTGATACACGGATATTATGCTTGTGTAAGTTATATTGATGCTCAAATTGGGTTGGTTTTAGACGAATTAAAACGTTTAGAATTAGAAGACGATACTATTGTAATTTTATGGGGAGATCATGGTTGGAATTTAGGCGACCATAAATTATGGTGTAAGCATGTTACGTTTGAAACTGCTTTAAGAACGCCATTAATCATTAAAGTTCCAGGAAAAACTAAAGGAACAAAAACAGAAGCCATTACAGAATATATCGATATCTATCCTAGCCTTGTAGAGTTAGTAGGTTTGGAATCACCAAATACTTTAGATGGTAAAAGTTTTGTGCCACTTTTAGAAGGAAAAGAACCTCAAAAAGATTGGGCAGTTAGCAAATTTAAAGATGCAGTTACGCTAATTAAGGGCGATTTATTTTACACAGAGTGGACAAAAGATGATGGTGTTGCGTATGCCAGAATGTTGTTTGACCATAAAACAGATCCTTTAGAATTGGATAATTTAGCTGATAATCCAGCATATCAAGAAAAAGTAAAAGCACTTGCTTTAGAATTAAGAAAAAAATGGGGTAAAGATTTTTTAAAGTAAACCGAATATGAAAAATAAAATAGTATTACAATTATTCTTAATTATAGGTTCTTTAAGCCTCTATTCACAGAAGTTAGAGCGCCCTTTCATATTGGTGAAATCTTCCGAACGAAATCAAGTTTTACAAAAAATAGAGAAAGAACCTTGGGCGAAAGAGATTTATCAAAAATTAAAAACAAGAACAGATTTACAAGTTGTTAAATTCAATCAAAATCCAAAAAACTACATCAAACAATTGCCTTTTAATTGGTCTGAAGGAAATGAAAACGATTTTCCACCTTTTTATAAAACGTATCATATAGAGAATGGTAAACAAAGAAATTTAGATAATGCTACAGATAAAGAGTGGGAACCAGCAGAAAAATTGATTACCTGTTTACAAGTTGCTTTAGATTGTGGTTATCTATACTACATTACCCAAGATGAAAAATACGCGTATATGGCCAGTAGTATCTTGTATTCATTTGTAAAATCTGTACAAAAATCCAATTTATCTAATTGGCATGGTAGAGGTGGTTGGTTATTTCCATATGATGGTTTTAGAGAAGTGCGTGTAATTGGTTATAAAGTTCCGTTAGTTTATGATTTTGTAGCAAGCTATCTTAAAAAAGAAGGTAATGCTTTTGATATCATGCAAAATAAAAAAGTAACTTTTCCTGTTGATGAACTTCAAAATGTGTGTAGAACTTACGCAGACATTACTGTAAATTACGGACAAACAGGTTCTAATCATCCAGTGCTAGAAGCTCCAAGTTTAGTGTATAATGCTTTGGCAATGGATGATGAAAAGGAGCGTAAAAAATTACTGTCCTACTTTTTATCAGAAAGCACAAAAAATCAAGATGCATTGCCTGTTTTTGCAGAAAATTTTAAAAATAAGGGAAATATTTGGCCAGAAACATCAGGATATTTAAATCATTCAACATCAATTTTAACTAAATTATTGTTGGTGATAAGTAGGTATAATCCTAGTTTAAATTTAGCCGATAAATACCAGAACATTTTATTTGCTTTACCAAGGTTAGATTATTTTGTGTATCCAAATAACGAAATTGTAAGATGGGGAGATGGAAAGAGAAAAGGAAAAGCTCCTTATAACGCTCTAGATAATGCATATACTTTAGCTAAATTATCAAATTTAGAAGAGGTTACTAAAGAAATAGGTCCGATTTTAAAAAATGCTATTCAAAAAGATAAATACAAAAGAAGAAGTATTGAAGCTTTATTTTGGCACAATATTATTGATGAAAAATCAGTTTTTAATAAACTACCAAGAACAGATAGGGTATATCATGCAGGGATTATAATGCAAAGAAATTTGAGCTCTACAAAAGATCCAAAAGATGGCTTAATGGGTTTTGTTGGAGGAGCAGCTATGGTGCATGGTCATGCAAATGGTATGAATATGGAGCTGTATGGAGAAGGTCAGGTTTTAGGGGTTGATAATGGTAATGGTAAGTATGGTAAAGACATTCATGAAAACTATTCTAGAATATTTGCAGCACATAATACTGTTATTGTAAATGGAGCATCACAAGGTCAAGGTGGTTGGGTAAATTTAGGCATGAATACGGTTCAATTACTATCTGTAGAGCCAAAAGTTGGAGAGGAAGGAGTTGCCCCAAATTTTTCTTTTAGTCAAACTAGTTTTTTAGATGATAAAGGAGATAAAGCAGAAGCAACCCAAGAAAGAACTTTAGGTTTGATAAGAACATCGCCTACAACAGGATATTATATAGATGTTTTTCGTTCAAAATCGAAACTCCCAAATGAGTATCATGATTATTTGTACCATAATATAGGTGATAAAATAGTGTTTGATAATAAAGACATGAAGTTCGAAAATACACCAAAAAGATATATGGAAAATGCAAAATCTAAATGGATTCATAATAAAAAATACAGAAACCCTGGGTGGCACTTTTTTAAAGAGGTTAGCACTTCTCAAGAATATGTAAATACTGTAAAAGCTACATTTAGTATTAAAGAATTAAAAGGAAATGATTTGTTTATGGAGTTGCATATTCCAGGCTTTGAAAATAGAACGTACACTAAAGTAAAAGCACCTCATACGTTTCAAGCACCAAAGCCTTATGACAATGTACTTACACCAACCTTAGTAATCAGAAATAAAGGAGAAGCTTGGGAAAACCCATTTGTAGTAGTTTACGAACCTTATAATGAAACCGAAAAACCATGCATACAATCGGTTTCAAAATTAGAGCAAAATGGCATTTATAAAGGATTGATTATAGAAAGTAAAACACCAAAAGAAGATTTAACTCAATATGTAATTACGCAATCTAAAAATCAAATATTTAAAAATGATACTATTTATTTTAAAGGTTCTTATGCGGTTATCACTTTACATAAAGATAAAAGTCTAAAGAGTATTTATATTGGAGAAGGAGACAAATTAATTTACAAAAATAAAGAAATTACAACCAATTCAACCAAAGCATTTTATAGAGAATATGATAAAAAATAACGTCGTTTTTTTACTTGTATTCTTTTTTGTTTTTGGATGTAAAAATTTTAAAACTGAAACTAAAACCTTACTTTTTGTGGGTAGCTTTACCGATAAAAAACATGGTGAAGGTATTCATGTATATGAGTTTAATACAGAAACTGCAGAAACAAAATTAACATTTACACTTAACAATATTACAAATACGTCTTTTTTAAAAATCTCTAAAGATGGTAATTACTTGTATTCTGTTGTAGATAGCCAAATGAAACACAATGGTAAAATTGCTGCTTTTAAAGTGGACGCAATAAATTCTAAAATAGAGTTGTTAAATATGCAAGATTGTGGAGGATTAAACCCTGCCCATTTAGAAATTGATAAAACAGGCAGTTATCTTGTAAATTCAAATTATTCTGATGGTAGTTTAAGCCTTTTTAAAATAAAAAATGATGGTAGTTTAGGTTTAGCAAAACAAGTTTTACAATTTAAAGATAGTAGTATTAATAAAAGTCGCCAAGAAGCTTCACATATACATTCATCAAATTTCTCTCCTGATAACAAGCATCTATATGTTCACGATTTAGGTGCAGATAAAATAAGAAAATTTATTTTCAACAACTCAAATGATAGCTTATTAAATCAACAACCAATCAAAACAAAATTAGGTAGTGGACCAAGACATTTTACATTTCATCCAAACGGATTATATGGTTATGGAATTAATGAATTAAGTGGTAAAATTGATTTATACTTATACGATAAAGGTAGGTTGAATTTTATTGAAGATTATCAATCTTATCAAGAAGAACAAGAAATATATAGGGCAGCAGATATCCATATTTCTGCAGATGGAAATTACTTATATGCCTCAAATAGAGGGCCAAAAGAGGATAGTATTGCTGTGTTTTCTATCAATAAAAATAATGGAAAATTACAACTTATAGAACATGTAAATACAGGAGGAAATCATCCTAGAAATTTTGCAATTTCACCTGATAGTAGTTTTTTATTGGTTGCAAATCAATTTACCAATAATATTACCATTTTTAAAAGAAATGCAAAAACAGGCAAATTAATGAAATTACCAAATGAAATTAAAGTAAACAGCCCTTCAAGTATTCAGATGAAAAGTTACTAAAGAGATTCTCTATCAATAAAATTAAAGGGAACTTTTACCTTACCTTTTGTTTTGTGTAAAATCATTTCTGCAGCAGTTTCTCCCATTACTTTAAAATCGGTAGAAATAACAGTAATACCTAAAAGTTCTTTTAAAGGAGTATCGTTATACGAGATCACTCCAATGTCGGCTCCTAACTTAAATTCATCTTCTCTGGCTTGTTTTACTAAGTTTACCAAGTCAGATTCTTCAATAGTTATAAACAAGTCGCCTTTTATTAAAATCATATCATCATAGATTTTGTCCAGTATTTCAAAATCTAAATTGTGCTCTATACAAAACTTTCTAAATCCATGAAGTATTCGCCTAGGATATGGATATACAGCTTTATCAGGATAGGCTAAAATAATTTTTTTGTATTTTTTAATTTTTTCTATTCCTAAATTTAATGCATGGTATATATCATTTTCAAAATCTTGATATATCTGGGTTAATCCGTCTCCTATATTCTCTTTAACATTATCTAATATTATCAATTTATCATTAGGAATTTTTTGCAATGCTTTTAAAACTTTCTCAGGCAAACTAATGTGTTTAGAATTTTCAGTTTTAAAATGCGGCATAATAACATAGTAATCGTAGGCTGCTTTATTTTTCTCTAATAAGTTTAAAAAAAGAGTTTCATCACAATGATATATATCTAAATCTGTATAAGAATTTGCACCAACTTTATCTATAAAATGATTATATGTCCTTAATTTATAAGAACTTAACTTATTTACCAAAAATAAAATATTTACTTTAGAAATTAATTTAGTTCTAGATATATAAAACCCCTTACCTCTTATAGAGGTAATAACTTTACGCTCTTTTAATATACTGTAAGCTTTTTCTACAGTATCTCTAGATAAATAAAACTCTTCACTAAACATGTTAATAGATGGTATTTTTTGATCCATAACAAGGTTGCCTTGTGAAATATTATGAATAATAGAATCTATAATCTGCTGATATTTAGGCACCCTTGAATTTTCATCAATAGTAATAAGTTTCATCATTTCCATAATCTATTGTTTTCTGTTTTGTTTATTTATTCCAGAAATCAAATGTAGCAAAAGGTAAGATAAAACCAATAACTAATAAAAAGAACTTTTTAGCTAACTTTAGTTTTTTTAAAAATCGATTTTTTAAGCTTTTATAATGTCAAAGCAAAACAAAACTTATATATTTATGTTAATATTTTCTTTCAATTCTAAAGACCAAGCACTCTTTTAAAATAATTTTATTCTATACCATAATAGTACAGGATAGAAAAGTACAATTTCACGTATATTTTTGGGTTATAAACTTATCACTAAAGACAATAATGAAAGAAATTACAAAAAGTTTTAAATACGTCGATTATCTATGGGACGAAGAAAAAGCAATATCATTAGGAGATAATCAAGTAGAATTATTTTTATACCGCTCAAATATTTTGGGTGCAGATTTAAGAATTACCAACTATGGTGGAGGTAATACAAGTTGTAAAACCATAGAAAAAGACCCGTTAACAAATGAAGATGTAGAAGTAATGTGGGTAAAAGGTTCTGGTGGTGATATTGGTACTTTAACAAGATCTGGAATTGCAGGTTTGTATACAGGACGACTTCGTGATTTAAAAAATGTTTATCAAGGTTTACATGATGAAGATAGAATGGTAGGTTTATTTAATCATTGTATTTATGATTTAAATAGCAAAGCTCCTTCTATTGATACGCCTTTACACGGTTTATTACCTTTTAAACATATAGATCATTTACATCCTGATGCTTTAATTGCAGTTGCCGCAGCTAAAGACAGCGAAAAAGTTACCAAAGAAATTTGGGGAGACACTATGGGTTGGGTGCCTTGGCAAAAACCAGGTTTCGATTTAGGTTTGCAATTAGAAAAATGTTTAGCAGATAATCCAGGAATTAGAGGTATTGTTTTAGGGAGTCATGGTTTATTTACTTGGGGAGACACCTCTTACGAATGTTATATAAATAGTTTAGAAGTAATTGAAATGGCTTCTGAATTCATAGAAAAAAAATTAAAAGAACAAGGTGATGTTTTTGGTGGTCAAAAAGTTGAAAGTTTACCAAAAGAGGAGCGTTTAAACAAAGCTGCTCAAATTATGCCTTTATTAAGAGGTTTGTGTTCTTCAGAAAATAGAATGATAGGTCATTTTTCTGATACTGATGTTGTAATGCAATATATAAATAGTAATGATTTAGAAAGATTAGCGCCTATGGGAACTTCTTGTCCAGATCATTTCTTAAGAACTAAAATTCAACCTTTAGTTTTAAGTTTAGATAAAAATGAAGATTTATCTGATTCTGAAGCTATTTTGTCAAAATTAGAACCCGCATTTGAAGCGTATCGTCAAGAATATGTAGATTACTATAATACCTGTAAAAAAGAAAATAGCCCTGCAATTAGAGATGCAAACCCTGTTATTATTATCTATCCAGGAGTTGGTATGTTTAGTTTTGCCAAAAATAAGCAAACAACAAGAGTTGCAAGTGAGTTCTACATCAATGCAATTAATGTAATGCGTGGTGCAGAAGCTATTACAGAATATACTTCTTTGCCAAGGCAAGAAGCTTTTGATATTGAATATTGGTTGCTAGAAGAGGCTAAATTACAACGTATGCCAAAAGAAAAACCATTATCTAGAAAAGTAGCTTTAGTAACTGGAGCTGGTGGCGGAATTGGTAAAGCAATTGCAGATAAGTTAGCTGCAGAAGGTGCAAATGTTGTACTTACAGATATTAATGAAGAAGCTTTAATTGAAGCAAATAAAACTTATGCAAGAGATGTATCTTCATACGCTGTTTGTGATGTTACTATTACAGATTCTATTGCAAGTGCCTATAAAAAAGCAATTATAGAGTTTGGTGGTGTAGATATGATTGTACACAGTGCAGGCTTGGCAATTTCTAAACCATTAACAGAGACAACAGATAAAGATTGGAACATTTTACAAAATATTTTAGTAAAAGGTCAGTTTGATTTAGCAAAACAATTTGCTCTTATAGTTCGTAAGCAAGGTTTAGGAGGAGATTATATTGCAATTGCAAGTAAAAATGGATTGGTTGCTGGACCAAATAATGTAGCTTACGGAACAGCAAAAGCAGCGCAACAGCACATGGTTCGTTTATTAGCGGCTGAATTAGCAAAAGATAAAGTAAGAGTAAATACAGTAAACCCAGATGGCGTTATTGTAGGAAGTAAAATTTGGGAAGGTGCTTGGGCAGAAGGTAGAGCAAAAGCAAACGGAATTACCGTAGAAGAATTACCAGCTTTTTATGCTAAGAGAAACCTGCTAAACGAAATCATAACACCAGACGACATTGCAAAAGGTGTTTTCTCGTTAGTAGGTATATTAGATAAATCAACAGGAAATATTATTAATGTTGATGGAGGTATGGCCAACGCATTTGTTAGATAATTAAACAATATTAAATTTGAATTAAGATTAAGACTTCTATATAACTTTCATAAATTTTATAGAAGTCTTACTTAATTAATAACGTTATATAAGAATGAAAATTAATCAAGCAGAAATCTCTGATTACAACCAAAAAGGTGTAAAAGATCACAACGAAAATTTCGATTTTTTATCGAATAAATTAACCAATCAAGGAAAAGATGTTGGCAGTATCGTGTCAAAACTGGCAGATTTTCAAGTAGCTATACCAAGTTGGGCTTTAGGTGCAGGTGGTACGCGTTTTGGGCGTTTTGGATTTTATGGAGAACCATCAAACTTAGAACAAAAAATAGAAGATGTTGGTGTTTTACATAGTTTAACACAAACTGCGGGTGCAGTATCTTTACATATTCCTTGGGATATTCCTTCTGATTACGATGCCATCAAACAAAAAGCAGATGCTTTACATATTAAATTTGATGCTGTAAATTCGAATACTTTTCAAGATCAAAAAGATGCTGCAGAAACATATAAATACGGTTCTTTAAGTAACGTAAGCAAAGCAGTTAGAGAACAAGCTATTCAGCATAATTTAGATGTCATTAAAATTGGTGACAAATTAGGATCTAAAGCATTAACAGTTTGGTTAGCAGACGGATCTTGTTTTCCTGGTCAAAATAATTTTCAAACTGCTTTTCAAAACACGCAAGATAGTTTAATTGATATTTACAAAGGTTTACCAGACGATTGGAAAATGTTAGTAGAATACAAACCTTATGAGCCAAATTTCTATAGTACTGTTATTCAAGATTGGGGTGCTTCTCTAATGTTAGCCAATGGTTGTGGAGATAAAGCTTATACTTTAGTAGATTTAGGCCATCATTTACCTAATTCTAATATAGAGCAAATTGTATCTATTTTACAATTAAAAGGAAAATTAGGTGGTTTTCACTTTAACGATAGCAAATATGGTGATGACGATTTAACTGTAGGTAGTATTAAACCTTACGCTTTATTTTTAATCTTTAATGAATTGGTGTATGGTATGGAAAACAACCCTCAAAACCCAGATTTAGCTTGGATGATTGATGCAAGTCATAACGTAAAAGATCCATTAGAAGATTTAATTCAGTCTTTAGAGGCAATTCAAGAAGCTTATGCTAAAGCGCTATTAATCGACCAAAAAGCATTAAAAACTGCTCAATTAGAAAACGATGTTGTAAAATGTCAAGAAATTTTACAAGGAGCTTACAGAACAGATGTAAGACCATTGTTAGAAAAAGCAAGATTAAATACTGGTGGAGTAATTAGTCCTATTAATGCTTATAGATCTTTAGGTATTAGAGAACAATTAATTAAAGAAAGAGGAAAGAATACTGTAGCTACAGGACTTTAAAAAAAAGCTATGAAACAAAAAGTAACAGCTGTTTTTGATATCGGAAAAACCAACAAAAAGTTTTTTCTGTTTGATAAAGACTTTAAAGAAGTGTACAAAGAGTACACGTCATTTAAAGAAATAGAAGACGAAGATGGTCATCCAACAGAAAATATTCATGCACTCCAAAATTGGTTAAAAGATGTTTTTCATAAAATACTAAAGTCAGATAAATTTTCAGTAAAAGCAATCAATTTTTCAACCTATGGTGCCAGTTTTGTTCACCTAGATGAGCATGGCAATATATTAACACCTCTTTACAATTATACAAAAGAAATTGATAAAGATATAGTTGATGATTTTTATAAAAAATACGGACCCGAATTAGAATTAACAAGAACCAGTGGTTCATCTAAATCTGGAATGTTAAATTCAGGAATCCAGTTATATTGGTTAAAGTATAAAAAACCAGAAGTATTTCAAAAAATTAAATATTCTTTGCACTTGCCTCAATACCTAAGCTATATTTTTTCTGGAGTAGCTTTAAGCGAATATACAAGTATTGGTTGCCATACTGCTTTATGGAATTACGAAACTAAAGATTATCAAGATTGGGTTTATAAAGAAGAAATTCATAACATTTTACCTCCACTAGTATCTACAGAAACTAGCTTAAACATTAATTATAATGGCAAACGAATTAAAATAGGTGTTGGCATACATGATAGTTCTTCAGCATTGTTGCCTTATGTTAGAAGTGTAAATAAACCATTTGTATTAGTATCAACAGGTACTTGGAGTATTGCACTTAACCCTTTTGTAGATACACCTCTAACAAAAGATGATGTAACATCAGGTTGTATTAATTACATGCGTATTAATGGAAAACCAGTAAAATCTTCAAGATTGTTTTTAGGAAATGAATATAAAATTCAAGTAAATAAACTGTCAGATAAATTTAATGTTGATAAAGAGTATCATAAAACAATACATTTTAATTATGATGTGTATTGCGAAATCATACAACACTTTAAACCATCTTTTAAGTGGGAATCTTTTTCAACTGATGATATGCCAGAAAAAACAAGTTACATGTATAACGATTTTTCTCATGCTTACCATCATTTAATGATAGAACTGGTACAATTACAAGTAAAAAGTATAAGAAGAATTGCAGATATGAGAGCTATAGACCGTTTATATGTTGATGGCGGTTTTACCGATAATGAAGTGTATATAAAATTGTTATCATACTATCTAAAAGGTATGAAGTTAAGAACAACAAAAGCATCTTTAGGTTCTGCATTAGGCGCTGCTATAGCCATTTCAGATACAAAATTAAACTCTAAGTTTCTGAAAAAAAATTACGCATTAAAAAAACATGTTCCATTTGTAATAAGTGGTTATAAATAAAATTGAAAGTAGGAGATTCAGATTTTAAATAAATCTATTTTAAACATTAGAAAAAATGTCAAAAAACATTAAATTAATACACCCCAGAGATCAAATTACAGAAGTTATAAGTAGAATTTACAAAAGAGGTATGACCACCACTTCTGGAGGTAACATTTCCATCATTGATGATAATGGAGATATTTGGGTTACTCCATCTGCAATTGATAAAGGTTCGTTAAGAGCGTCAGATATTATTTGCGTAAAAAAAGACGGTACTGTAATAGGAAAACATAAACCTTCATCAGAATTTCCGTTTCATAAAGCAATCTATGAAGCAAGGCCAGATATAAAATCTGTAATTCATGCACACCCACCTGCTCTAGTTTCATTTAGTATTGTTCGTCAAATACCAAACACCAATATCATATCACAAGCCAAACACATTTGTGGCCCAATAGGTTACGCAAAGTACAGACTACCTGGAAGTGAAGATTTGGGAGAAGTAATTGCAGACGAATTTAAAAAAGGATTCAAAGCAATAATTATGGAAAATCATGGAACCGTTTTAGGTGGTAGTGATTTAACAGACGCCTATGAAAGATTTGAAGCCTTAGAATTTTGTGCAAGTACAATATTATACGGTTCTCAAATAGGAAAACCAAACTATTTAACAGACCACCAAATCGATCAGTTTGAAGCCCAAGCCAGAGGTGTATTACCTGAAATGGAAAGCACGGTTTATCCTCCAGATGAAACAGAAAAAAGATTAGAAATTTGTAATATTATTAAACGTTCTTGCGAACAAGGTTTAATGATAAGTTCCTACGGAACAGTTTCTATGCGTTGGAATGAAAATGATTTCTTAATTACACCAACAAATAAAAATCGCTGGGATATTCAATTAGACGATATTGTACAAATCAAAGATGGTCATAGAGAAGCTGGTAAAACACCAAGTAGAGCTGCTTGGATTCACCAAGAAATTTACAATAAAAATCCAGAAGTAAATTCTATAATTATGACTCAATCTCCTTATTTAATGGCATTTGGTGTTACAGGAGAGTATTTAAATGTTAGAACCATTCCAGAAAGTTGGATCTTTTTACAAGACATTAACTTCGTAAAATACGGTCATCACTTTAGAGAAAATAACAACTCCGAAATTGTAGAAAACTGCCCAACCGCATTAATCATAGAAAACGACTCTGTAATTATTACTGGTGATAAATTACTGCAAACTTTTGATTATTTAGAAGTAGCGGAATTTAGCGCAAAATCTATAGTTTTAGGACATTCTCTTGGAGAAATGGTGCCAATTAATGATGAACAAGTAGACGATTTAAGAAAGAAATTCTTATCATAACATAAATACATATGGCTATATCTTTTGATACTAGATATCCTTCAGTTGATGACTTACGAAAACGAGCACAACAAAAAATACCAAAGTTTGCATTTGAATATTTAGATGGAGGCTGCAATGAAGATGTAAATTTAATAAGAAACACATCAGAGTTAAGAGATGTTCAACTAAAGCCTAATTATTTGCGCAAACATTATGGGTCATCAACAAAAACCAATTTATTTGGTTTAGAATACGATGCGCCTTTTGGAATAGCTCCTGTAGGTTTACAAGGATTAATGTGGCCAAATTCTCCAGAAATTTTAGCCAAAGCAGCATTTCAACATAATATCCCTTTCATACTAAGTACAGTTACAACCACTAGTATAGAAAGAGCCGCAGAATTAACAGAAGGTAAAGCGTGGTTTCAATTATATCATCCCACAGAAGATAAACTAAGAGATGATATTATCAACAGAGCAGCAGCAGCAGAATGCCCAGTTTTGGTAATTTTGTGTGATGTACCTAGTTTTGGATTTAGACCAAGAGATATTAGAAATGGTTTGGCTATGCCACCAAAAATGAATATTACTAATATTTTACAAGCTTTTGGAAGACCTCATTGGAGCTTACAAACGCTAAAGCATGGTATTCCTAATTTTGCGAATTTAATACCTTACATGCCTAAAAATTTAGATTTAAAACAATTGGGTAAATTTATGGACCAAACATTTTCTGGCAGATTAAATGAAGATAAAATTAAACCAATTAGAGATATGTGGAAAGGTAAATTGGTGCTAAAAGGCGTAGCCTCAGAATATGATGCAGAACAAGCCATTAAATTGGGTTTAGACGGAATTATTGTATCAAACCATGGAGGCCGTCAATTAGATGCTGGACAATCTACCATAAAACCCTTAGCTACAATAGCAGAAAAATATGGAGATCAGATTGAAGTGATGATGGATAGTGGTATTCGTTCTGGGCCAGATGTAGCAAGAGCCATGGCTAGTGGTGCAAAATTTACATTTATGGGACGTTCATTTATGTATGGAGTAGCTGCATTAGGTAATAAAGGCGGAGATCACACCATTTCGTTACTAAAAACAGAACTGCAACAGGTTATGGAACAACTTTGCTGTGAGAAAACATCTGACTTCCCAAACCACTTAATTAGTTAAATAAACCGTTTTACAACCATAAATATTTTATCTATTAAAAAAAGAGCCACAGTAGTGGATTCTATATAATACATCATCAACAAAACAAATGAAACATTATAAACAATACATCAACGGATCGTTCATAGACTCTAAAGCAACATCTGTTATTGAAATTTTAAATCCTTGTACAGAAGAGGTAATTAGTACAATATCTACAGGTACTGTAGAAGATGCTAATAATGCTCTAGAAGCTGCTCAAGCAGCTCAACCAGCTTGGGAAGCTTTACCAGCAATACAAAGAGCTGCATTTTTACATAAAATGGCAGATGTAATTAGAGAAAACAGAGTTTTTCTAGCAGAAACATTGTCTAAAGAGCAAGCCAAAGTAATTGGTTTGGCACAAGTAGAAATAGATGTTACCGCAGATTATTTTGATTATAATGCTGGTTGGGCAAGAAGAATTGAAGGAGAAATTATACAAAGCGATAGAGAAAAAGAACATATTTATTTACATAAAGTTCCTATTGGGGTTGCAGTAGGTATTTGTCCGTGGAACTTCCCGTTTTTTGTAATGGCACGTAAAGTTGCAGCATCTTTAATTACAGGAAATACTTGTGTGATTAAACCAAGTTCTGAGGCGCCAAATACTATTATGGAGTTTGCAGACTTCATTCAAAAAATTGATTTACCAAGAGGAGTATTAAATTTTGTTTGTGGTGCTGGTAGAACCGTTGGTAATGCGTTATCTAAAAGTCCAATTACAGGTATTATTAGTTTAACAGGTAGTGTTGGCGCTGGCCAAAAAGTAATTAGTGCAGCAGCAGAAAACATTACTAAAGTATCTTTAGAGTTAGGTGGTAAAGCACCAGCAATTGTTTGTGCAGATGCTAATTTAGATTTGGCAATTAACTCTGTAGTGGCTTCAAAAGTTATTTTTAGCGGGCAGGTGTGTAACTGTGCAGAAAGAGTGTATGTAGAAGATAGTATTTACGATGAATTTGTAGACAAGCTTACCAAAAAAATGAGTAAAGTTACCATAGAAAACGCATTAACTGGTATAAATGCAGATATGAGTAGTTTGGTGTCTCAATCTCAGTTAGATAAAATTACTGAAATGGTTGAATTCGCTAAAAAAGAAGGCGCTGAAGTTTTAGTTGGTGGTAAACGTCCTGAACAATTTAATCGCGGATATTTCTACGAACCAACCATTTTAACCAACTGTAAACAAGATAGTCAGATTATACAAGAAGAAGTTTTCGGTCCTGTTTTACCTGTAATGAAATTCAATACTCTAGACGAAGCAATTGCAATGTCTAACGATACAGAATTTGGACTAACATCTTCTATTTTCTCAGAAAATTTTAACAATATTATGAAAGCCACTAATGGGCTACACTTTGGTGAAACCTATGTAAATAGAGAGCATTTTGAAGCTATACAAGGTTTTCATGCAGGATGGAAAAAATCTGGTGTAGGTGGTGCAGACGGTAAGCATGGTATGGAAGAATATTTACATACAAAAGTAATTTATGCAAAATACTATTAACCAAAAATTAAATAGGTTATAATTTACAACAAAGGCAGTATTTTTAATAACTGCCTTTGTTGTTGTAAAAATTGTGAAGCATTAACATTTTTTGATGGGCTACATTTTTAAATCGGTATAGTGCAGGATACAAAATAACTACCGACATTATACATTCGAAAAATTAACCTAATTATATTAGTCTTTTGTAAATTTCATAAATACTAATATTTATAAATCTCAAATATAAATAAGCATACAATTATGGCTGAAAATCAAATAGAAGAATTAATTATTAATGATAATTCTGGTGGAGAGTTTGAAAGAACTCCTGTTCCTAAATCAAAATTAAAAAACTGGAAAAGTTTTATTGGGATGTATGCAGGAGAGCATGCTGCTGGAACTGAATTTATGATTGGTCCTTTATTTTTGGCAGCAGGAGCTAGTTTAAAAGACCTATTACTAGGATTATTTATTGGTAATATACTTGCAATACTTACATGGAGATACTTGGTAGCTCCTATAGCTGTATCAAGTAAACTAACTTTATATTATCAATTAGAAAAAATTGCAGGTAAACATTTAGTAAAAGTGTATAATGTTGTAAACGGAGTACTTTTTTGTTTTTTAGCTGGAGCAATGATAACTGTTTCTGCTAGCGCTGTAGGTATCCCTTTTGACATTAATTTTTCAGTTCCTAAAAATATTTTTGGTTTAAGTTCTCCTGCTTTCTCAACGATTGTTGTTATCGTAGGTATGGTAATGACAATTGTTGCTGCTGCTGGTTACAATACGGTTTCTAAGTTTGCCAATATTGCTGCACCTTGGATGATTGTTGTTTTTGCTGCTTGTGGTTTATCTGCTTTAACCCAGATGGAAGTGAACTCTTGGGAAAGTTTATTAATGGAATGGGATAAAGGTGTTAGTGTGGTACAAACTACCAGTGGAAAATTAGACTTTGGTTTTTGGAAAATTGTAATCTTTTCTTGGTTATGTAATGCTGCAATGCATTTTGGAATGGCTGATTTATCAATTATGCGCTTTGCAAAAGATAGTCGAGCAGGATGGGGACCTTCTGTAGGAATGTTTTTAGGCCATTATATGGCTTGGATTTGTGCTTCATTTATGTTAGCAGCTCAAATTAAGTTAACAGGTGATATTTCTGCAAATCCAGGTGCTTTAGCTTGGAGTGCCGTAGGTTGGACAGGTATTATTTGCGTTGTTGTGGCTGGCTGGACGACTGCGAATCCGACAATCTATAGAGCGGGTCTTGCTTTTCAAAGTTTATTCCCCTCAAATGCTAAAGCTTACTCAGGTGTAATTTTAGCTGGTATAGTGGCTACAGCTGCTGGTATTTTTCCTTCACTTTCTGGTAAACTACTAGATTTTGTAGGTTTATATGGCACCATTTTAGGACCAATGGGAGGAGTAATTTTTGTGAACCATTATCTAGCTAAAAAAATGAGTTTTACTCAAGATTATGCAGATGAAAAAAAGTCTGGCTTTAATATAGCTGTTTTACTAGCTTGGTTACTTCCAGTAACCTTAGGTTTGTACTTTATTTTTGTGAAAGATTTATTTCCTGCTTATGCAGTAATACCTTGTTGGATCGCTTCCAGTTTATTATATGTGATTATTATGAAACTTCAAAAAGTTTAGATTATGAAAATACTAAAATTAATAAGTGCTTTATCAATAGGTGTTTTAATACTGTTAGCTAGTCTATTTTTGTTTTTAGGTATATTTGATGCAACTAAAGTAAAAATTTCAATGTTAATAGGTACAATTATATGGTTTCTAGTTACACCTTTTTGGATGAAAGAAAAATAATACTAAACTATATAAAGTTAACTAAAAAGGAAAAAAACATCCAAAACTATTAGTTTAGTTTATTTTTAATTTTACAAGAGAAAACGTTTAATTTAAACTGGTTAATGATATTAAAATTCTAAAAACTGCAAGACTAAAAAAAATTATCTTTTGTAGGACTTTGCATATTTTATAAAATAATACTTTTTAGCGTTTACCTTAAAGTTTAAGAAAAAATAAATTTATAAAATGTCTTTATTTAAAAAAATAAGAGATTTTTTTAGAATATTATTCTTAATAGCTACACTTCCTTTTGAACTTACCAAAGGCAAAAAAAAGAGAATAAAAAAACAAATTAAAAGTTATTTCTTAAATCTTTAATTTTTTAAAGTATTGATCAAGGAAAGACGAATGAAAAGGAATCAAAACTTGTTTTTAAAGTATAGCATTGTCTAATAAATTGTATAAATTTCAAAAAATTAATATTTAAGCAATGCTGAATTTTGTATTAAATTTCAATTTTATACTGTTATGAGACAAGAAGATTTTTAAACGATGATTTTAAAAAAAAATAACAAAATCACCTCCTCTTTGCTCCTACTTTTACGCAATAGAAGTATAACACATTTACTTAAAACCATTCTGTTTTTCAAGCATTTCAAGGAATTTCATCTTCTAAACTTTTCCAACAGCATAATCAATTACTTTTCTTTTAGGGTTCATAAAAATTGTTGTTGGTGTAACTTTAATGTTATATTGTTTAACGATTTCTTCATTTTTAGGTTCATCAATATTTATCTCTAATGATATAACTTTTGCATCCATAGCTTACTTAACTTCATCATCAGCAAAAGCTTTACGTTTCATAATTTGATAAGGTGAACAGCATTTACCTGTAAAAAATATGATGATATTTTTTTACAGATTGATACATTGGAAAATTAAAATTACCAAGCCATAAAATCTAATAAGTAAGTTGGTTTATAAATGTTCCTGCAATCCTTTTTTCCAAAAGTAAATTCCAAAAACACAGGTAACAATTGCAAACATAATTCCGTTTTCACCAAGCCAATGTTTGGTTACTTCAATTTCTGTTGTTAACGGAGGTAGTATTTTCTGAATATATACATTGCTCACAGCATGAAAAATTACAGCAGGCCATAAGCTTTTAGATTTGAAAGTGTAGTATGTCATGATAAATGACATAGAAACAATTACGATAGTGAAGGTTGTAAATTCTAATAAGACATTGTTACTATAGTAAACTAGCAATGGCCAATGCCAAGTAGCCCAAATTGCTCCACTAAAAATGGAAACACCTGTAAAAGAAAGTACTTTTTTCAGTTCATAAATAAAGAAACCTCTCCATCCAATTTCTTCCCCTAGTGTAGTTGCTGACGCTCTGATTACTTCAACAGTTCCAAGTAATAGAATAGCAATAATTACCGAAGATGTTGCTCTTAATGTTCCTATTCCTGTCAAACCAATTTCTTTAGCCCAGTCAATAATTATTTCTTTATTAACCAGCTTTCCTAAACCAAAAATCCATATTAATATATAGGTGATGATGCTATATAAAGCTGGAATGAAATAAGACCATCTAATATATTTCCATTTGCCCAAATTCCAATGTAAAGATGAAATCTTACGACCTTTTATTTTTAAAGTAATTATTGTTGCTAGAGCTGGAGACCACATTAAACCTCCAATATATATTCTTGAAGGATATAAATTAACAATAGCATAATAGAATACAGAACTTAAAACTGTTACAATGGTCAAGAATATAAAGATCGTATTCCAAGTTGTATTTCTTTCTATGGATCTTTCTTGAATTTGTGTTTTCATGCTATTTTTGCTTTTTTACTATTTTAAAAATTCTTTTATTGATAATTTCTGATAAATTCCAGTTATATAATTTAGGATCGGTTGTGTTATAAAATGCAATAATTACAGCATCAATATTTTTATAGTATTTTGCAAAACTTTGGTAACCAGGAACCCATCCAGAATGTTCATATTGGTAAATAGAGGAATATATTTCTTGTTCTCCATCATTAAATAAATAACCATCATTTAATGCTCTAACAAAAACACCTACATCTTCTGCTGTGGCATGCATTCCATAATCGTTGGTTTTTATATCATGAGCGTATCCAATATGATAGCCACTCATTACGCTATCGATATTTACTTCTTTAAGCGAACTAAACGTGTTTTTTAAACCTAAAGGATTTAAAATTTCTTCCTTAATAAATTGAAAATTGTCATAACCTAATTCATTATCCATTATTTTATTGGTCAATAAATAATTTGTATTACAATATTCATAATCTTCACCTGGTTCAAAATTGGCAGGTTTACCTTTTATTAAAGCAAGATTTTCTTCGTAAGTTCTTATTGGATTTTCCCAAAATTTTGGAGTATCTGTAAAATTGGGAATACCACTTTTATGCTGAATCATCAATCTTAACGTAATTTTATCTGCATTTTCGATTTCTCCTGTCAGTTCTGGTAAATATTCTGCTAAAGTTTTATCCAAAGAAAGACGTCCCTGACTTACCAATTTAGTAACAGCAACTGCATCATATAGTTTGCTTATGCTGGCTATTTTAAATAAAGCATTTGGTTTGGCTGGTATATTGAACTCTCGATTATGCCAACCTGAAGCAAAACTTTGAGGAGCTTGACCTGCTTTATCAATGTAAACAATCATACCCTCAAAATTATAATCTAAAGCTTCTTTTAATTGACCTTGAACAGAATCTGGTAAGGGAAGTATCCATGCTTTAACCAAAATCCATGGAACAAAAAACATCGAGACGATAGTTCCTACTAGTAATGTAACTCTAATCATTAGTTTTGTTTGTTTTTTCTTCATGAAATTCTATTTTTGATTATCTTAATTATATGAGTTCCATTTACTGTATTCTGTCTGCAAAATAGCTTAAAAACATATTATAATGATTCTGAAAAATATACATATGCAAAGGCGTAATCGCAAACAAAAGGCAACAGAATTCTTTTACCTCTTTCTAGTAACAATTGCTTCCAATTTCTTTTCTTCATTGCAAAATATAGTCCCATTCCTGATACAAAAAATAACAGCGGAATTCTCCAAACATTTAACATCGTCATTGGTTTCCAAAGACCTTCTAAAGCTTCTTCACTTTTTATAAAGCCTATAAATAATGCCCAAGGTTGAAAAAATAATGGCTATGTAATAAATTAATAATAAACTTATGGCTATTACTCTTAGGCAATCAATATTATAGCTTCTTTCTGTTGTCATCTTATGTTGTGTTTATTGTAACATCATGGCAACAACAGGTCTTGCTTTTTGCAATTCATCAAGATCTAATGTAAAACCCATTGGTTTTAATTGCTGAATAAGCATTTCGTAAATAGGTTTCATTTGAGCGAAATCAGTCATAACTATTTCTCTAGGTGTAGCTCCAAAATTATTTCGAACAGTTTTATCTGCTTTTGCATCAATTAATAATTGTACAATTTCAATACGTCCAAAAAATGCAGCAGTATGTAAAGCTGTACCTCCATCATTATTTTTTATTGTTAAATCTGCGTCAGCATTAATCAAAGCTTTTGCGATTTCAGTTTTATTAAATGTAGCTGCAGACATTAAAGGTGTAGAACCAGACATTGCTTCTTTTTGATTAATATCAGTTCCTGCTTCAATATGTTGTTTTACTGCTTCTAGATTTCCTGTAAGTACAGCAGCATGAATATCTATACTTGGTTTGCTTACACTTTTTGTTGTTTCAGTATTGCTTGCTGAGTTTGTTTTTTTATCAGATTGTGTACAAGAAGTTAATAATAGTGTTAAGAATACTATTTGTAGCGTTATTCTGATTAAAATAATTTGAAGTGTTTTCATAATTTAAATTTGTAATGATTAATAACTTTATTTTTGTTGATACAAAGATGCAACAAGAACAAACCTTGCTGATAACCCTTATGTAGCCTTGAGTATAAAGTTTGATGACAGGTTAAAAATTATGACGCAGATCTATAAATTATGATGCAAACAACATATATTCATTAAAAAACTTTAAAATTTATACAGTTTTGGTTTAAATAAAAATTGATACATTTGATATAGCACAAACAACATGTCTAATAGCTCTTACAAAGGAAAATTTATTGAACAAGCTGAAGCGTTTATTTTAGAGAATATCTCTAATGAACAATTTGGAGTTTCAGAGTTGGCAGATCTCATGAATATGAGTCGTTCAAATTTGCTTAGAAAAATAAAAAAGCAGACAGAACTAAGTGCAAGTCAATTTATCCGTCAAATACGTCTTCAAAAAGGGATGGAATTGCTCAAAGAAACAGAACTCACTGTTTCTGAAATTTCTTATCAAGTTGGCTTTAGTAATAATTCTTATTTCACAAAATGTTTTAGAGAACATTATGGATTTTCTCCTGGAGAATCCAGAAAAGAAGTTATTGAAGACCCTAAAATTGAACCACAAATTGAACCAGAATATATTAAAGAAGAAGTTTTTGTTGAAGAGGATAAAACAAGCTTTTTAAAAAAATATAGTTTACAAGTTGCTTTGGCTACTTTTTTAATTATTGCTGTTGTTTCTTACCTATTTATTCAAAATAGTAGTCGCAATTCAGAAGTTAGTTCTAACAATTTTAAAAAGTCTATAGCTGTTTTGCCTTTTAAAAATATGAGTAGTGATTCTACAAACTTATATTTCGTAAGTGGCCTAATGGAATCTACGCTTAACAACTTACAAAAAATTGAAGATTTAAGAGTAATTAGTAGAACATCCGTAGAAAAATATAGAAAAACGGATAAAACTGTAAATGAAATTGCTGAAGAATTGAATGTTGGATTTTTGTTGGAAGGAAGTGGACAACGCATTGGAGATCAAGTTTTACTAAATATTCAATTAATTGATGCTTCTAATGACATGCCAATTTGGGCACAACAATATAATAATAAGGTTGTTGATGTATTTTCACTGCAAAATACGGTTGCCAAAAAAATTGCAGAAGCTATAAAAGCAAAAGTAACTCCAGCAGAATTGCAACAAATAAATAAAAATCCAACAGAAAATATATTGGCTTATGATTATTATTTAAAAGGATTAGAAAATCAAAATGAGCGAAGTGAAGCAGGACTAAATAAGGCCATACTGAATTTTGAAAAAGCGATAGAAGAAGATTCAAAATTCGCTAATGCCCATGCTCAGATTGCAATTTGTTACTATTATTTAGACGTCAATAAAATTGAAAAGAAATATTTAGACAAATTAAATGAATATGCAGACAATTCCTTGTTGTATGACTCTACCTCTGAATTGTCTCTGATTGCAAAGGCGCTATATTATATAAACGCAAACGAATTTAGATTAGCAATACCTTACCTAGAAAAAGCACTAGATTACAACCCAAATGCTTCTTCTGTGGTACTAATTTTATCTGATATCTATGCTAGAGTTGTTCCAGATACAAACAAGTATCTTACGTATGCATTAAAAGGAATAAAATTGAATGTAGAAGCTAACGATAGCATATCTAAAAGCTTTATCTATCTAAACTTGAGTAATGCATTAGTGCAAAATGGTTTTGCTAAAGAAGCTTCAAAATATATTGAAGAATCTTTGAAATATAATCCTAAAAATCAATATTCTACTTACTTAAAAAACTTTGTAGATTATGCTAATGACAAAGATTTAAATTCCTTGAGAAAAAAAATGTTTATTGAATGGCGAAAAGATACTACTCGTGCTGATATCACTCAAGAATTAGCCAAAACGTATTATTTTCAAGAGAATTACGAAAATGCATTGGTTTATTACGAGAAATATATTCATATACTTTCTTCTAATAAAATTGATCTGTATCCTGCAGAGAACATAAAAATTGCCTACACCTATAAAAAATCAGGATTTTCTGACAAAGCTGAAAAATACTATAATAAATATAAAGACTACTTAGAAAAAGATGAGTCAATTTACAGAGAGGCAAGTTTAGCTATGCTTTATCTTTATGAAAAAAAACCAGATAAAGCTATAGAAGCTTACAATAAATTTAGTTTACAAGATGGTTTCCAATATTGGATTTTATTGTTTCTTGAAGAAGACCCATTAGTTAAATCTCTTTCTACCCATCCTAGATATGATGAAGTTTTTCAAAAAATAAAAGAGAGCTTTTGGGAAAATCATAACCGTTTAAAAAAATCTTTAAAAGAACAAGAACTGATATAACTTATTGGATTGAAATCGTGTTATATCAGTTTTATTGAAAAAATTTCGTTGATTACAGCTTTTTAATAGGTATAACTTTTTCAAATAAATCAGTAACTACATACTGAAGTGAAGCTGGTGTAACCTCTGTGAAATATCCAAGTAAGTCTTGACTTGTAGCATATCTATCAGTCTGCATTTTAAGTTTTCCGTTTGTTGTGTTCCAATCTTCAAGAAATCGTTTTAATGCTAAATTCACATTCTTTTCTCCTATCCTTTTTTGAAGTTCATACATATTGATTGCTCCTTTTGCATAATAGACATAATCTTGATTTTCTACGAGAGCAAGAGCGGGTTCTTCTTTACTTTCTTTTTGTATACCTTCTTTATATTTATCCATTTGAAGCGCTAAAAACTGTTGCACTTTTTCTTCGGAATAATGTTGCTTTAAAACCATCATTGCTGCATATTGAGATAAGGTTTCTAAAATCATCAATTGTCCTTGCACATTCGCAGCTTCAACTTGCATTGCAAACCATTGGTGTGCTACTTCATGTGCAGTCACATAAAAAGCCATATCTACGTCTTTTTCGTCATCTATATCTAGCACAAATCCAATAGATTCTGAAAATGGAATCGTTCCAGGAAACGATTGTGCAAAAGTTGCATAACGTGGAAACTCCATAATACGTAGTTGTTGGTATTGATACCGACTAAAGTTGTTACTGTAATAATCTAATGACGCTTTCATAGATCTCATCATTCTATCGATGTTATACTCATGTCCTTTTTGATAATAAATTTCAAGGTCAACAGGTTCAGTGATCTCCTTATTGCTTGTCATCCATTTGTCTTTTTTAATTTCATAATCTGCAGAAACTATGGCGTAAAAATTAATAATTGGTGCATTTGTCTTATAATGAAAATAATTACGATTATTAGCTGTCCATTTTCTCAATAAATCTCCAGGAACCAAGGCTGTTTGATCTTTGGATGTACCAATAATCATTTCAAAATGAATCCCATCAGAATCACCACCAGATCTCGCATTCACTAATTCTTTAGGGTCATCTATGTTCGCTTTTCTAGATCTCTTTGATAAATTATGCTCTCTTCGTTCATCTTCATCTTGAAGTTCATATTTTTTATTGTAACCCAATGTTGGAAACTGTTCGTTATTGAAAAATGTACCATTGTAAACAATATTGCTATTAGAATTTCCTTGCTCAAAGCCTTTGGTTGTAAAACTTTGCTTAAAATACATTTTTACAGAATCACCAGGTTGTAAAGCGCTCTTTAGGTTGAAAATTGAATAATCAAACTTTTTGTATTGATTATTCCTCGTAAAACCACCTTCGAAAGAGATACTGTCTATAGTAACATTCTCTTCCAAAAGTTTTTGAATATGGATGGCTTTTATGTTTTCAATTGATGTGTTTTTTAACATATAATATCCTTCTACTGTGTAATCTCGTTTGGAAGGATACAGCTCTAATTGTAGGTTTACGTCAACTATTTTTGGTTGCGCTATGTATTCAAATTGTTTCAATTCTTTTTCATAAGCTACTCTGAATTCAGTAGCTTCAGAATTGCTCCAATATTCATTTAAAATATTCGTATTGTAAAATATAAACCCTCCAATTATGATAAAAGCAAAAAAAATGATGTCAGTAAATTTTATAAGCGGTCTGCTAAACTTATACTTAGCAATTTTTATTCGTTTTATTAAATTTGTTTCATTTCCTCTAACAGAAATCAAAGACCCTATAATTAAAAATAGAATTCCGAAAAGAAACCAATACAATTTGATGATTAAATAGGGTTGTAAAAAATGCCCATAACCATTCATATCTGAATAAGCGCCTAAAGAACTTCCTCCAAAAAAGTGTAAATCATGATCAAACCCCAATACAGCAATAGCTACATTGACAATACTAAATACAATCACCAAAATGATCCCTACAAACTTATTATTCACCAAAGATTGTATGAAAAATGCCAAACAAGTAAAAATGGATAATAGGGGTAGAATTTCTAAAAAGAATCCATTAAAATAGACTTGGAATTCGTAATTATAATAGCCACTTAGCGTTTGGAATACTATCCCTGAACTAATTAAAGCAAGCATTAACACTACATATATTAAATTTAATCCAATAAATTTACCAGCTAACCTTACAAAACTTGACATAGGTGTAGCATCATAAATTAAATTGAGCTTTACACCTCTTTCTTTCCAAACCAATTCTCCTGAGTAAAATACAAGGATGATGATAAAGAAAAAATAAGACGTTTCTTGAAGTTCCTCAACTATAAAATAGGTTGCAGGATAACTATCAACACCATATACTGTTCCAAGATTTACAGAATTGACTAAGATGATTATCATTCCGCAAATAACAATTCCCCAAAATGATGGTTGCTTGCAAATACTTATAAAATAAAACCACGAAAACTCTTTTAATTGTGTCCATTTAGATGGTAAACCATATTGTTTTTTAGCTTTAGGGATTTCTATATCAGTATTTTTATTGGCACTTTTAGCTACTAATTTTTGAACATGCTTTCTCTTTGATTTCTTTTCTTTAACCAGATTAAAATTGAATTTTTTATACCCATAGATTAATGCGATTACTCCTAAAACAACCCAAAATAATTTGTTATATAACAATGCACCAATAAATGGAAGTCCTTGAGTGCTTTTTTCTAAGACCGACCAAGATTTTGTAATATAACTTGTTGTTGTTAATGAAAATGGATCAAAAATAGCTTGCCAGAAATCATTAGTAATTGCTTTGGTTAACAAAAACACCACAAACAAAATAACACCCTGAGTATAAACCACTACTAAATTTCTAGTTAAAGCTCCTGTTACAAAAAACAATGCTGCACCAAAAAACAAGGTTGGTAACGTTACCATTAGAAAGGTCTTTATATAAACAAATGCATTAAAAGCCAGTTGCTCATCTGGACTAATCCAGGGCATAAATTCACCCAACATCATACCCAAAATAATTCCTGTAAATACAAACAGCAAAACAGTAAATGCTCCTAAAAATCGACCAATTAAATAATCTCTTTTTTTGATAGGTGTAGAAAATAGTAATGACTCTATCTCGTACTCAAAATCGCGCAACACAGAAACTCCCATAATCATTGAAGCCAAAATCATACATAAACCAGTAATAGCTCCCATGGTTTTGGCTATCACTATAGGTGAATTTCTTTTCAAAAGTCCCATTTCTGAACCTTGAAAAACAAAATCTACACCAATAATTGAAAACAGAAATATAAATAAGAAGAACACATAGGTGTCTGGTCGTTTAATTCGATATCGGATTTCGAACTTAAAAATTTCATACCACATAATTAAATAGATTTAGCGTTCGTAACATTGAAAATTTCTGAGAAATATACATCCTCTAATTCTGCATTAATGGCTGTAAAACCCTCTCCAGGATTCGTATCACTTACTATATGAATGGTGGGTTTTCCTAGAAATAACCGTTCACTGATCACCTGAAAGTTTTCTTTGTATACGTTTAATTCTGATTTTTCAATTGTTTTTTGATATACTTTACCCTTTAAACTTTCTAAAATCTCTAGAGGCTTTCCTTTTAAACAAACTTGCCCTTTATTGATGATTGCCATATTTGTACAAAGTTCTTTGACATCGTCAACAATATGTGTAGATAAAATAACTACCGTATTTTCACCTAATTCGCTCAATAGATTGTAAAAGCGGTTTCGTTCTACAGGATCTAATCCTGCAGTTGGTTCATCAACAATTAGTAGTTTTGGATTATTCAGTAACGCTTGAGCAATTCCAAAACGTTGTTTCATTCCGCCAGAAAACCCTTTTAAATTTTGTTTTCTGACATCATACAAATTGGTTTTATGCAAAAGTGCTTTTACCAATTCTTGACGTTCCTTTTTATTGATGACACCTTTTAATACTGCAAAATGATTTAGTAATACTTCAGTAGATATTTTTGGATACAAGCCAAATTGCTGAGGCAAATACCCTAAGACTTGTCTTAACTCATTTTTTTGTTGTAATACATTTATATCACCTAATTTTATGGAACCTTGATCTGCTTCTTGTAAAGTTGCAATGGTTCTCATTAATGTAGATTTTCCTGCCCCATTTGGCCCTAATAAACCAAACATTCCAGTAGGAATATCTAAAGAAATATTTTGAAGTGCTTTAACTCCATTAGCATATGTTTTTGATAAATTGTCAATAACGAGTTCCATAGTATTTGTTTTTTAATTGATTAGATATGCAAACCTATCCACTATTATTAGGAAGAAAAAGAATCTGGGATACACTCCAAACTAGCTGTGACACAAACACTTTTAAAGGATATAAACGAACTTTATCACTATTAAACAGCTATTTATCACTACTTAACTATTGTTTATCAACTAATTTGTTGGCCAAAGTTTATTTAAGTAATATTGGCAGATGAAGATGAAAATATCAGAAAATAGAAAGAAAATTATGAAGCGATTATTTAAAATAATGCTTGTAATTATAGGTGTCATTATTATTGTATTTAATGACACTTTTGGAAAATTAGAAGGATTTGCAGAATTTATTGCATTCTACTTTATTATCGTATTTATTACGATTGCTTATTGGATTTTTAAACAAATTAAATCAATATTTAAGTTAAGAAACGAAAAAGAAAAAACAGAATTACTGCATTTAAAAAGTCAGGTAAACCCACATTTTTTCTTCAATACATTGAACAATTTATATGGAATGATGGAGAAGAATTCCAAAGAGAGAGAAATGGTGCTTAAGCTTTCGGATATGATGCGCTATAGTATTTATGAAGGCGAAAAAGATTGGGTAACCCTTAAAAACGAATTGGATTATTTACAAAATTATATAGAGCTTCAAGAAATTCGCTATCACAAAAAGTCGGATGTACAATTCAATCATAATATCGAAAACCCTGATGCTAAAGTGATGCCTTTGCTTTTTATCATTCTATTAGAAAACGCATTTAAGCACGGTTTAGAGAATTTAGAAAAAGATGCATTCATTCATATTGATTTTTCAGAAAGTAATAATGAAGTTCAATTTGTAATTGAAAATAATTTTGAAATACAACAAACATCAAATCATAAAGGCATTGGTTTAAAAAACTTGAAACGAAGGTTAGCCTTGGTCTATCCAAAGAAACATTCACTTTCTTTGGATGTAAACAATACTATTTATAAAGTTACACTATCTTTAAAGTTGAAATGATGAAATATTTAATTATAGATGATGAACATATAGCCCATAAAATTATTATGGAATATTGTGAAATGCTTCCTCATATGCAATTACAGAAAAATTGTTATAACGCTTTAGAAGCTTTGGAGTATCTAAACACGCATCAAGTTGACTTAATCTTTTTAGATTTAAATATGCCTAAACTAAAAGGATTTGATTTTTTAAAGACGTTGACAAATCCTCCAAAAGTTATTGTAACTACTGCTTATAGTGAGTTTGCCATCGATGGTTACGAATTAAATATTGTCGATTATTTATTAAAACCATTTCGTTTTGAGCGGTTTTTAAAAGCCGTAAACAAAGTTGTTGCTTCGAATACCAAAGTAAAAAAATCAATTCCTGAAGCAAGTGAAACTCCTACAAAACGTATTTTTCTTCGTCAGAATAAATCTCATATTCAAATAGAACTTTATGCAATTTTGTATGTAGAAGCTTCTGGGAATTATACAAAAATCATAACAAAAACTGAAACCATTACAATTAGAGATAAAATATCTGATATTTTAGAATCATTACCAACAAATGATTTTATACAAGTACATAAATCTTTTGCTGTTGCTACACAATATATCAATAAGATTGATGGAAATAGAATACATATTCAAGATCATATCATTCCCATTGGTAAACTATATAAAGCCAATCTTCATAAGATTTTGAATTAAAATTCTTTTAGCTTACATATCATTTAAACATTAACTGCTAGCAGCTGTGGTTGCTGCTATTGATGCTGACATCATAACAACAATCATCGCTGTAATTTGTGTATGAATTTCTTTAATAGTAGTACTTAACATATTGTTTTCAGTATCAGAAATAATAGCTTTAATATTCTTTTTGCACTTCTTGTAACGTTCTTTTCCATAAACAATTCTATCCATATTGCAAGTATTAATTAGACTTACTAGCATTAGTTCCTCTAGAATAGGTTTTTTATGAAGCTCTACAATTTCATATAATCTTTTTCGTAAAGTATTTTCTGGTTTTGCATTTACGGTTGGGAATTTATCATTGTTAAATACCCATAAAAATTTCTGTTCTCTTTTTGATAATATCCCTTTAGTTATTAACTTATCCAGAGCATCTTTTCTAATTTCTCTCTCTTTGTTTCCAAATTTTTGAATCCAATATTTTAGAGAGCGTTCTTTATTTGTATTTTTTAAAATATCTAAATAGGTATTTAAAAAAGCATCATCAATTCTTTTAGCGTTATTTACAACTACTTTTTTGTCAACTATAGAGATACACTCTCTTAATGAAAGTTCTAAAAATATTGCTCCAGAAAGTCCATAGGTTAATGCAAAAGGCCCTGAATTAAATTTTCCTTTTTCATCATCTAATGCTAGTAGCAGGTATTTATCTATCAAATTTAAATCAGTCATAACTTAAGTTGTTTACTATATTAGTAGTCAAGAATTAAAAAATGTTACACCTAAACCTTTTTTTAAATTATATCTTCTGTTTTAATTCCAGGAATAATTCGTTATTTAGTCTTGGAATTCCAAATAGGTAAAGAAATAGAACTATTTCCTGTAAAAGTGATGTTCAAAGGAATTTCAGCATCTTTCATACTTTCAATATTCACATCCTTTCCAGTACCATAATTTATTTGTGCATTGTTGTTTTTATTGACATTAACCACAACTACAATGCGACTTCCTTTCTCTAATTTTTTACTGATGAGTTTCGAATTACTGAATGATACTTGATTCTTTTGATTAGGAACCAGTAAATTTCTTTGTTCTCTATTTTTAGCATAACTCGCTCTACCAATATAATAGCTTAAATGAAAGTAGTTGCCTTCTGGTGTTAATTGATAAAGAATTACAGAATAATCCACATCTTTTTTATTTATGGAAAATTCAAGATTCCCTAAAAATGAACCATTGATGATAACATCTTCTTTTAAAGTTTCAGATTTAAAAATCAACCCATCATTTACATTGATTTGATCACGTTTTAGAGGCCAAGGATAATAGTCTGTATTATTCATCGTTTTTCTGTCTTTAAAATCAACAGACATAGAAATCTTTGAATTATTTACTTTTGGTTTTAAAGCATAAAAATCATTGGTTTTATCAGAACTTAAATGAAACTGCAAAGTGTCATTTGACATGGCACTTAAACTAGGTTTATGCATCCAAGTATTGGTGCCCATTACTTGAAAGTTTACTTTATCTTTTAAAATTCTGGGCTTTGCTTTTCCGTTTAAAACATAATCAAACCATTGATAAAGAAGACCTTCTTCAATATTCAGTAAAGCAACTTTGTCTAGTTTGTAATTTCTTAGACTTTCTTCTGGCTTAGTTTGGGCAGTCCAATGATCATAAGGACCAACTAACAAATAATGATTTGGATTTTTAACGTATTTGTGATGTTCATTAAAATAATAGATGGCTCCTCTTTGTGAGTCATCATAATACCCAGTAATGGTTAAAATAGGGATGTCAATTTTAGCAAATTCTTGTTTGTACGGAATCATTTTTTTCCAAAAATCATCATAACTTGGGTGTTGCATATACGTATTCCATAATTTGTTTGCTTGACCATCTAAACTATCTAATTTGTTAAATGCGACTCCTGTTTTGTACCAGGTGTTTTTTAAGGAATTCCAACGATTAAAATCATTAGAAGCTTCAACATCTAAAAATTTGTTATTGGTTACATAAAAATTCCAAGAATACGAATAATTGTGCAACACATTATTTTCCATTGGGTAATCGAATCCTGGAGCAATAGCCACCATAGGAACTATTGTTTTTAAAGCAGGATGCACTTTATGTTTCATAGAAGCCCATTGTGTAAAGCCATTATAACTCCCACCAAACATGGCTACTTTTTGATTAGACCACGATTGTTTACTAATCCAATTAATCACTTCATACACATCTGTATGTTCATATTCCAAAGGTTTTATTTCGCTCTTACTCAATCTTTTTCCTCTTGTATTGGCAATCACACCTACATAACCTTTAGATGCTGATAACATAGCACTCACCTCATTGGTTCCTGCATATATGGATGAAACTAATATTGCCGATTTTTTACTTGACGATTTTCCTTTTCGTTTTACAACCACCATTGATACCTCTGCACCATCTTTCAAAGGAATTACAATACGATCATTTATGGCATATCTACGTTTATGATCTTGTTTTATTTCTTCAAAATAAATTGCTCTCGTTGATGAAAATACGGTACTTAAAAAATATTTTTTTACTAAATCTTTAGCTGTTTCATGTGATATTTTTTCTGATTTAATATTGTTATACGTATTTTTAAAATTGCTCACATAATAATCAGTAGGATCTCTAATGATTAAGGCCTTATCTAAATTAATCACTTGAATGTCATCAGATTTTTTTACATAATTTCTATAAGATTTTTTAAACTCTTCTTTAAAGTTTTTAGACAGCTTTAGCTTTGCTTCTACATAATGCCTATATACATCTAAATACTGTCTTTGATCTGCAGGTGTTTTTTGAATTCTGTTTTTGATGGTAATTAATGCCTCTTTATAATTACCTCTTATTAATTGAAACTTAAATACATCTAATTCAGACAGGTTTTCTGTATCACAAAATTCTGCTATTTGCTTCATTTGTTCCGCAATAGCAACTGAATCTGATAAAGCAATTTTATTAAATGATATTTCTTGACCAAATGAAGTAATACTATTTGCTATAAGAAATAATATTAGAACTGATTTTTTCATTATATTTTGTTTAAAAATGAGAACAAATCTTATTGTTTCTTATTCGTGTTTGTATATTCAATTAACTCTTCATTATACACAAAATCATCTTGAGTTTGTGTTAACTTGATAAAGTTTTTCACTTCTGGTGCATATAACCATACTTCATCTGTTCTTGCACTATATCCTCTGGAATTGGATATTGTTCCTTTATACTCAATGGTATATGCCATAAATGTTCCTGCTCCTACTTTTTCTTCTTTGTAAGATAAAACTTCTACTTCTTGACTTTGTTTTCCTGTTGTTCCATCTTGACTTGTCCAGTTCTTCTCGTATTTCCACTTTTTACCAACTTTTAAAGGCCATTTGTATCTTGGAGTTTCACTTTCATCAGGCTTTACCATATCTGAAACTGGAATTGTATCATTTCCAACTGTCATACCTAAACCATAAGGCATATTAACTGTTTTTCTTACATCTTTACCATCTGAACGTACCTCTCCTTTGTCTGTCACTCCCTTATATTTCCAAACCCATTTTTCTCCAACTGTGTAGTCTTTTAAGGTTGGTTGTTTTGCTTCAACTGCTGACTCTTTATCACAAGCAAATAATCCAATAAATACGATTAAGTATAAAAATTTAAGTATGATTTGTTTTTTTCTAAGGTAATTCATGATGTGTTTTTTAATTAATTACAATACAAAGTAAAGATGTTTGTAACCAATATTAAAGAGAAAGTACAGGAGCGTAAATAAATGTAAATGAACGTTAAAATAAATGATATTTTTTATAAACTATTCCAGTTTTTAAACTTAACAGATTGCCTGCTAGATACTTCTACTTTTTCTCCAGTAGTTAATATAATTTGGAGTTTATTATTAAAGTAGGGATGAATCTCTTTAATGTAATGTATGTTAATCATTTGACTTCTATTCACCCTAAAAAAGACTTTAGGATCTAATTTCTCTGCTAATAAATTTAATGAGCGTTTAATCATAGCTTTATCTGAACCAAAATACAAACGTGCATAGTTTTCTAAAGACTCAATAAAATGGACCTCTGTTAAGGGGATGAAATGACATTTTTCGCCATCTTTGATAAAGATTTTTTGATGCATGGGTAAAATTGTAGACTCTAATTGTACTCTTTTAGACAATTCTACTTTTACTTTTTCTATAGTTTTAGAAAAACGTTCGTCTCTTAAAGGTTTCACTAAATAATCTAACGCATTCATCTCAAAAGCTTTTACAGCATATTGGTCATAAGCTGTAGTAAAAACAACATCTGGTACGTTTGTTAATTCCTCTAACAAGTCAAACCCAGATTTACCTGGCATATGAATATCTAAGAACAAAATATCTGGTTGTAAGTCTTCAATTAATTCTATGGCTTCATCTGCATGACTTGCTTCCCCAATAATTTCAAATTCTTTATGTTTGTGTAGTGCACGTTTTACTTCTTCTCTAGCCAAACGTTCATCATCAATAATTATGGTTTTAAATATTTTCATCAGCTATAAAAGGTATTGTTATTTTTGCTTCAACTTCTTCTTTATTTGTTTGAGTTAAACTAAAAGTAGCTTTGTTTTTATATTGAATTGTTAATCTCTTTTGCAAATTTTTTAAGCCCAAACCTGCCCTTTTTGTATCATCAATACTTCCTGGGTTTTTAACTATGATTTCAATGGAATCGTGTTTCTTTTTTATAACAAGGCTTATAGTTCCTCCTTTAACGATTAAATCAATTCCATGTTTAATTGCGTTTTCGACCAATAACTGAATACTTAAAGTAGGTATTTTAAAATTGTGTACTATTTTATCTACAGAAATTTCTAAATGCAATCGTTCTTCAAAACGCATTTTCTCTAATTCGATATAATCTTTCACTAAAGACAACTCCTCCTTAATGGTAATTAAACCTTTATCTTTTTCATATAGGGATGAACGTAATAAATCTGACAACAAATCAATAGATCTTCTAGCTGTATCTGGGTTTTCAATGACTAAAGATTTTATTGAGTTTAATGAATTAAACAAAAAATGAGGATTCAATTGCGCTGATAAGTTATCTAATTGTGCTTGTTTAGCGATTAAAGATAATTGCGCATTTTCTTTAGCAGTAACCACTTCTTTTTGATAATAATGATACAAGTGATAGGCTAATACCCAAATTGACATTAAACGAAGTCCCGTGAGTAAAATCGGATCCCAATACATAATTGACTCTAAAAAATCAACATTCTTTATCACAAAAAAGGTTCTGAAAACAATCCATTTTAAATTGTTTATGAGTACATATAAAATTGCTAGTAAAAGTATGCTAGGAATTACTCTTACTATTAATTGTTTTATTGGTAATTTACTCCATTCAGCTCTCAAAGCATAGACTCTATACATATGCGTGAGAAATACTCCAATGGCGATATCTAATACATAATTTAACAATGTGTAAAAAAAACCATAATTATCTCTTGTATAAACTGTGTACGCCCAATAAATTGATACTAGACTCCAACCTATGAATTGGCATTTCCAGTATAAGTGTATTTTTGATAAATTTTTATTTAGATGCAAACTCATAATAGATTACAAAGCAACGTAATTTGCCTTAAAATAGGAAAAATAAATACATGAACGTAAATATGAAGTGATTAACGTGTATATTTTAAGAACTTGATGTATAAACGAATATTGAAATCTAGTGGGCCAATTAATAATATAAAAATTGTGTAGTCGGTTTATTTTTCTTGTCCTACTTTAATTGCAATCTACATTTGCTGTTTGATATGTTGACAATTTTAAATTTGGAATCTCTTGCCCATTTGCAATTTTAATACAAGTTAATGTTGGGTTTCTATCTACTCTAACATCAATAAGATTTGGTAAATTACTGATATCAAATTGTGTCAATAAATTACTTGAACCATAGATATACTCTAAGTTTACGTTATTGTCTAAGTTTATGGTTTGTACTTTGTTAGCAGAAAAAACCAACACTTTAAGTAATGGACTATCACTAAAATCTAAGTCTGCTATTTGATTTAAGTTTAGAACTGCACTTTCTAATTTTGGAGCATTTGCTATTTCTAAAGATGTTAAATCGTTATGATCGATGAGAAAATTTTTCACATTATCATTATCCAATGTAAATTCTGTAAAATAGTTCCAAGATAAACTTAACCATGTTAAATTTTTGGCTTTTTCTAAGCCTTCAACTTTTGTTAATCTATTAGAAGTTAAACTAATTGTATCTAATAAAATGTTGTTACTTACATCTAATGTTTTTAAATTATTTGCATCTGCTTCAAGTCTCTTTAAATTAACAAATGCTTCAATACCATCTAATGTATTTATATTTGCTCCATTTAGAAATAATTTTGTCACTTTTTCAGCATCACTTTTTAACATTTGCTGGTTTATAATTCCATCAGAATCTATACCTTCTGAAATTAACAATTCTTCAAAATTTACATCTGTTATGGTTACAAATTCTAACATAGGGTCTAAATCATCATTTTGTTTAGAGCAAGAACCAATTGCCATCATTGCAATTGCTATATAAAATATCTTTGTTTTCATTTTTTATCTAATAAGTTTATTGCTTTAACACCAAGTCTTCAATTAGTTTAAAATTTTTGTTGCTTGGAACATGTTTTGAACCTTCTAGTAAAACTATTTCATTAAGTGATGAGAAAATTCGTTTGGCTCTTTTTATCATTTTTCTACCCGGAAACATAATGTCTTTTTCAGCTGCTATAATCGTCAATGGTGTTGTTATATTTTTTGCTGATTGTTTAGAGATGATTGGTAAAGGAGAAAAATCCATATTACAGTTTTGAAAAGTTGTCCCCATAAATTGGAGGGCAAAATCATCGGCCTCACTAAAAAGAACGTTTATTACTTTTTTTAGATAGTTGTCATTGTTTGTTTTTATAAACTTCTTCAAAGGAATAAACATTTTGAACAACCCTTTAAAAGGGTTACCATTTACAATGTAAACTGGTGCAATTAAATATGCTTTTTTAATATAGGTTTCTTTGAACTCCAATGTCTTTAAAGAAATAAAACCCCCAAAAGAAAACCCAACTAAAGTAACTTCTGTAAGCCTTAAAGTTTCTAAAAGTTCTGTAATCCATTTTCCATAATCTAGAGACTTCATATCCAATCGATTTTCTGCACTTTTATTCGGTTGTGCTAATACATCAACTGTATAGACACAATATTTTGAAGATAAATTCGGAAATGATTCTAAAATTAATGGAGCACAACCTCCTGTACCATGAATCAGCAGTAAAGGCGGATTTTTAGTATTGCCAGTAATAATGATATTTGTAACTCCGAAAGTAGTTTCTATCAATTTTTCTGAATATTCGATATTCAGTTCATCTAGCTTCTGATTGTAAAGCGCTAAGATTTTTTCTTTTCCTTCTTTTGATTTGTAAAACATATATTTTTTCTGTTTTGATTGATGATCTAATGAGTTCATACATGTACTCGTGTAAATAGAAACAAGATTTCTATAAATAGGTTTGTAATTTTTTAACTTGATTTTTTACATTTAACATGATATCAAAAACATTAGAGAATACAATTGGTAATTAAGACTTCATTCGCTTTTTTTTGAAAAATAATAGGAAAAGAGTTTAACTACCTTTTTTCATTTCTTTTTCAATTTTGATTATCATGCTTTCGGCATTCTTGTTTTTGGGATTGAGGTTTAAAGATTTTTGATAGTTTATTTTAGATAGGTCTAATTGGTTATTTAAAAAATAACCTTCTGCCAAACTATCAAATACATTTGCTGAATTAGGAAACTCAGAAACGAGTAAAGCAAATATCTTAACTGCATCTTCAATTTGGTTTTTCTCAATTAGTTTATATCCTAATCTATTTAATTCACTCTCATCAGAAAAATTATAAGTGTCAGGATAATTTTTCTTTAATTGTTTATAATATTCAATACCATCATCTACATTATTATAGCATTTTTGTCTTATTGAGAGATAAACTGATTTTTTGGGAATTTTAAAAGAGTTTCCTTTTGTAATGTTTTCTATGGCCTCTGCAATATACCTAAGTTTTAAATTTTTATTATTAGTCATTAATATGACCATTACATCTTCTTTTAGGTTATAATGTATTAAAGACTCGTAATTAAAGGAAGAACCTTGATGTTGGTATATCATTAACTCATTATTCTTAAAAACACCTTTCCCTAAAGCAGACTCACTGCTTTTTGAAAAGGAATCGAATAATTGTATTAGGGATTCCTTTGAAATTATCTTACCTGAATGTAAGCTGTTAACCCAATTGAACAAGTCATTTATACTGGGAAACACCCAACCTGAAAATTCAATATCACTAGAGCTATCATTCATTAAATCATTATTAAATGAAGTTACTAGCTGAGTGTTTTTGGAAGTTGCATCTATAATAGCATCTGACATTTTACTAGGAATTAGAATGTTTTCTTGGATAAAATCATTGAAAGACATCCCAGATATCTTCTCCACAATTCTTCTTTGTAGAAAAACATTATTGTTACTATAGAGATAATCAGACCCTGGCTCAAATATTAAATTGTCGATATTCTTTATATCAGTATATATATCTTTATCATTTTTCACACTATTCCATTTTACTTTTGGTAACCCACTAGAATATTGTAATAGATGTTTTATTGTTACTTTGTTGGACCAATTTGGTAGCTGTAAATCAAACTTTGATAGCTTATCTTCAAGATGAAGTAATCCTCTTTCTTTCAAGATCATAATAGCAACTGCATTGAACTCTTTCCCTATAGATCCAATGTTAAATATTGAGTTTCTATTTAAATGTTTTTCTTTTGAAGCATCTGTAAAACCCAATTCATTTTGGTATATTATTTTATTAGACTTAGCAACAAGAATATTACCATTAAAAACCCCTCGCTTGTAAGATACTTTCATTAAAGAATCTATTAAAGGTTGATGTTTTATTTGACCTTCTTTAATTTTATTAATATTGCTAGTGGTTACGTTAGGTTTATTTTTACAACTAAACAATAGGATTATCAATAGTAACATAAACTGATGTTTCGTTTTTAATCTATGATGTCTTCTTGTTGTATAATTGGATTGTGATTTTTTAACTTGATCACTTATATTTACCATATAAAATGTATTTTTTACCTTCATTTAATTATTTGTTTAACGCCTTCTCCGAACTTTGACCCCCTAATTCAACCACCTTTGTATAATACTGTATGGCCTTATCCTTTTGTATGTATTTCAAGTAAGGCTCACCTAAGGAATCTCATCAATACATAATAGTGACGAAATAATTTTTCTTTCATAAGGTTTTCTTTAGTGTAAGTGTTATAAGAAGGCTGTTTTAATTAGATTTTACTTGACTGTTTTGTCTAATTCCAAAAATTAATAAATAACCAATCATCCAAAATTCACCAATAGTAGCAGGTAAAGTAAGATAACTATTGAAGCTAAAATCAATTCCTGCGTAGTGTATAACTGTAGAAATTAGATAGCCTATACCACCTAAAATAATTATTCTTCCTAACCAGACAGGTAACCTTTTAGATTTGATAACTATGTATCCCATAGGAAACAGCCAAAGCCCAAAGAAAAGACCACCAATACCCCAGGCATTAGAAATTATTTGTTGAAAAACCTGAATTAATAAAACCTTGTCTTCCATAGCACCTATATCAGAATTGGCAACACTTATAGCAGAGGCAATTGAAATTGCACTTATCATAATAGCTAAAGCATTTACCATTCCCCATATACCTAACGTCCAAGCTTCCCATTCATAATTATCTTTAAATAATTTGAAAAACCAAACTGCGGTAAGTGCCTGAGAAATTACGATACCAAATTCTAATAGCAATCGAATTCTTGCTGTAGATTCTAATTCCACTAAATTTGTTAGCGTTTGTTCAGGATTACCAGACACAAATATTTGAGAATGAAAGACCATAAACCCTAGAATTCCTGTAATAGCCATCATTAAATACCATAAGCCAGTTATTCTAGCGGTCTTAATTAAATTTTTCTGTTCTGTATTTGCAATCATAGATGATTTATTTTTTTATTTTATACTAATTCTGACTCTGTAAAAGAGAAATTGTTACAGTTTTGCCCTAATGGCACACAACATGTTTGAATATGGTTTATTGCGTGTTTTAAGCAACTAATTACCGACCAAGAAAGTTCGCGAAGGCTTTCGTAAATAGGCTAAAACCAGCAATTAATTTTATAAGGTGTTACCAAACGTATTTGTTGATATTACTAGCTTCGAAATCATTCCTCTTGATTAATATATTTTAACCCTTCGTATAAAGCTACTAATGGTACAGAGCGATGGTTTTCTTTTTCAAAATATTCTATTTCGATATTTAGAGGTTTATCCGATTTCTTTGTTATTAAAGTATAGAGAGCGTCGTGTCTTTGTTTATTCCTTTCGTAATTCGCCTCTCCTTGATTAGCAGTAGCGATATACAATTTTTTATCTAATGCTATTGAGGAAGTAGAATCAACTTTGTTTTTCATCATCTCCTCATTCCACCAAATACTTGGGTCTATAGAAATGTAAGCATTGAATACGCTATTTTCATCCATATAGGAATTTAGTGTAAGTAGTCCTCCTAAAGAGTGCCCAATTAGAGTTCTAAACGGTTCTGTCTTATACTTTTTATCAATATAAGGGACTAGTTCTTTCTCAATGAAATTTAAAAAAATCCTTCCACCTCCCATAGTATTCGGTCGTTTGGTCTTAATTTTTGTAACTGTAAAATCTCGTTCACGGTCTACATTTTCTATGGCTATAATAATACTTTCAGGCATTAAATTGTTTCGATTCCTATTAGAACTCATAAAATGTACTATTCCAGATACTGTTTTAAAATGAGTATATCCATCCAATAATATGATAACTGGATATTTTTTATCAACTTCAGATGAATTATTGTATGAATCAGGAAGACTTATTAAACAGGTTCTTTCTTCATCTAAAATATTAGATTTAAAAACGAACTTACTTCCTACTATAATATCTTTTTCATTCTGTCCAAATGTGGTTTGAAGTCCTGAAAGAAGAATATATAAAATTACAAATGTCAAATTTTTCATAGTTTGCTTTATATGTTTGTTAACAATAGAATATATGGCCATAGATAAATTTTTAAAACCAACATTATACCTATGAGCCATACTAACAAATGATTACAATGTTGAGCGTATTTCTTTTGTGTAGCTATTTGAAGACATATCTATACCCTACATTTATCATTAAACCATTAGCATAAATTGGGTTTCCAACGACTTTATCAGCTGTTGCACCTGAACCAACACCTCCTATTTCAATAAAGTAATTCGAAGATTTATCCATAAAAAATTCAAATCCGAATAATCCATAACCTCCGAAAACTGTACTTTCTGAAGAAAACTTACTAGAGGGAAGTAACAATGTTGTTCCTCCTTCACCATACAGCCGAATGAATTCACCAATCTTACCTCCAACTCCAAGAACCCCTATTGACATGCTCGAATATGGAGTCCAAGTAGTAGTATTGGTGTTTTTCAAATGTTCGTTGAACAATAAGTTTGCTCTTACACGCAGGGCGACTTGCTTTTTAGCAAAATATGGACTTGTCAAATTTATACCTAACCCGAAGTCACGTTGATTTTGTTTGATATGAAACCCTATACCCCAATTCGTGTTTATAGCTTCTGTTTTTTGTGCGTAAGTACCTGAAGTTATCCCGCCCATTAGAATACAAATAATTAAAATTATGTTTTTCATGTAATTGAATATGTTTATAATTAATATTTATCCTCTACAATAAACTTAAAACCAGCTAAATCCTAACCCTACATTAAAGATTAAGGCATCTCTTTGTGCATCTCCATCTAAAGAAGCATGACCTAAAACTAATTTAGACTGCACATTAAGTACAAAGTTTTTCTTTTTATACATTTCGTAACCAGAACTTACCATTACAGCTGTACCAAAATTCCAATCGTCATTTACATCATCTTTAATATCATATAGGGCTGGCGAATCTATGGCTAAACCAACTCCTCCATGAATCCACCATTTCTCTTTTACCCAATATTGCACAGATGGAATAAGTCCTCCAAAATTTCTATCATTATCCTGAAATTTGTAAATATTTCCTGGCATTGAGACAGTAATAGCCAATTTTTCATTTAACATATAACCCAACTTTAGATCTGGAAAAACAAATGTTCCTTGAGATTCATTGAAGGTTTGGATACCTGCACTATCCTCTATACTGATGAGGCCTCCACCTACAGTAAATTCAAACATGAATCCTTCTCTTTGGTTTGTTGTTTTTGTATTTGTGTTTTGCGCAACTGTTATACTAGATACTAATGCAAAAGCTATATAAGCCATTTTTAATAAAATTTGTTTTTTAATTGTTTTCATTTTAATTGATTTATAATTATTCTTTTTTGATTGATGATTTATTTTGTATTCTTGGTTAATACATCAAGAATTTTTTGAGTATTCTAAGGCTGCACCAATGGCAATTCCAATGGAAAGCCACAAAGCAATGTTTGATGTCAATAGGCCTAATACTACTCCTGAAACTATGCCCATAGCAAGTCTAATTCCTTTTTTACTTTTAATTAATTTCATAATTGTTCGTTTTTTGATTGTTTAAATTTCTAATATTTAATTACCTTGTTTTTATTTCTACAAAGGTGCAACAAGAACGGAGTTAGCCTACAACCCTTATGTAGCCTTATGTATAAAGTTTGCTGATGTATTGAAAATTATGACGCAGATCTATAAATTATGATGCAAATAGGTCTTTATAGGGTATCTTATTTTAATTTTTATGATTCGACATACTTTTTTACAAGTAGTTTATTTTTCAACAATTAAATTTTCCAAATATCTAAGAACAGTAGCTATTAAGATTTTTTTTTGTCATTAAAAGAATCCAAAGTCTCTCTTTTCAATTTTCGACAATTCACAAAAACATAATTGTTTTTTTTACAACTAATTTATAAATTGAAATAGTCTATGTCTATAAATCAACTAAACAGTAATAATCACATTTCCTCTTTTATGTCCCATTTCAACGTACTTATGCGCTTCAGCTATTTTTTCTAAAGGATAGATACTATCAATAACAGGAATAATTTTCTCTTGTTCTGCTAAGCTTTTTAAATTCAAAAAAGCTTCTTTTGGTGTTAATGGAACCCCATGATCTATGGATATGTATTTACCATTCGAAGTCAATGCATTTTTGCTCTTTTCTTTAAGTGTCGATGATTTCGAATTGCCTACAGCATCAATCACATATTTATATGCTTCTAATTGTGTTTCAGCATTTTCTAAAGTGTAATCAATCATCTTATCACTTCCTAAAGATTTTACTAAATCGAAGTTTCTAGCACTACAAACACTTGTAACATGCGCACCCCTATGTTTCGCCAATTGTATCGCCATTGTACCTATACTGCCAGATGCACCATAGATTAAAACGTTGTCACCCTTTTTTATATGCGTCTTTTTTAATAGATGAGAAGCCAATAAACCACCATAAGGAATTGCTGCAGCTTCCTCAAAACTAAGATTTACAGGTTTTAGTGCAAGATTCCAATCTTCGGGTAAACAAATATATTCTGCATAAGCACCAAAACGACGTTTGGTAGGCGACATTGAACCATACCCAAAAACCTCATCACCAGTTTCAAACAATGTCACCTCTTTACCTTTACGCTCCACAATGCCAACTGATACCATTCCCAATACAGGATTTCTTGGCCGACCAAAACCAAAGATAAGTTGGAGTATAAATTTGGGAATCATAGGTTCATTCATCCTTCGAATAAGAACATCACTTGTAGTAACTGAGGTAGCACATATTTTTATAAGTACTTCATTTGCTTTTGGTGCTGGTTTTTTAACAGTACTAAGTACCAAGTTTTCTGCATCGCCATACTTTAGACATTCTATTGCTCTCATAATTAAAATATTTTACTACAAAGTTGATACAAATAAGGCTGTTAAAAGTTCGTATTTGCAAAACAGAACCAATTCAATTATTCTATGAATTTCTCAATTTTATTATGCGTTAAATGCTGTACATTCTTTGTGATTTTTTCAATATCCCAATTCCACCATTTTAGCTCTAATAATTTAGTAATGACACCTTCTGAAAATCGTTTTCTGATTTCCTTTGCAGGATTACCACCAACAATAGAATAAGGGGCAACATCTTTAATTACGGTTGCGTTTGTGGCGATAATGGCTCCATCCCCAATAGTTACACCAGCCATAATTGTTGCGTTATAGCCAATCCATACATCATTACCAATAGTTATGTTTCCTTTTTGTGGATACGTTTTTCCTTCCATTGCATGTTCCCAGCCATTTCCAAAAACCGCAAAGGGATACGTTGACATTGCATCAGTTAAATGATTTGCACCATTCATTATGAATTTTACATCAGAAGCAATCATACAGAATTTTCCAATGATTAATTTATCGCCAGTAAAGTCAAAATGATACTTCACATTTTTCTCAAAGTTTTCTACATTTTCAAAATCATCATAGTAGGTATAGTCTCCAACAATAATATTTGGACTTTTAATTATGTTTTTCAAAAAACAAAGTCTGTCGTAATTTTCAAGTGGGAATTTTATGTTTTTGTTTGGTCCGTTCATAAACTGTTATATTTTTTAGTTTTTACTGTTTTTTTATTGATGCCTTATTGATTTGTTAAATTTCCATATTTTTTAAACGAAATAAGTTTTTACAAATACGGTGAACCTACAACATGAAAAACTAAATCCCATATAATATGTGACGTAATTGCTACAAGTAAACCACGTTTCCAATACACATATCCAAAGAAAGATCCTGTAATTAAATTTCCAATCATTGTTGCACTTACGGTAACTGTACTTAGCTTTGAAAAGTTTTGTGATAATGGTAGGTGAATTAAACCAAAGAATATTGCCGTAATAATTATACTTACCCAAACTACACTGTTAGAGGGTTTCACCTTCTTTTTAAATAGTTGAATTACGGTTATTATTAGAGACATTAACCCTAATCGAAACATTATTTCTTCTGTGATTCCTGCTGAAAAAGATACGATTACATAATATATTTTAGAGGGTCTATCTATAATGCTTGTAACTGGATATAAATCTCTTACTAGCTTATGAAGAATAAGAATTACAACTGCTAAGATTACACTAAATACGATGGATAATAAACTATTTTTTTGGCTTAAAGAAAACTCTTTTATTTTTTCCTTAGAAAATATACTTTCTATAAGAGGTGCACCCAATTCTGCTTTTTTTGAAAGAAACAAACCAACAAACACCAAAATTGCACCTACAATTAAGCCATAAATACTTGTTTGTATTATTTCTTCAGAAATTGAATCTAATAGATTAACACTGGTATCACCAGCCTTAATTTTTATTCTTTTTAATTCTCTGCTAAAGGGTATGTTTAGAAGCGTGCCTATTATAAATAAAGCAACTATAACAACTGCAGTTTTAATTTGATTTCGGTTTACTTTTTTCATTTTTTTTGGTCTATGATTGAATTTGGGATTGCAGTTTGTATGTTATCTATATGCAAAATTATTTTGCTTTCGATTAATAGTATGACACATTCATTTTTTGATGATACATTATGATTAACTCTTTTTGGGTACCACAAACACATCTCCTTATTGCATGATAAAAGGTTCTTTATGCTCTAATTCCATAACTAATGACCCTTCCAAAATATAGAACAACTCGTCTTTATTTTATATTTTTTTTGGAACCATATTCCAAAGCTGGACCAAGTTAATGAATCAACGTTGTTATACATTTTATTCCATTCATTGAAAAACTCTTCTTTAGGTACTGTATGATAAAGGTCTATATGTTTTTGCTACAAAGACGATTTATAGATTTTAAGATCATCTTTCCAATTCATTTTGTTTGATGTCTGTGCAAACAAACCGTTAATTGATAATAATAGTGCAATAAAATAAATAATTATAACTTTTATAAATGTGTTCATCGCTCTATTTATTTTCGATTCTTTTGAGTACATCATAAACCAAAATCATTGCACTCTTAGAAGCCTCTAGTTGATTTAAAGATCCAGAAATATAAGTATCTAATTGAGGACAATACCACAAAAAAGAAGCAGTACTACCTGAGTGTCCAATAAGTTGTAAGTCCGTATCTATATTCATCAGGTCTTTAAAAGCCACCTTTCGTATTCCAAAACCGTATTCCATACCCACTGTTTCATAAACCCAATGTTGCATTGCCAAACGGGTTTCTTTTTTTACAATTAAACCTTCATTAAACGCTTTTAAAAAGCGTATCAAATCTTGGGTGGTAGACACCAGTCCACCTCCACCCCAATCTGCACTTAGGCTTTTGAGAGATGATAATTCATATTGACTTGCATAGAATTTAACGATAGGAAGATTATTATCTATTGCTGTAGATTTTAAGTTGATGTAGGAACTATTCATCTTTAAAGGTTGAAAAATATATTGCTGAAAGAACACGTCTAATGATAATCCACTCAGATTTTCAATAATCAATGCTAACAGCACATATTCTGTATCTGTATAATGATAACCATCACCAGGAATAAAATGTGGTGTCATCTTGTCTTTTGAAAACTGAATCATTTCTTCAGCTGTCCATGTTTTGTTAGGGTTTGTCAATATTTGATTGATAATGTTTGGACTTTCATCGTTAGTTTGGTCCGTAAAATAATCAGGCAAACCAGAGGTATGTTGCAACAAATGTGCAATGGTTACATCTTTTGAATAGTCTTTTCCATCCACAACAATAAGATTATTCATCAATGAATCTGGCAAATATTTAGCGATTTTATCATCTAAATTTAATTTATTTTGATCCTTTAAAATACCAATTGCTGTAGCTGTAAGCATTTTGGTAACACTGGCTGTGTAAAATGGACTCTGTATAGAAATAGCATCTTCTTTGTTTTCAACCAATTGTATATCGATTCCTCGAGTTTCAGAATACACATGCAGAATACCACTTTTTATGTTCTCGTTTTGTAGTTCGGCATTTAATAATAGCGCAATGTCCTTCTTGATTTCTTGCTGACCAAAAGCACCTATAGACATAAAAATTAATAGTGTTAGTATTGTACTTTGTTTCATAATTAGTTCATTATTATACCATTAAAAATTACTGTAAAATTAGTTTTATTTTTAAAACCAACTAAACCCTAAACCTATGTTAAAAGTTACTGCATCTCTATGTGCATCTCCTTCTAAAAATGCTCTTCCCATCACCAATTTGGACTGTACATTCAATGCAAAGTTTTTCTTTTTGTAAAAATCATATCCTGTACTTGCCATAACTGCACATCCAAAATTCCAATCGTCATTAACATTATCTTTAATGTCGTAAAGTGCGGGTGAATCTATAGCTAAACCTATACCACCGTGAATCCACCAACGGTCTTTTACCCAATATTGTACTGAGGGAATAAAACCTCCGAAATGTCTGTCATACTCCTGAAATTCGTATATATTTCCTGGCATAGATAAAGTCAATGTCAACTTATTATTTAAGATATAACCAAATTTTAATTCAGGGAAACTTATAGCTCCCTGCGCTGTATCAAAGGTTTGAATGCCTTCACTATCTTCAACACTAATAACTCCTCCACCTAGACTAAATTCAAAGATAAAACCTTCTCGTTTTGAAGTTTCTTCAATAGTTGAATTGTTTTGTGCAAACGTTAGTGATGACATGAGTATTAAAACCAAAAATGTCATTTTTAATCGGATTTGTGTTTCAATTGTTTTCATATATTCGTTTTTTTTAATTGTTTTATACGTTGATGATTAAAGGTTGTAGATCTTCCTTAAAATTTAAAGCCGATATACAGGTTTGGCTCAAAAAGGAAATGATTTTTCCATTTATTATCTAGTTGTTTAAATGCTTGCGGTGTTTTTGTGTCAAAATGCCATACATTACAATGAACCTGTGGCTCAATAAAAAATTGTTTCTTTTTACCAAAAGCAATGTGATAACCTACATGGTATGAGTTGTAGAGTTTAAAACCATTGGCGATTTTCTTGTTGTCTAAATCTTTGTACGTTTTATAAAGTGGTAATACTTCTACAGAAGCAAATAAGCCTTTCCAAAGCATACGCTGATAAGATATACCAACACCCGTTTCATGCAAATAACCTGGATAAAATTCAGTTTTAGAATCTATTTTATCTAAAAGTCCATCCCACCATTGAATGCCCATTGGTTGAAATAAACGCCAAGTGGCAAATTTTACACCAATGATGTTTTTTGAATCTAAATCACGCTTAATATGAAATTCAATGTGTTGCGTGTTAGTTCTTTCACCTCCTTTGCCAATATTACCCAAGATAATTGCTGGAAAGCTCGCTCTATATTTAAAATCTGTATCATTATTCTTTGATAGTTCATGATTACGTTGTGCAAAAACATTCAATGCACATAAGGTTAAGGTAATGATTAATAGTTTTTTCATTTTAATTTGTTTTTAATTATTTGTTTTTAATATTTGTTTTGTGATTATTATCTCATTTGATGGTACAAAGAAATGCCAGAAGACAAGGCACATCGTCCTGTATTATAATTCCAAACCTTTTTTTGTTTCATCTATAAAAAAATCCTTTAGATGATGTTTACCAGATGTTGGTGCAATATTGTCTTCTGCCATTAAGGTGAGGAAAAACTCAATTGGGCCATAGGTTTTAACACTTGCAAAAGTTCTTAAACTCCAAAGTGTTAATTTTCTTAAACTATCTGGTAAATGAATAATTTTAATAGGTTTATTTAAAGCGCTTAGAGCTAGTTTACTAATATCATTCAAACTTAAAATATCTGGGCCTCCAATGGTTAATTCTTTGTTGTTATCGTCTAAAGAATTTACAATAGCTTTCGCTAAATCTTCTCCGTGAATGGGGTTGAATTTTTGATGACCAGATCCAAACAAATAGACACGACCAGATTTAGCCATTTGTAAAAAATCTTTCATATCTGAGAAAAAACCATTAGGTCTAACAACGGTATAGTTTAACCCAGAAGACTTTAAAGCATCTACAAATTTTTCCTTAGCTTCAAAAATTTTTAAATTTCTGTATTTATCTCCGTTAATAGCAGACACATATACAAAGTGTTTTACACCAGCCTTTTTAGCTTCTTCCAACAAATTTATATTGGCTTGATAATCTACATCCATATAGGTTAAACCTTCTTTTTGCCTTGTTATACCTACCGTAGATATTACTGTATCTATACCTTTGCAAATATCACTTAGGGTATCAGGTTTTGTTATTTCAGCTTGCTTTATTTCTAAATAATTTTCGTTACTATTTTGCAGCTTATTAGGGTTACGAACAATTGCAATAATCTGATTTTCTTTATCGATTAATGCTTTTAACAAATACCTCCCTAAATAACCGGTAGCACCTGCTAATAATACATTGGTATGTTTCATTATTAAAAAAATTATTGGTTATTTAATTGGTTCAACTTCCTTTTAAAAATAAAACGTGTAATAAAAATACCATTGTCATCATTTTTTCCTGCATCGCTTTCTACTGCACTTGTAACAAACATCAAATCCCAACCTTCAGAAAGCATAGCTGTTAATTTTGAGGAAATCAAAGCATCATTGGCAGCTATATTTTGAAAACGTATACCACCCAAATTATAAAAGTTCAATAATTTAGTTTCTTCAAAGTTTTTTATTCTAATATTTTTTCTTTTAGATTTATTTCTGGAATTGTTTTCTTCTGATTGGTTTGAGGTAAATTGTTTATAATCTCTTTTATTATTTGATGAAATTAATCTTGATCTACCTAAGCCACTTGGGATTATCGATTCTACACTTGTAATAACTTTAATTTCAAATGCTTGTTTTGATGTTTCTTGACTAAAAACATTTGTTGTAGTTAGCATAAGGAATGTGACTACTAATATTATATTTCTCATATCTTGATTGTTTATTTTTTTTGGGTAATTCTTAATTAAATTCGTTGGTTAAAAGTTGTTCTATAATGGTATTTCGTTGTTCGCCAGAATCATCTTGTTGATTACTTAACAGTACAATTGTTGCATCGTATTCTGGTATAAACCCAATCATACTCCAAAAGCCATTAATATCACCTCCATGCCAAAACATTGTGGTATTGCTTTCTTGTGTGGTAAACCAACCCAGGCCAAAATCTACAAAGCCACTTGGTACATCGTCTGCAAATATTTCGCCTTTTTCGGTAGCCGTAAACCAGTTTGTTTTTACTGCATTTGTCCAAATTTCCATATCTTTTGGCGTGCTACTGAAATCTCCAACGCCAAATGCAATAGCCATTGGGTACGTACTGTTTGCGTTATCATTTTTATAACCCTCAGCATGTGTATTTATATCAATAACATTAGTGCCTTTATAAGTATCAATCATTTGCAAAGGTGTCAATACTTTTTGCTGAATATATTCGTGATAAGACATTTGAGATACTTCTTGAATTAATAAAGCTGCGATAAGAAAGTTTGAATTGCTATACTGTTTTCCAGAACCTGGTGTAAAATTAAGACCATTTTCAGAAATCATTTCAGTAATAACTTCATAAATATCTTCTTCATCCAAGGTTTCGCCTTGTTCGTAGGCGTCTTCCACTACAAATTGATAATCTGGAATACCTGATTGATGTGATAATAACTGTGCAATGGTAATTTGATTTCCGTTTGGAAACTCTGTGTCGAATTCATCTAAAGTTTGATTAAAATTACTGATTAAACCATCGCGTTTTAGTTGTACAATAGCAGCAGCTGTTAAGGTTTTAGTTACTGAACCAATACGATAGCCAAGTTCATCATCTTGTGGTAATGCAGTACTTTCATTTGCTAATCCAAAACCCTGACGCACTAAATCATTACCATTTTTAGTTACAATGGCATACCCTTGAAAATCAACTTCATTCAATAAATTTTCAATGGTTGTGTAGTTGTCTATTGGTTCGTTATTGTCGTCATCTTTTGAACATGATGATAATAAGGTTGTTATAGATAGTAAAATGGCTATCATAAAATGGTTTCCTGCTCTTTTAACAATAATCGGTTTGTTTTTTTTAAGTGTTTGATTTAATGATTTCATAATTGTTCATTTTTAATTGATTTATAATGATTTTGATAGTGCAAATTTGCGGCATAAGAGGTCTCGAATCGTCTTAAATTATAAATTAGAACGTTCGGAATTATCCTCTTTATTATTTCATTTTTTGACACGATTCATCTGCACTTATCCAAAAAATGGTTGTGATTTTTGTTTAAAAATGAAGTGTTTTACGTTAGTTCTTTTGGCCTAAAAAAAATGAGAATTTTTCGATATTTTTTTTTGAAACTTCAAAATTATTGATACAACAATCCTACTGAAATGTAATTCAGCATAAAATTGAATGAAGGAAATAAACTGCTATTAAACTACTAGTTACTATTAGATTTCACCCATTTACTTGGGGTAATGCCTTCTGTTTTTTTAAAGTACGTATTAAACACACTTTTGGAATTAAAACCGCTATCATAAGCTAAACCGAGAATGGTTAAATGTGAGTTTTTAGGGTCTAAAGCTATAGTTTTAAAATGGTTGAGACGATATTGATTAATAAAGTCATTAAAATTTGTATCGAACGCCTGGTTAATTAAATACGACATTTTATTGGTGTTTAAACCTAAAACATCAGCAACAAATTTTAAACTCAGCTGTGGGTTTAAATAAGGTTCTTCCTCATCAAAGTAGTTAAGCAATTCTTTTTTTAGAATTTGTATCTGGTGACTATCTAAAATGTTTGAAGTTAGTTTTTCTTCCTCTTTTTGAGGAACTTCAATATCGTCAATAAACAAGTTAGACTGGTGTAATTCTGAGAACCCATTTATGCTATGTAAAGGGTGTAAAAAAGGTTCTTGTCTGTAGTTAATAATTTGTCCACGTCTTTGACTAACCATTTCTTTTAATCTCGAAAATCCAAGTTCTTTATGATTCGAGTTGCTAAGAATAAACACGTCATATGGCACTAGCATTGTAGCTTCATTACCTCCTTTACACCATTTTGAGGTGGCTTCATTTGTTATTACTGTATCCTTTTTATTAACAAGATTAAACAGCATGTTTTTTTCTTCTTGTAATGATGTATTCTGAATAAATGCTTTAAACTGCTCAGCCTCATTAAGCCATATTAGACAGAAACATTTTAGGTGATGCGCTAATTCTAAATGAGGATTAAGTGTTAGGGCGTAGTCAATGCTTTCTAGAGCTTTACGAAATTTACGTTGATAATAGTAAATGTGTCCTAAAGTATAGTGATTGTTTGCTGAGAGCGGATCTACTTCTAACAACTTGTTGGCAAAGACTTTGGCTTTATTGAAAAAACCAAGAGCAATACACAACTCTGCCATAGCTTCTAATCCATCTATATGGTTTGGATTTATTTCTAAAACCTTATTAATGTGTGTGTAAGCGTTTTTGAAATCCCATTCTTCCCAGAAAAATTTACCTACAAAAGATAAAGGATACTCAGGTAATGAGGTATCTATTTCTTTTGCTATTAAAAGGTTGCTGGTTGCTAATTCCATAGCTTCTTGATAAGGCATATAACCCCACATTGCTAGTAAGCCATAACATTGTAGATTGGCATAGTAGGCTTTGGCATATTGTTTATCTAGGGCAATGGCTTGATTATAAAATGAAATAGCTTGATTGATGCTCTCAGGTGTCCATTTTAATTGAAAGGAGCGTCCTTTTAGAAATAATTGATAAGCATCAATATTATCAGTTGGCTGTTTTATTAAATGGTCCTGTACTTCGAAGTGCCCAAAATTATTTCGAACTTCGTCTGCAATGGCTAAGCTAATCTCATCTTCTAAATCGAAGATATTTACTAGTTTTCTGTCGTATTTTTTTGACCAATAATGTATGCCATCTTTGACGTCGATTAACTGCGCTGTTATTCTAATATTATCTTGAGACTTTTTTATACTACCTTCAAGAATTGTATTGACACTTAATTGTTTACCAATTTCTCTAATATCAATATCTTTTCCTTTAAAGGCGAAAGATGAGGTTCTTGCAATTACTTTTAAACCATTAACCTTTGTTAATGCATTTATAATTTCTTCAGTAATACCATCACAGAAATAGACGTTGTCACTATCATTGCTCATATTGACAAAAGGTAAAACTGCTATGGATTTCGAGTTTAAATTCATTTTAAAGAAAACAAAAAACAAACATAAACATTTCTATTGATTTAGTGTAAAGTTAAAATTTTTGAACTAAGTTTAATTATTATATAAGAATAAATGTACCTTAAGATAATAAAAGGTTAAATTATTGTTGACAAGGAAAATAACATATAAGACAGAGGCTTCATTTAAAAATACTGCTGAAAATAATAAACGCGTTTTTAAAATATACTGGATTTTGTGTTGTGGGGAGTTTATAAGAACTACTTACTCTTTTATTAGGGTTTCTTAGAATAAGGTTGGTTGTGTAAAATCTAATTGGGTTGTTGTGAAATTATATTGGGGTGCTACTTCTTTATTATTTAACCAACCTTTAAAATCGGATGCTGACTTTAAACTAAAAGGCATTCTTAGTTTGGTGTCGTGAATGTCGCGCATTACTCCTTTAGCCTCTGTTGTTACAATAGTATAGGTATTGTTTGCATATAATCCTGCAAAAGCAAACAATTGGTTGTCGAAACCTATTTCGAATTTGATTTTATCTTTGGATTTCTTCACATCCAAAAATTCTCTTTCCACTGTCTTTAAAGTTCCTTCCATCTTATAAAAAATATCTTTGCTTATCCAATCATTGACGTATGCTTTTCTGATGATTTTCTTGAAATTAATGATGTCTTTTATGTCTGTATTATGTGCGCAATTTTTTTCTGTTTTCAAATATTATTCAAAACAAGATGAGCTTTTTTAAACTGTTTTTAGATTAAAAATCATAAGCAGAAATTCAATTAAACATTTAAATGTTAGACACTTAAACATAATGAATTTCTGCTTTTTTTATTGTATAACAATAAACTTTCTTACGTCGAACTCACGTTAATTAAAAGAACAAGGGTAATTGATACTACCAAAAAATCGAATACAATACTGCTAATAAAAGGCAAACCACAAAAGAACCAATATTAAATAAAGGTGTTGTTTTAAACAAATCTTTTGTTATTTCAATTCCTTTAGGATCATCTTTTCCTTTAGTCTCCATATAGCTTAAAACCATTATTACAACAATAGATAGCACTGTTGCTAAACCCATTTGATGCATCCATGGTGCTAAAGCAGGAATTGGTAAAAACTTTAACGCTAAGGCAATTGGCACAGACAATACTGCACCCCAAATTGCAGCGTTGTTGGTTGTTTTTTTCCAAAATAAACCTAATAAGAATACCGCTAAAATACCTGGACTAACTAAACCTGTATATTCTTGAATGTATTGAAAAACTTGATCCATTCCATTCAATAATGGCGCAACAAGTACTGCAATTACTAAAGCTACTGCTCCTGTTAATCTTCCTACGTTAACCGTTTTCTTATCATCCGCATTTTTATTGATGTATTGTTTGTAAATATCCATAGTAAAAATGGTTGATGTAGAATTTAACATCGATGCTAAAGATGATACAATAGCTGCTGCTAATGCCGCAAAAGCCACACCTTTTAAACCTGTTGGTAAAAACTGTAATAACCATGGGTATGCCTTGTCTGCTTGTTCTGCAGTTGGTGTATTTAACATACCAACTTCTCCTAAACTTGCCATAATTTCTGGATCGTTTACCATCACATAGGCTGCTATTCCAGGAACAACAACAATTAAAGGAATTACTAACTTTAAAAATGCTGCCAATAAAATACCTTTTTGAGATTCTTTTAAAGATTTTGCTGCTAATGTTCTTTGAATAATATATTGATTAAAGCCCCAATAATAAATATTTGCAACCCATAAACCACCTACTAAAACCCAAACTCCAGGTAAATCTAAATAATTAGAATTCGGACTTCCATCAGAATTAAACTCCTCTAAAACCATATGAAACTTATCTGGTGCTGCCTCCCAAACTTTAGAAAACCCGGCCATAACTCCTTCTCCTCCAGAAACGGTATTTAATGCTAAATAGGTAGTAATTAACCCTCCTAAAACTAAAAACACTACCTGAATAACATCTGTCCAAGCCACAGCAGATAATCCTCCATAAAGTGAATATGCTGCTGCAAATAATGCTAAACCAATAATGGCATAAATCATATCAACACCCATGATTGTTTCAATGGCTAAACCACCTAAAAACAATACAGAAGTTAAATTAATAAAAACGTATAAGAACAACCAAAAGATAGCTAAAATAGTTTTTAAATTGGTTGAAAAACGTTTCTCCACAAATTCAGGAATGGTATACAATCCTTTTTCTATGAAAATTGGCAGGAAGTATTTTCCTACAATAATTAGGGTTAACGCTGCCATCCATTCATAAGAAGCAATTGCTAAGCCCAATGCAAAACCAGAACCAGACATCCCTATAAATTGTTCTGCAGAAATATTTGCTGCAATCAAAGATGTACCAATGGCCCACCAAGGCAAAGATTTACTTGCTAAAAAGTAATCTTCTGCATTCTTTTGATGTCCGTCTTTATCACGCGAAACCCATAAACCTACCCCTAAAATTAGAATGGCGTAAGCTACAAAGACTATATAGTCCCACATATCAAAACCTGCTGTCATAATTGTTATTGTTATTTTTTAGTTAATTTTTGAGTACCAAATATACATATATAATTTAAAGATTCTTGATTTTTAATCATAAAAAACAAACTAGTAGGGTCTAGTAGGTTTTTTATTGAATTTAAATTGTTTTTTTACTCATAAAAGAGATAAACCGAATGCATTTTTTTTTTAATTATGTATGTTAGCTTGATTATATGACAATATTAAAACAGAATTAGATGAATTATAAAAAGAGTTTTATTTTTAAGTGAATCTGTACCTAAGCTGGCTTGCGAGGCAAATAGTAGAGCTAAGAAATCTCAAATTTAAATTTCTTGATTTTAGTCGAAATATCATTTACTTTAAAGAATAAAAATTACAATCCACTAATAATCAGCGGTTGTTAAATAAGGCCCATCTTAACGTAAGTCCGTATTATTTTAAAATAGAAAAATTTTGTACTCCATAATCTTAACCTTATTAAATAATTCAGATTTAGAGGTTTCTAAATGCAATAAAAAAAGCACAATAAAATTAAAATTTTATTGTGCTTTTCGAGTTATTTAAAAAAAACTTATTAATAAAAGCCTATAAGTACTTTTAAAAACTAAATAGTTTTAAGTATTTTATGTAGGTATTTATACATTATCCTTTTACAGGAACTGAGATAACTGTTTTTGCCCAAGCCATAAACATCGTTGCATTGTCTCCTTCTCCTTCAAAAGCAATTGAAAATGCTTCAACAGGTTCATCTAATTGCGATATTTTACCATCAACCCTTACCACATCTTCAGCTTCATCATAAAAGTAAGAACCCCAAACGTTTTTTTGCTTACTTAAAATAATTGTCCAATCTCCATCAGTAGGAATTGAAAACAACGTATAGGTACCAGCATTTACTTTTTTACCTCCAAAAGTTACATTTTTATAAAATGTAATTTCTGCAGCTTCGTTGGCACCCGTTCTCCAAACCTTACCTTTTGGTGCTAGTTTGTCTAACTTTCTGCCCTTTAATTGTGGTCTACTATATATAACTTTTACCAATTTATCTGCATTTCTCCAATTGGTGGGGTAAGAAGCAGCATCCATAGGACTAACGTCCATTTTTGGAAATTTTTGTGCAAAAGTTTCTGTTGATGAAATTAAAGCAATGGTAAAAATTGCGATTGATAAAATGGCTTTTTTCATATTTATATATTTAATGAATTGTATAATTTGTAAGTCATCAAAATTAAAAAACCTAACATTCAAAAATCTTAATGTTCTGTTAAGTTTTTAATGACAATTGCAATCGCTACTACAATTCTTCTTGTTTTTTGTAGGTAAAAGGTAAGTTTTTACTAAAAAAACAATGGCTAAAATCACTAAAAGATATACGATAACTTTTTGCATTAACTTAATATTTGATAGGTTATTAAAGAAGATAGATATGCCAATACCCCCATTCCAAACAACTGAATTAAAGGCCATTTCCAACTTTTAGTTTCTCGTTTAACAATTGCTAAAGTTGCCATACATTGCATTGCAAAAGCATAAAATACCATTAAAGACATACCTACAGGAAAATTAAAGCGTTTTTTACCTGTATCCGGATTTATTTCAGAAGCCATTTTTTGTTTTATGGTGCTACTATCATCATCACTTGCTTCTACACTATAAATAGTTGCTAAAGTACCTACAAACACCTCTCTTGCAGCAAAAGAAGTAATTAAGGCAATACCTATTTTCCAGTCGTAACCTAAAGGTTTTATGGCTGGTTCTATGGTTTTACCTAACATTCCTATATAGGAGTTTTCTAATTTTGCAGAGGCTATTTTTTGTTGCATTTCTGCCTTATTTAGGTTTATATTGGCTGTACTTTCAACAACAGATTTCTCTGCATTTTTAAATGCTGAGCCTCCATTAGAAGCTAAAAACCAAAGTACTATAGATAAAGCTAAAATTATTTTTCCGGCGCCTAAAACAAAAGCTTTTGTTTTTTCAACTACTTCAAAAAAAACATTTTTAAAAGAAGGTACTTTATAATCTGGCATTTCAATAACAAAAAAAGATTTCGATTTAATCTTTAAAGTTTTGTGTAATATGTACGCAGCTAAAATGGCTGACACAAAACCTAAAGCATACAAGAGCAATAAAACCAACCCTTGTAAATTTAAAAAGCCAAAGATTTTTTTTTGAGGAATAATTAAAGCTATTAATATGGCATAAACTGGTAAACGTGCAGAACAGGTTGTAAACGGGGTTACCAAAATGGTAATTAATCGTTCTTTCCAGCTAGAAATGGTTCTTGTTGCCATGATTGCAGGTATTGCACAGGCTGTACCAGAAATTAACGGTATTATACTTTTACCATTCATTCCGAAACGACGCATAATTTTATCCATTAAAAATACAACTCGGCTCATATACCCCGTTTCTTCTAAAATAGCTATGAATAAAAACAAGATGGCTATTTGCGGAATAAAGATTACAACTCCGCCAATTCCTGGAATAATTCCCTCTGTTATTAAGTCTGTTAAAATACCTACGGGCAAATTACTTTTTGCAAAATCTGCAAATTGGGCAAAAGTTTCGTCTATAAAATCCATTGGCAATGATGCCCACTCAAAAATAGACTGAAAAATCAGTAATAAAATTAAACTAAACATCACATAACCCCAAATTTTATGGGTAAAAACACGATCTAATTTACCACGCAAACCAGAAGCTTTAGATTGATCTATGACATAGGCTTTCTTTAAAATTTTATTAATTTCTTGGTAGCGATATATGGTTTCTTTATGTTGATATTTTTTTACCTTAGAAACGTCTTTTTGAAAAGCTATTAATTTTTCTTTTTCTTCGGATGAAATAGCATCTGGAAAATTATTCTGTGTTACCATCAACCATAATTCATACAAAGAATAATTAGGACTTATTGCTTTTAATGCATCAAAATAATGAGGATCTATTTTAGAATTGATGCCACATAAAGGAGACGCTTTTGCGGCAACGTGACAACGAATAATGGCCTGTTTAACCTCTTTTATTCCTTCGTTTTTTCTGGCGCTAATTAAAACAACTTCGGTATTTAATTCTTTTTTTAATAAATTTAAATCAATGGTAATTCCTTTTTTATCCATTTGGTCTACCATATTGATTGCCAAAACTGTAGGAATTTCTAAATCTTTAATTTGTGAAAACAATAAAAGATTTCGCTTTAGATTTTCAACATCAGCCACAACCAAAATTACATCTGGTGAGGTTTTAATGTCTTTATTTAGTAGGGTTTTTAAAACAATACTTTCATCTAAAGAAGTGGGGTTTATAGAATAGGTACCAGGCAAATCTGTAACAACCCCATTTTGTTTGGCAGAGAGTTTACTGGTTCCTTCTTTTTTGTCTACAGTAATTCCAGGGTAGTTCCCAACTTTTTGATTTAAACCAGTGAGTTGATTGAACAACGATGTTTTTCCGGTATTCGGGTTTCCAATTAAAGCAATTTTTATATCGTTTTTAGACATTAATATTTGCTTTAAGAATTTGAATTAGTGATGCTGTTTCTTTTCTAATTGCTAAATGACTTCCGTTAACACAGATATATAGTGGGTCTTTTAAAGGTGCAATTTGTACAAGTTTTACTTCTGCCCCAGGCAAACAACCCATTTCTAATAATTTTAGTGGAATAAAATCTAAAGATTCTTCAGAAATATATCCTATTTCTCCTTTAAGTAAAGATGCAATTGTGCTCAATTTGTTTATGTATAAAAAGATTCCTGCAAAAAGCAGGAATTAAATTTGAAACAAAGATACGAATTTAGAATGATTCTAAACAAGTTATTTTTTACTATATTCTTCTTTTAGTAAAGCTACATCGTCTTTTAATTTTGCCATATCTTCTTTATCTGTACCATCATAAAAACCTCTAATTCGTTTTTGTTTATCAACCAAAATAAACTGTTCTGTGTGTATAAAATCATCTTCACCTCCATCACCTTCTTCAATAACGGCCATATAACTTTTTCTAGCCAAATCATAAATATGTTTTTTAGAGCCTGTAGTTACATTCCATTTTTTATCAATAACACCTTTCTTAATGGCGTACTCTTTTAAAACCGAAACACTATCAATAACAGGTGTTACAGAATGAGATAAAAACATAATATCATCATCATCTTTATAAAACTCTTGCAGTTCACTCATATTATATGCCATTGCCACACATATATTTGTACAACGTGTAAAGAAAAAATCAGCTATATAAATTTTATTCTTGTAATTATTTTGAGTGATTATTTCTCCATTTTGGTTTATTAATTCAAAATCGGCTATAGCATGGTCTTTGGTAATGTGTTTTATAGATTTGTGTACCAAACTTGGATTTACATCTACTGGATTATATACCTTTAATTTTTTATCAACCTTTACCAAATGATAAAAAACAGGCAGAGATACTGCCGAAAAAACAATTAGAAAAAGTACAGTAGCTTTGCTTTTTTTAAAGAATTTTAAATCCATTATAACAGATATTTTTGCAAATTTAGGGCTTAAAAAAATGGCAAAAAAGTTGATTTCTATAAAATCTTTGTTAAAATAAAAAATCAAGTTTCAATAGTTCTTTTTAAACTCTTTATAAAAACGTACATTTGTGCGTTTTTTAAATCTGATTTAACACTGAATGGAAATACTAATTAAAGCATCTCAATTTATTTTAAGCTTATCTTTATTAATTGTGTTGCACGAATTGGGGCATTTTATCCCTGCAAAATTGTTTAAAACTAAAGTAGAAAAATTCTACTTATTCTTCGATTATAAATTTTCTCTTGTTAAGAAAAAGATTGGTGAAACAGTTTATGGTATTGGCTGGATTCCTTTAGGAGGTTATGTAAAAATAGCGGGTATGATAGATGAAAGTATGGATACTGAGCAAATGAAACAACCTGCACAACCTTGGGAGTTTCGCTCAAAACCCGCTTGGCAACGTTTAATTATAATGCTGGGTGGTGTGTTTGTAAACTTTGTTTTGGGTATTTTTATATACATTATGCTAATGTATGCTTATGGCGAACAATTTTTACCTAATGATAGTGTTAATGCCAAAGATGGTGTTTGGGTACAAGACTCACTTGCAATGAGTATCGGTTTTAAAAATGGTGATAAAATATTAGCTGTTGATGGCGAAAAAGTAAGGGAATTTAGAGGAATTACTCTTGCCTTTATTAATGGTGAAAATGTAACTATAGATAGAAATGGAGAAATTATTGAAAAGAAATTACCTGTAGATTTCATTTCTAAATTAATGGATAGACGTAAAAATGATGAAGGGCCTATATTATCTACTAGAATACCTTTTATGATTGCTGAAGTCCCTAAAGATTCTCAAAACAAAAAAGCAGATTTAAAACCTAAAGATATTATTGTTAATGTAAATGGTATAGATACAAAATATTATGATGAAGTTGAAGATGCTTTTAAAAAATTTAAGGGTCAAGATATTTCTATTACCGTTAAAAGAGATGAAATCTTAAAAGAGGTAGCTGTTCAAATATCTGATAAAGGTAAACTAGGTGTTTTTGGCAACAATTTTAAAATGGATGACTTAGAAAAACTTGGTTATTACAATTTAGCTGATATAGAATATACTTTTAGTGAAGCCATACCTGCTGGATGGAACAAATCTGTAAAGAAACTAACAGACTACATTAAACAATTAAAAAAGATTTTTAACCCTAAAACTGGAGCCTATAAAGGCTTAGGTGGATTTATTTCTATAGGAAAAATTTTCCCATCAACATGGAGCTGGCAAGCTTTTTGGGAAATTACCGCATTTTTATCGATAATGTTAGGATTTATGAACTTATTACCAATACCTGCTTTAGATGGTGGCCATGTAGTGTTTACACTTTGGGAAATGATTACAGGTAAAAAACCTGGTGATAAATTTTTAGAATACGCACAAATAGTTGGTTTTGTTCTGTTAGTTACACTACTGCTTTTTGCAAATGGTAACGATATTTTTCGATTATTCAAATAAAAAATTATTAAGCTCATAACAATTAACAAAGTAAGCAAATAAGCAGTCTTTTATATTTTTTATCAATGAACTCTAAATGGTACTTTAGTACGCTATTCTTAATTTTATGTATTTGTTTTGGTGCATTCCAAGAGCAAGTTGTACATCCTAATCAAGAAATTGTTTTAGAATTTGTAGACGGTAAAAATAACAACGAGGATATTAGAAACACCATAAAGAATGTAAAAGAAAAACTTGTAGATTTTGGCGCTTCGCATATTGTTATTAAAGACATTGAAAACGGTACACTTAAAATTTCTTACTACGCTACAGTACCTGTTGATAATATTAAGCAAGCCCTTAATTTAGTTAATCAATTTGCATCAAACCAAAGTTCAAAACACGGTAAAAAAAACCATCAGCAATCAACTTACAATATTGATATTTATGAGTTAACCAATACAATAGAAAGTACCGATTTAAACGACAAATACATTTTTGAAATTAAATACATTTCAGAAAGATCAACTTCTACAACACACTATGCTTCTTTTAGAAATTTAGAAAATCAAGAAGCAAACCAACTTTTTAAACAAGCATACAAAGCTTATAGAAGTAATCCTTTTACAAAAGATAGAACTTCTAACAAAGAACCCGAAGTTAGAGCAGGCCCATATTTCTTTAATAGCTAAAATGTTATAGTTTACATATATTTTAAACTAACTTAAATTACTGAGAAACACGCTCATAATTAAAACAAATCAATACAAAAAATAATTGTCAAGTTATCTTAGAAACTATATATTTGCTCGTTTTTTAATAAAATTTGACAACAAAACACAAACAAAATGCAAAATAAAGGACTTATTAAGGTATTTGCTATTCTTTTCGGTTTAGTGAGTTTATACCAATTATCATTTACTTTTTTAGCCAATAAAGTAGAAGATGATGCTGAAGCTTATTCTAAAAACAGAGCTACAGAAAACGATGATGCAAGGCAAGTTGCTAGCTACGAAAGAAAATATTTAGATAGTGTAGCCAATAAAGACATTATAGATTTAGGTATTGCTCAGTACAGCTATAATGATGTAAAAGACAAAGAAATGAATCTTGGTCTTGACTTAAAAGGGGGTATAAATGCTATTTTACAAGTATCTGTAAAGGAGGTTCTAAAAAGTTTATCTAACGATTCTAAAAACGAAGCGTTTAATAATGCTTTAGCGGCTGCTGATGTAAGATTAAAAGAAAGTAATGCGAATTATTTAGATTTATTTTTCGAAGAATTCGAAAAAATTGCAGGCACTACAAAATTAAGCGATCCTTCTATTTTTGGTACAAAAGCTTTAAGTGAAAAAATTACTTTTGATGAAGCCAATGCAACCGTAAAAGAAACATTACAAGAAGAAATTAACGGCTCTATTGTTACTACTCTAGAAGTTTTAAGAAGTAGAATTGATAAGTTTGGAGTATCATCTCCAAAAATTCAAAGAATTGGAAACTCTGGTAGAATACAAATTGAATTGCCAGGTGCAAAAGATATAGATCGTGTTACAAAGTTAATTACCAGTAAAGCTGAATTACAATTTTGGGAAGTGCATACCAATGCAGAAGTGCAAAACTTTTTCTTTGCTGCAAACACAAAAGTAGCAGAAATGCTAAAAGACGATTCTGCTATAGAACAAGAAAAAGATACTGTTCAAAAAGATGAAATTGACGATTTATTAGGCGAAGAAGCTGATTCTACTAAGGTTCAGAAAAATTTATTTACCTACTTAAGTCCAAATATTGCACAAAGCCAACAACAATTAAGTTCATTAGTGGCTTCTGCTAAAGTGTCAGATACTGCAATGGTTAATGATTTATTAGCTAAAAAAGAAGTTAGAGCTTTATTATCATCTGAAATTAAATACGCAAAATTCTTATGGGACTATAAGCCTTTCGATACGAATGCTGCAGACGAAAACGCAGAGCCTTACATCGGTTTATATGCCATAAAAGGAAACAGAAAAGATCAAGCAACTATTGAAGGTGATGTTATTTTAGATGCTGCTCAAGTATTTGATCAATTAAACAAGCCAGAAGTAAGCATGACTATGAATAGTTCTGGTACAAAACAATGGGCAAAAATGACTGCTGACAATGTAGGCAATTTTGTAGCTGTAGTTTTAGATAATTATGTATATACAGCACCTTCTGTAAACCAAGCAATTACTGGTGGTAGAACTTCTATTTCTGGTGGAAGTATGACAGTTGCAGAAGCAGAAGATATTGCTACTGTATTAAAAGCAGGTAAATTACCAGCAGCAGCAAGAATAATTCAAGCGCAAGTTGTTGGACCATCATTAGGACAAGAAGCTATTGATGCCAGTTTTATTTCTTTCGGTTTAGCCATTGTATTGGTTTTACTTTGGATGATTTTATACTATGGTAAAGCAGGTTTATATTCAGATATCGCTTTAATTGTAAACATCTTATTCATTTTCGGAATCTTAGCATCTTTTGGAGCTGTATTAACTTTACCAGGTATAGCAGGTATCATATTAACTATTGGTATGTCTGTAGATGCCAACGTAATTATATTTGAAAGAATTAAAGAAGGATTATTCAAAAAGAAAGGATTAAAACAATCTGTTGAAGAAGGTTTTAGTTTTCAGGGAGCCTTATCTGCAATTATAGATGCAAATATTACAACATTTTTAACAGGTATTATTTTATATGTATTTGGTACAGGACCAATTAAAGGTTTTGCTTTAACGTTAATGATTGGTATTTTAACATCATTTTTTACAGCTGTTTTTATTACGCGAATTTTAATTGACGGCGCCGTAAATAAAGGTTCTATTTTAACCTTCAACACATCAATATCTAAAGGATGGTTCCAAAATATCAATGTAGAATTCTTAAAGAAACGTAAAATTGCTTACATCATTTCTGGGGCCATAATTGTTGGTGGTTTAATTTCTATATTCTCTATTGGTTTAAAACAAGGTGTAGATTTTAAAGGAGGTCGTACATACACAGTACGATTTGACCAAGATATGAATGCTACAGAAGTTGCTGGTACTTTAAAAAATGCTTTTGGTACAGCTCCAGAAGTAAAAACTTACGGACAATCGAATCAATTAAAAATTACAACAGTTTATAAAATTGATGAAGAAGGTCAAGAAGTAGACGAAGAAGTACAAACAGCATTATACACAGCTTTAAAACCGTATTTAGGTGATTTATCTTACGAAAACTTTAAACCAGGTTTCGAGAAAGCAGGTGCAGGTGTAATGAGCTCTATGAAAGTAGAACCAACAATTGCAGATGATATTAAAACATCAGCATTATATGCAGTCTTCGGATCTTTATTAGTTGTATTCTTATACATCTTATTACGTTTTAGAAAAGTATCTTTCTCTATTGGTGCTGTATTAGCAGTTTTCCACGATGTTTTAATTGTATTAGGTGTATTCTCTATAACGTACAGTTTTATGCCTTTTGATATGGAAATTGGCCAATCATTTATTGCAGCTCTGCTTACTGTAGTTGGTTATTCACTAAATGATACCGTGGTTATTTTTGATAGAATTAGAGAATTTGCAGGCATACATACCAACTGGAAATATAGTGAAGTTGTAAACAAAGCCTTAAGTTCTACTTTAGGAAGAACCATAAATACATCGTTAACAACCTTATTAGTAATGTTAGCTATTTTCTTATTTGGTGGTGATTCTATTAAAGGATTTATGTTTGCCTTAATTGTTGGGGTAGCTGTAGGTACTTATTCATCATTATTTGTGGCAACACCAATTATGTTCGATACAACAAAAAAAGAAGAAAAAAACAAATAGTTTTATTTTAAATAAGAGAAACCGTTTTTAAACTCTGTAAATCAGATTAAAAACGGTTTTTTCTTTACATATATAGCTGTTATATTTGCATCCTTATGAGTATTTTAAAACTTCACGATTTATACTTTAAACCTTTCATCAAAAAAGATGAACTCAGTGCCATTGTAAAACATTTAGCAGAACAAGTTAGCGCAGATTTACCTAAAAACGAAGTACCACTTTTTGTAGGTATTTTAAACGGATGCTTTTTATTTGCGGCAGATTTTATTAGAGAATTTAATGGCAATTGCGAAGTTTCTTTTGTAAAATTAGCTTCTTACCAAGGTACCTCATCTACAGATAATGTAAAACAATTGGTAGGTATTAACGAAGATTTAACTGGCAGAACTGTTATAATTCTAGAAGATATTATAGATACAGGAAATACACTACAAGAAATTTATAATATCTTTAAAAACCAAAATGTTAAAAAATTAAAAGTAGTTTCTTTATTTTTTAAACCAGATGTATTTAGAAAAGAATTACCAATAGATTATATAGGTAAAAGTATCGAAGACAAATTTATAGTTGGATATGGACTAGATTATAATGGAATAGGAAGAAATTACCCAGAAATATATCAATTAACAACAAAACCTAAAATGAAAAACATCGTATTATTTGGCCCTCCAGGAGCAGGAAAAGGAACACAAGCAAACTTCTTAAAAGAAATGTATAATTTAGTACATATTTCTACAGGAGATGTTTTTCGTTTCAATATTAAAAACGCTACTGAATTAGGTTTATTAGCCAAAAAATATATGGATGAAGGCGATTTAGTGCCAGATGAAGTAACCATAAATATGCTAAAAGCAGAAGTAGAAAAAAATGCAGATGCCAATGGTTTTATTTTTGATGGTTTTCCAAGAACACAATCGCAAGCAGAAGCTTTAGATACTTTTTTAGCTGATAAAGGCGAGCAGATTAATGCTATGGTTGCTTTAGAAGTACCAGAAGATGTTTTAGTAACTCGTTTACTAGAAAGAGGAAAAACAAGTGGTAGAACAGACGATACTGATGAAAGCAAAATTAGAAATCGTTTTAACGAATACAATACAAAAACAGCAATTTTAAAAGATTATTTCGAAGCTCAGAACAAATACTATGGTATTAATGGTGTTGGCTCTATAGAAGAAATTACCAAAAGAATTGCAGAAGTATTTGACAAACTGTAACAAATTCAGAGTTATAAGTTTTAAGTTATGAGTACATAACTCTGAACGCTGAACTCTGAACGCTGAACTGATAACAATGACTGAAGGAAATTTCGTAGACTACATAAAAATATATGCTTCTTCTGGTAAAGGCGGACAAGGTTCTGCGCATTTACACAGAGAAAAATATATAACCAAAGGTGGTCCTGATGGTGGTGATGGTGGACGTGGAGGACACATTATTTTACGTGGAGATAAAAATATGTGGACGTTATTCCATCTAAAATTTAAACGTCATTTTAGAGCAGAAGGTGGTGGAGCTGGTAGTAAAAGTAGAAGTACAGGTTCTGATGGAGAAGATATTTATATTGATGTACCTCTAGGAACTATTATAAAAGATGCAGATACTGATGAAGTAATTGTAGAAATTACCGAAGATAAAAAAGAAGTAATCTTATTACGTGGTGGAAAAGGTGGACTTGGAAACTGGAATTTTAAATCATCTACAAATCAAACTCCTAGATATGCACAACCTGGTATGGATGGTGCAGAAGGTTGGTTTAGAATTGAATTAAAATTATTAGCAGATGTTGGTTTGGTTGGTTTTCCTAATGCTGGTAAATCTACTTTATTATCTGTAATTACTGCTGCAAAACCTAAAATTGCAGATTATGCGTTTACAACATTAAAACCCAATTTAGGAATTGTAGAACATAGAAATCATCAAACTTTTGTAATGGCAGATATTCCTGGAATTATAGAAGGTGCTGCAGAAGGTAAAGGTTTAGGGCATCGTTTTTTGCGTCATATAGAACGTAATTCGGCGTTGTTATTCTTGATTCCTGCAGATTCTGATGACATCAACAAAGAATATGAAATCTTATTGAATGAGCTTAAAAAACACAATCCTGAATTGTTAGATAAAGATAGATTGTTGGCTATTTCTAAAACAGATATGTTAGATGATGAGCTAAAAGCTGAAATTAAAGCTGAATTACCAAAAGGTGTAGAAGCGATTTTTATTTCTTCTGTTGCACAATTAGGGTTGCAAGAATTGAAAGATAAGCTTTGGAAAATGTTGAATTAAATTACTTCTGGGCGATTTATAACTTGATTCTTATGAACTAAATTATATAAATGTTTTTTTAAACTGAGTGCCTTCGTTAAAATCATCAAAACTAATTCGCTAATAAATTGCTCCTCAGCAGTGCTTATGTCCTGTAAAAATTAACTCGGAAAATATAACAAATAATAATCTAAAAGTTGCCAACCATTTTTGGCACCATTACCGCTTTTCTCCTTTAGTAAAAAGAGGTTCTTGTTGAACACTTATCTTTTTTAGAGTAGCCCTTTGTTTACAATAATTTGCAATCAGTTGTTCTATTAATTTTTATCTGAACAACAAGCATAATATTTTAAAAACATTGGTGCTATTTTACCTTTGGGACTTAAATATTTTTTTTTATCTCTTTAACGGATTCTTTTATCTTAAAAACAGATACTAGATCATCCCAAGGAATTGCTGAATAAATTTTCCCAAATCAATAACAAAAATTGATTAAAATAAAATTGAAGGTTTCGCTAGCACTTAAAAATAAAAATTCGTGCTGAAATTCTTAGATTATTCGTATTTTAGACATAGACCGTAAATAAAAACCCCGATTTTTGAGCCTACAACTCGTTTTTTGGGGCCTGTTTTTATCTAAAGCACAACTTATTTAACTGATAAACAAGAGTATATTTACTTCTGAAAGAGCTTCTATAAAGTCGATATTAGAATATATAAATATGATTATTTCAATCGAGTCAATGTTAAATCTTCATTATACTGCACAATAAATAAACCTTTATTTTCTGAAATCAAAGAGCTATTTCTATAATCGAATTTTGTTTCTATACGTCTTGAAACCCCTGTGTTTAAGGTAGATTTCAAGTCATTTCCAGAGGCTAACCTAATCAAAATATCGTAGGTAATATCAAAACCTTTTACAGAATAGTACGATGGTAAAGCATTGTTTTTTTCTTGATATTGTTTGTTAAAAATTTTTGCATTTGATGAATTTTCATCAATAAACTCGTCACTTACATAAGTAAAACCAACTTTTGCTAGTTTGGTATTGTCAATTTTATCGTACACACGCCCTTTATCAAATGTAAATACTTTTGCTGTAGTTTTTTCGGGCAAACTAATCATACTGTTAATTACATCATTAACAATAACACTATCATCAGTAGTAATTACTATCCAATTCTTTTCATTTGGTTTTAGTAATTCTAAAAAACGAGATTTGGCTATATACCCTTCTTCTGGCTGTAAAATATTTGCAATAGCAGTAGTACTTAACCTTAAGTTAGCTTGTATTGATTTACTAATTTTAACTGAATTTGCATCATTATCACTTACAATAATAATATTACCTTTATTTAGTATATTTTCAGCGGCAATTGAATCTGTAAAAAGTGTATCTATTCTGTTAAATTCTTCTATAAGATATCTTTCTAACTCAGCTCTAAACACCTCTTTTTCTGGTGATGTTTTTACAATATTGCTTGCAGAAAAATTAGATTGATCACTAGAATATACTGGGTATATTACTGGTACACTAACATTTGACGCAACTGTAGATGCTTGCTCTGAATACAAAGGGCCAATGATAACATTATTATCCTCTAAATTATTTTGATTTATAATGGTATTAAGTTGGTTTGATCTTCTTTCACCTGTATCGTAAGCCGTAAACTGAATGTTTACACCCTGATTACGTAAAGAATCTACAGCCATTTCTGCACCCAAATAAAAATCTGTAGCAATATTTACAAGGGTTGAGTTATTTGCAAAAATTTCTTTTAGCAAAAGTGTATCGCTTTGGTATTTATGAGCTCTAAAAGGCAATAATAGTGCAACTTTTAAATCGGTATTGGTATCAATTACATCATTATAGTAATCGTTATCTGTTAATAAAACTTTTACAGGAATTTCTTTTAGTTTTAAAATCATTCCTAATTTTAACCCTTCTTTTAACTCAGGATTCAACAACAACAACTCGCCTCTTGAAACACCAAATCTTTTTTTTATGTTGTAAAAAGTATCTCCTTTTTTAACCTCATAGATTTCATACTTTTCTTTTAAGTTTTCTAAAAGGTGCTCTTCTGTTGTTAACTCTGGTTTTACATCAACAATAGAATCTAAAACTAAATCTGTTTTTTGTTTGATGTTGTTTTTTAAATTATTTAATTTTTTTTCGGGTACAACTAAAAATGTATTTGCTCTAGGTTCTCCATTTACATCTGGATTTAAGCGAATTAAGTTAGCCTTTTTCATGTCTAACTTTTTAGCAATTTTACTCATTGTTTCGCCTTTCTTAACCTTGTACTGAATGTATCTTTTCTGCTGACCACAAGAAACTGTAAAGGTTAAAATACACAGGAAAATAAATAATTTTAAATGTTTCATATGCTCTATTCCCATTCAATTGTTGCAGGCGGCTTAGAGCTGATATCATACACTACTCTATTTACCCCTTTAACTTGGTTGATAATTTTATTAGATGTTTTTTGTAAAAATTTATACGGTAAATCTACCCAATCTGCTGTCATACCATCTGTACTTTCTACAGCTCTTAACGCTACAACTTTTTCGTAGGTTCTTTCATCTCCCATAACACCTACCGAGTTTACTGGTAGCAACATAGCACCAGCTTGCCAAACACTATCGTACAAACCATCTTCTTTTAAACCATTGATAAAAATTGCATCTACTTCTTGTAAAATACGAACTTTTTCTGCGGTAATATCTCCTAATATTCTAATTCCTAAACCAGGCCCAGGAAATGGATGACGACCCAACAGATCTTTATGAATTCCTAAAGATTTACCAACTCTTCGAACCTCGTCTTTAAAAATCATACGTAATGGTTCTACAATTTTAAGTTTCATAAAATCTGGTAAACCACCCACATTATGATGACTTTTTATGGTTGCAGATGGCCCTCCATTTACAGATACAGATTCAATAACATCTGGATAAATTGTACCTTGAGCAAGCCATTTTACATCTTTAATTTGATGTGCTTCATCATCAAAAACATCAATAAAAGTATTACCTATTGCTTTACGTTTGCCCTCAGGATCTGTAATGCCTTCTAATTTTTTTAAAAAACGTTCAGATGCATCTACACCTTTAACGTTTAATCCCATGCCTTCGTATTGTTTCAAAACACTTTCGAACTCGTTTTTACGCAATAGTCCATTATTTACAAAAATACAGTATAAGTTTTTGCCAATGGCTTTGTGTAATAAAACTGCTGCTACAGATGAATCTACACCTCCTGAAAGTCCTAGTACTACTCTATCATTACCTACTTTTTCTTTGATAGCCTCTACAGTGCTTTCTACAAAAGAATCTGGTGTCCAAGTTTGTGCAACTTCTGCAATGTTTACCAAAAAGTTTTCTAAAACCTGTTTACCATCTTTAGAGTGATATACTTCTGGATGAAACTGTATAGCAAACGTAGTTTCTCCTTGAATTTTGTAAGCTGCATTTTGCACATCTTTTGTGCTAGCTAGTAAAACTGCATTTGTTGGCAATTCTTTAATAGTATCTGAATGACTCATCCAAACTTGGCTGCCTTCTGATATATTTTTAAAGAAAGCTTCATCTTCTTTTATATAAGATAAATTGGCTCTACCATATTCTCTTGTGTTGGATTCTGATACTTTTCCTCCTGAAAAATGTGCTAAATATTGAGCTCCATAACACACTGCTAATAAAGGCTTTTTACCTTTAATATTAGCTAAGTTTGGATGTAAAACATTTTCGCCTCTAACAGAATTTGGGCTACCAGATAAAATAACCGCTTTAAAAGTATCTAAAGTTTCTGGTATTTTGTTATACGGATGAATTTCGCAATAAATATTTAACTCTCTAACTCTTCTTGCAATGAGTTGTGTATACTGAGATCCAAAATCTAATATAAGTACGTTTTGTTGTTGCATGCGCAAAAATAATATTTTGAGATTAGATTTGCGATATCAAAAGTTAGATTTTTTTTATGAATTAGAATTCGTGCATATTTGTAAGAATCCGTAGTGAAACTTCCTTTAAAAAACATTAAACAACTCTCTATAAACCTTTTAACTATTTTCTGTTTTTTTTGATACTTTTATTAACACGTAAAAAAACTTAATATTTGTAAATAATTGTATTTATATTCATTCCAGCACCTACAGATGCTAACATAATAACATCTCCTTTATGTACTTGTTGATTTTCTATGTTACCTTTTAAGACTAAATCTAATAGGGTTGGTACTGTTGCTACAGAACTATTTCCTAATTTATGAATACTCATTGGCATTATTCCTTCTGGAACTGGCTTTTTATACAATCTATAAAAACGTTTGATGATAGCTTCATCCATTTTTTCATTGGCTTGATGTATAAAAATCTTTTTAATATTATCTATTTCAACACCACTTTTCTTTAGGGCCAATTGCATTGCTTTTGGCACATTAGTTATGGCAAATTCATAAATTTTACGACCAAACATTTTAATATATCTGATATTCTGGTCTTCACTTTTATTAAAAGAACCTCCATAGTGCAAAAAATACGCTTCATCTTTAGCAAATGTTTGGCTTGCGTGACTTAGGATACCTGATTCTGGGTTTTCTGTTTTTTCTAAAATACATGCTCCTGCACCATCACTATAAATCATAGAATCTCTATCATATTTATCTACAACTCTAGATAATGTTTCTGCACCAACTACCAAACATTTTTTTGCAATGCCTGCCTTTATAAATGCATGTGCTTGAATTACTCCTTCAATCCAACCTGGGCAACCAAATAAAATATCGTAAGCTATACAATTGGGGTTTTCGATACCCAATTTATATTTAACTCTTGTTGCTAAACTTGGTAAAGTATCTCCTTGAATTGTACTAGGCTTAACATCACCAAAATTATGAGCAATTATAATATAGTCTAGTTTTTCAGGATTTATATTTGCATCCTGTATTGCTTTTTGAGCCGCAAAAAAAGCCAAATCTGAGGTTGTATATTTATCTGCTGCATAACGCCTAGACTCAATACCTGTAATGCCTTTAAATTTTTCTACAATCACATCATTATCTGCAGAAAATATAGAGCCATCTGCATTTAGAAATTCATGGTTTAAAAAATCAGTGTTTTCAATTTTTTGAGTAGGAATAAATGTACCTGTACCTGTTATTTTTGATGAAATCATAATACGAATGTTTACCAAACAAATTTAAAAAATTTGATGCGAACCATTTACTATGCACGCATAATATTATTACATTCAACTTAACTAAAATAACCAGTAAAACAATAAAAAAGGTTTTAATTTTATTGATACAGTTTCATCTTAAGTTGCATTATTGTTGCTATTGATTGGGCTCGTGCTTTCATTCGTTCAGAAATTTCGCCTTGAAAAATAGAATTAATTGTTTCTGTAAAATACGATACCCAAATGGTAAAATGCTGTTTTTTGAAGTTTAGTTCAACATTTTTATCCAAATGCTTTTGCATTACATTGTTAGAATATGTTGCTGTATCAAACAAAATATCGTTCCAAAAATCAGTAATTATTTCTAGGTGCTGTTCTAACTGATTGTTTGCTACAATTTCTTGAAAAAAAGGAAGCATTGTTTTATCGTCTAGCAATTTATCGTAAAATATTGTGATAATTTTTTTGATGTCTTTTCTTGATGAGACATCTGGTTTAAAATTTTCTTTAAGCTCTGTCATTGGTTTGTAAATATCCCTTACAAGTAAGAACTATCAAACGAAAAAGGAAGTAAAGACTGTAAAGATGCTGTTTTAATAATCTCACCTACTTGCCCCATAAACAAAATTTCAAAAGGCTGTTTTTGTTTTACCTCGTATTCCGATAATGCTTGCCTACATGCACCACATGGCCCTACAGGTCGGTTTACTTTGGTTATAGAAGAACTTGCCGAAATCGCTAGTTTTAAAATTTTTGCTTCTGGGTACTCAGAACCAGCTCTCCAAACTGCAACTCTTTCTGCACACATACCTGATGGATAGGCTGCATTTTCTTGATTGTTACCTAAAACAATCTGCTTATTATCTAACAATAATGCTGCACCAACACTAAACTTAGAATACGGAGCGTAGGCTTTAGCTCTAGCTTCAATGGCTTTGTTCATTAATATTTTATCCGCAGTAGAAAGTTCTGAAATATCATTATAAACAATTGCTGATGTTTTAATTTCAATTTTTTTCATAATTAGTATCGTCAAAAAAAGCAGCCTTGTAAGACTGCTTTACCATATTTTAAAGTTACTAAAAATTTATCACTTTTAATAATTATCATAAATTTCACCTAAATCAAACGATAATGAGAAACGTAAAGAATTTTCTAACGGATTATTTACATCAGAAGAATTGATTAAATAAGATAAATCGATATTTAAAGCGTTGGTTTTAAAACCACCTCCTAAGGTAAAATACTGTCTATTTCCTTTATCTGGACTTTCATGAAAATATCCTGCTCTTAAGGCAAATGCTTGGTTGTATAGGTATTCAGCACCTAAAGCATACGTAAACTCGCTTAATTCTTCGCTAAAACCATCAGGCGCATCACCAAAAGAACCAAAAATTCCTTGAATCCACCCTTTTTCTTCATCAGAGCCATCTGGCTGTGGAGTTGGTACTAAAAGTTTCGTAAACTCGATGTTGGTAGAAATAATGTTATAATCATCTAAAATAAAATCAAAACCTCCACCAAATTTTAAGTTGGTTGGTATAAAATCTTCTTCTCCTGGCGTATACGAAACTTTAGGCCCAACATTAGATATATTAAAACCGATTCTGTAACGCCCATTAAAGTTACCGTAGTTTTCTTCATAAGATTGGTAGTATCCTGAAACATCAACTGCAAAAGAATTGATAGTTTCTATTCCATTATCAATAACGGTATTGAGAGCTAAGTCTGACCTTAAATATTTCAATCCAACCCCCATAGAAAATGTTTCACTCAACTTTAACGAATAGGAACCTGTAAAAACAAATTCATTCGGATTAATACTACCTGCTGAAAGTCCTACTTCATTAGCTAAATCAATTGTTCCAAGTGAAAAGTATCTAAACTCAGCTCCCCAAGCTGAATTTTCGCTAAATCTATTGATGTAAGATACACTAGCCACAAAAATATCATCAGTTAAATTTCGTAACCAAGGTGAGTAGCTAATTCCGGTTTTTACTTGCCGATCACTAAATGTCATTTTTGCTGGATTGTGAAATAAGGACCAAGCATCAGCAGTGGTAGCAACCCCAATATCTCCCATTCCTGCAGATCTAGCATCTGATACAATTAACATAAAAGGTACAGCTGTTGTGATCGCTCTATCTTGAGCGTTGACTTTGAAACTCATTAAAGCACAAAGCGCTAAACAAAAAGTTATTTTTTTCATTTTTAATTTTATAGTTATTTACAAATATCTACTTTTTATTGTAGGATTACTAATTTTTCGTATTTCTCTGCAACTAAATTGTTGACAGTTGAGGTTACTTTTAACTTATATACATATACTCCTTTACCTATTTTATTGCCAAAATCGTCTAGACCATTCCAAGTAATATTTCTAGATAAATTACCTGTAGTTTGCACATTTTGGTTGATGGTTTTTACCAGTTTTCCAGAAACTGTAAAAATTTGAACTTGCACTTCTAAAGGTTCATTGGGCTTATTATGATTGAACCAAAATTCGGTGTAATTTACAAACGGATTTGGATAATTCAATACATTTTCTAAATTTAAAATAGCATCACTTACAACCACAAAATTTAACGTAGTTTCTGATGAGTTATTGTAAGTATCCCAAGCTTTTATTTTTAAGGTATGTGGACCAACTTCTAAATCTCTTAAAGTATAATTTACTTTTCCTTTTGTAAAGTCGTCTATTTCAGTTTGATAAAAGTCATTTAAAATAATTGGGTTTGAGGTATCACCATCTAAAATCCCTACAATATCATGATCTACTGCTGTAATGGAGGTGTTTATTCCATTTTCGTCGGACAATACAGCAATTAAATTTGGTGAACTGTTGGTATTACCACCATCAATAAAAGATTCATCATTCATAAAAACATTTATTTGTGGCCCTACAGTATCTTCTGGGGCGTTAGCGTCAATTCCGCCAACTTCAACATCAAAATTAGCTCCTGCTCTATCAATTTTACCATTTTCTGCATAAAAACTTAATTTTGCTTTTCCGTATGCCACTTTTATATCTTTAGGCACAACAAATTCAAAATTAAAGGCACCATTGGTTACTGTTGCTTTACCTCTAAATATTTTACTATCTTGTGTATCAAAAGCCATTTCAACTCCAAAGCCATCATTATCTAATGTTGTTTTATCTATAGATTTGTCAAAAATTGTTGTAGATAATGTACCATTAAAATCGTTTAAAACTACGTTATTATTATCTGTAATTACACCTTCAAATTTTACTTTTGATAATGCTTTAATGGTATCTAAAGATTGGGTTACATTAACATTATTCATTTTTGTGATACGAATATTTGGTTTTGGTATGGCCAATTTCATTGCTGGATCACCAAAGTGATAAATGAAGAATTTTTGTGTACTCGAAAAATTATTTTTGGCTACTACCAAAGCTTCTGCAATTGTAAAATCTTCATTATTAAACGCTAATAATATTCTAATAAGTTGTTCATTAAAACGTTGCCCAGTAGAAATAAAAACTTCTCTTGTTGTGGTTATCATACTTGCAGCACCACCTGTTTTACTTTTAAAAGTTAATTCACCAGCTGTAATTCTGTTTGGGTTATCGAATCTAGAAAAATCGCAAGTAACCGTAATTAATAGAGGTAAGGTATTTTTATTGTTTAACGATTGAATTTGAGGAACATCAAGAATTCTTTCGGATGCAAAACCATCTTCACCTCCATGACCAAAATAATCGAAAACTAATGTCCCTTTTTCAATGGCATTAGTTATTGCGCTGTTTACCTCTGGATAGCGTTCTCCTCCAGAAGAATTTTGTTGTACAAAAGCATCAACATAAATTTTATTAACATTAAAAACAGATTTATTATTTTTGATTTCATCGGCTATAGACTCAACACCACCTTGAATTACATCTTCTCCAGAAACATCAATATCATCTGCCAACAAGGTAATTGTATTTCGCCAATCTCCAATAGCATCTTTACTGTAATAGCTTAAAATTTTATCAACTACAGTAGTGGCCTCTGCAATTGTTGAGACTGGTATTCTACTTGAAACTACATCTACAGTATGCGAACTAGACATTGTACCTTCGTTATCATCTAACATCACATAAAAATCATCGGTAACCCAAGAACTCGCTAAATTAAAACTGATATTTGATAATTTTACAGGTACAATATTGTTGTTGCTTGCAATTCTATCTTTATAATCGTACGATGCATCACCAAAAAAACATACATATTTTAGTTTTGTTTCTTCGGATGAATTTGACTCATACACATGTTTTATAAAATCTCTAATTCCTGTAATATCTTTAGAACCCGATGAAAATTCGTTGTAAATTTCATCTAAAACAACTACTTGAGTTGTTAAATTTGAATTTTCTTGATGATAATCTGCCAAGCGTTGTGCTTGTGTTGCAAGTTCTGAATTTGTAATCATCATATAATTTACATCTTTTACGGCGTGTAAATTTTGGTTATTAATTTTAGAATTTTGGATAACTTTTGGTAAGTAAAAATCATCTTGATTAATAATAACATATTCTTTAAATACACCTCCATCATCTTTAAATCTAAAGCTATCGTCTGTGCTTTCATTGGTTATAGATTTTGGATTGATGTGATCTGTAACATCCCAAACTTGAAAGGCAGAGCTTCCGTTTTGTATTTGATATTCTACAGTACCTATTGTATTTGCCTGCTCAAAACTTCGGAAAGAAAACTGAAAATCGCTAAAACTCAATTGTTTTTTTCCAACAATTTCTATGTAATCTAAAAAAGCATTTGCAGAAGGATTTCCGTTATTGTTGTAAGTAATAGCCACCTCTATATTTTGAGAAGAATTCAGCAAGTTTACACTTCTTTCTAAAGCGTAAGCCTTTGTTAAAGAAGATGGGTTTACTGCAGGAAAACTTATAGTTAAAGCATCTGCTCCGTTCACTTTTACATCCATTGTAGATACAGCACTAGATGTTGATACACCTCTTACACTTACATTAATATTTTGATTGTTTACTGCATTCGGAAAAGGAATACGAAATGTTTGTGTATTTTCTATATTAAAATTATCATCAAAAAACCACTGAGTACCAGCTGCCAAAATGCTTCTTTCGTCTTTTTCGTAAAACGTATAATCATCAAAAACCGTAATTTGAGAAACTACATTTGATGTAATTGGTATTTTGGGTTGAACTCTCTTACCATCAACATCATTTACAGTAATAAAATAATAAGCCTTATCTGAATAAATATTTTGGTTATGCGTTGCTAAACCTCTTGCAGTGTCTACACTCCAACCATGTGGCCCTTTGGCATAAAAAAGGATATAATCATTACTATCAAAAGATTCATCGTTTTCACCTGAAATAAAAATAGCATTCTCTTGCAAATCATCGTATCTAAAATCGCTATTTAAAACTGGTAATAATTGCCCTCCATTGCCATAAATATGTATTTTTTTAGGATTTAAACCACTTGTTGAAACTCCTATTCGTTGCAACAAATTTCTATCTATTTTAAAGATACCAGTTGTATCTACAGAAAATTTATACCACTCTCCACTAGACAACACAGAATTACTGGTTTGAGAGAGAAATATTTGCGAGAGAAAAACAAAAAAAAAGAATAAAAAATATTTTTTCATAAATAAAATTAAATAACGCAAATAAAAATAAGATATTTTATGAGGGCAAAGATAAATTATACTAAACTAAAAAAGCAATCGTTAAAAGAATATATACAAAAATGATGCGTTAAAACTTTGGTGTTTTATTTGTAAGAAAGTATATTTACCGTAAATTCGCTATAAAAAAACCTATCAATTTTAAATTAGGAAATGAAAAATATAATTAAAATAACCTTATTCGCCTTAACCACAATACTTTTGGTTAACTGTAAAAGTTCTAACAGAAACCAATCTACGTTAACAGGCTTGTCTTTTAATGACCCAAAAAATGGTAATTATATTAGAAGTAATTCTTTTGACGGTCAAAAAACACCATTAGGAATGGTAGGTGTTGAAGGTGGTTCTTTTACAATGGGGCAAGTTCAAGACGACGTAATGTTTGACTGGAATACCACTCCTAAAAAAATACACGTTCGTTCTTTTTACATGGATGAAGCTGAGGTTACAAACTCAGAATACTTTTTGTATGTACAGTACATGAAAGATGTTTTTCCTCCATCTGATGAAAAATACAAACATATTTACAGTTCTATCTTACCAGACACTTTAGTTTGGAGAAAAAGTTTAGGAAATACAGATATTTTATCAGAAAATTATTTTCGCCATCCAGCTTATGCTGATTACCCTGTTGTGGGTGTAAGTTGGTTACAAGCTAATGAGTATTGTAAATGGCGTACAAATGCTGTAAATTTAAAGACATTGATAGACAAAGGGCACATCAAAAACATATTTGAAATTGATTCTATACCTAATTTTTTTGATACAGATGTGTTTTTAGCTGATGACTCTAAACTTTTTGCTGGTGATACTACAATTTATAAAAGAGGTGTTGGAAGAGCCGTAAGAAAAAGAGGTGAACCAAGACCTGATAGAGATGCTTTTCAAGGAGCTAGAAAAATATCTCAGGCAGATGGTATTTTAACGCAACGTTTTCGATTACCAACAGAAGCTGAATGGGAATTTGCTGCTAAGGCAAATATTGAGAACAGAGAGTATAATAATATAAGAGGTAGAAAAAAATATGCATGGGATGGAAAATATTCTAGATCTAAAGATAAAAGAACTAGAGGAGATCAATTAGCCAATTTTAAACAAGGTAGAGGAAATTACAGTGGTTTATCTGGTTGGAGTTCTGATGGAGCTGATATACCAAATAAAATAAAATCATACCCTCCAAATGCTTTTGGTTTATACGACATGTCTGGTAACGTTGCAGAATGGGTGGCTGATGTTTATAGACCAATAATAGATAACGAAGCCAATGATTTTAATTATTTTAGAGGAAATATCTTCACTAAAAAACTAATTGATGAAGAAGGAAATGTTGTGATTGCTGCTACTGATGACTCTCCAGAAGTAGAATATGATACTTTACCTAATGGTAAAATTATACCAAAACAATTACCAAATACCATCAAGTATATTCCTATCACTAAAGACGACACCAGCTTAAGAAGAAACTTTATGGTGGCAGATAATACAGACATTAATGATGGTGATGCTAATTCATCTCGTTTTTACCTAGAAGATGAAGATGGTTTAAACTCTAAACCAAGCATGTATAATTCGCCTAAACCACCCACTAGAGAAATAGATCCAAATACTGGTGAAGAAGTATTAGTAAATGACGAAAAAAGAAGAACTACATTAATTAGCAACAAAACTAGAGTTTACAAAGGTGGATCTTGGTCTGACAGAGAATATTGGTTAGATCCAGCTCAGAGAAGATATTTACCAGAATATATGGCTACCAATTACATAGGCTTTAGATGCGTTTCTGATAAAGTGGGACCAATGACTACAGGAAATAAAAAAGCTAGAAACCCTAGCAGATAAAATAATTTTTTTGATGTAAAGCCTCATTGTTTCTTAAATAATGAGGCTTTTGTATGCCCAAATAGATGAAAATATCTGAAATTTACACATTATATAAGAAGCATTATTTAGTTGATACCGATACTCGGAAAATCAGAAAAAACAGCCTATTTTTTGCATTAAAAGGAGACAATTTTAATGGTAATAAATTTGCCGAAAAATCTTTAAAATTAGGAGCTAAATATGCAATTGTAGATGAAGAAATATATAAAACAAATCAAAATATTATTTTGGTTACTAATGTTTTACAAACACTTCAAGAATTAGCGAACTATCATAGAAAAGAATTAGGTTTACCAATACTAGCTTTAACAGGTAGTAATGGTAAAACAACTACCAAAGAATTGATTAACGCTGTACTTCAAAAAAAATACAATACTGCTGCAACTGTTGGTAACTTAAACAACCATATTGGTGTGCCATTAATGCTGTTATCTATGACTCCTAAGCATGAAATAGGTATTGTAGAAATGGGCGCAAATCATCAAAAAGAAATAGAATTCTTATCGGCTATTTGTGAACCTGACTATGGCTATATTACCAATTTTGGAAAAGCTCATTTAGAAGGTTTTGGAGGGGTTGATGGTGTTATAAAAGGCAAAAGTGAATTATATACATTTTTAAAAAACCACAATAAAATAGCTTTTGTTAACCCTGATGACAACATACAGGTAGAAAAAACGAAACATATTCAATCTATTGTTTTCGATCAAAAAAACCTAACATTTAAAAGTCTAACCCCTTTTGTGCAAGTTACTTATAAAAATACTATTGTACAAAGTAACTTAATAGGCAAGTATAATTTTTCTAATATAGCTGCTGCCATTACTATTGGAACTTATTTTAACGTTGACCAAAAAGAGATTAAAGCAGCTATTGAAAGTTATATTCCTAAAAACAATCGTTCTCAAATTATCAAAAAACACAGTAATACCATAATTTTAGACGCCTATAATGCCAATCCTTCTAGTATGAAAGCCGCCTTAGAAAATTTTGCTGCATTGCCTAATAAAAATAAAATGGTTATTCTAGGTGATATGTTTGAACTGGGTACAGATGGTTTTATGGAGCATCAAAGCATTATAAATTTGTGCAATACTTTAAGTTTTGGTCAGCAGTGTTTTATTGGAAAACATTTTTATCAATGTAAAACAAGCAAACAAAAATTTGAAAATTTTACTGATTTTGAAAACTACATCCAAAAAAATCCTCTTAAAAACCAATCAATATTAATTAAAGGTTCAAGAGGAATGCGTTTAGAAAGAGTTTTAGATTTGATTAACTAATGTTATTAATGTGATACTTTAATAAATTGTCTATAGGTCTTTGAATAACATCTGTAACTTTTAAATCATATTTTTTAGCCACTTTTTCAAGTATATCTCTAAAATAAAAGGCTATAGAACCTATAAAATATAAAGCTGTGTCTGAAGATTTCTCGAAAGGTAAAATTCTGTATTCAAAGAACTCTTGAAATCCTCTTTCAATAATTCTTTTGATATATTTTTCATCTTTAAAGTCAAACATAAACTTTGCAAAAGAAGCCAAATACATGTTTGGGTTTGGCATTCTATATAAATTCTTTTTAATATAATCTGCATCTAAATTAAACTCTTCATTAAATTTTTCAGCAATAGCAGTAGGCATTTTATTATAAAAATATTCTCTTAATAATACCTTACCAAAGTAGTTTCCACTGGCTTCATCCATCAAAATATATCCTAAAGAAGCTGTTTTCATTTGTACGTTTTCGCCATCAAAATAACAACTATTAGAACCTGTACCTAAAATACATACTAAAGCCGGATCTTTTCCTGTAGCTGCATATACAGCAGCCAACATATCTTCTGAAACATTAATTTTTGCATTTATAAAAATAGATTGTAAAATATCTTCTAAGATTTTTGCTGGTTTTGGTGTACCACAGCCAGCACCGTAAAAATGAATTTCTTTTACATCTTCTTTTATATTGATTAACTGAAACATATTTACAATTCTATTTTTCAGTTCTTCTTCTGCTACAACAGCAGGATTTAACCCTAGCGTTCTTACTCTAAACTCTTCTTTTTTAGTATCGTTAATGGCTATCCAATCTGCTTTGGTAGAACCACCGTCTGCAATTAATATCATAATATAAAATTTATTTATCAAAGATATCGTAACAAAACTGCTTGTGCAACAGTTAAAAAAAATTCAATCGTTTTCGAAAAAAATATTTTTGCGTTTGCTACAATGATTGTTGTAAATTTGTGTAAAATTGATATCAAATGTTTTTTTTTAAAAGTAAAGAGATTTTACCTAGTGATTTTTTTCCAGAGGGATTCATAGATATCCATTCGCATTTGCTTCCAGGGATAGATGATGGTGCTCAAGATTTGAATAATTCTATTGAATTAATTGAAAGAATGGCTTCTTATGGAATTAAAAAGTTTATAACTACTCCACATATTTTAGGTGATGTTTACCCAAATACTCCAGAAATTATTACCAATAAACTTATAGATGTTAAGCAAGAATTATCTAAAAGAAATATGGTTGATATTTCTATTAGAGCTGCTGCAGAATATATGATGGATGAAACCTTTTTAACGCTTTTAGATGAAGACAACCAATTACTAACCTTAAAAGATAATTTGATTTTAGTTGAGATGTCTTATTTTAGTCCGCCAATTCACTTATTTGATATTTTATTTCAATTGGGGTTAAAAGGCTATAAACCTGTTTTGGCACATCCTGAACGTTACAATAGCTATCATAACAATTTTAGAATTTATCAAAAATTAAAAAATGCAGGCTGCTTGTTTCAATTAAATTTATTGTCGCTCTCAGAAAATTATGGTAAGGGTGTTCAAAAAACAACAGAAAAATTGCTTAAAGAAAATATGTATGATTTTGTAGGCACAGATGCACATCATTTTAACCATTTAGATGGATTAAAAAAAATAAGCACCAAGAAAAACCTTTTTAAATTAGAGAAACTACTGTTAAACAACAAAAAATTTCTTGAATAAACATTTTTCAATTGTTTTAAAATTTCTAATTTATATTGATGTAAAATTAAGTCTAAAAAACCTCAAACAACCAAGTAACAATTACCCCTTTTTTATTTTTTAAATTATATCTTAAAAGTTCTTTTACCTCTTTGGGTTTAAAGTTAAAAGGTGCTTTTAAAATATCTAATCCGCTTTGTTTTTTAAGTCTAATTCCCTGACCTGAAATAATATCTTTATTGGGTGTAAAATAACCATTTGGCAGGTGTTCAGTAAGAATTACATATTTATAATTAGTGAGTTTAGCAACAACTTTTTGTACTTCAGCATTTGATAAATGTTGCAATACTTGCCTTAATAAAACACAATCTGACTTTGGTAAACGATCGTTTACAATATCCAAACAATAAAACTTTACATTATTTGCTTTAAAAGTTTTGGTATTAAATGCAATTAAAGAAGGTACAATATCTATGGCAATAAATTGTTTTGAAAAATTAACGAGTTGATTACCAACATTAAAATCACCACAACCCAAATCACAAATTGTTAATGGTACTTTAAAAGAAGTTAAAAAAGATGCTACTTTTTGAATATAAGGTGCAACCAATTCCGGATGATGAGAACCAAAGCCAGAATAAAATTCAGCATTGTTGCTACCCCAAAGATTTAAATCGTAAATCTGTTCCATTACCTTTTTGGTTGGCCAAGGTTTTTTGTTTTTTTTAGGTAATTTTTTATGCATTAAAAAATAAAATTATTTTTTTAAAATACTTTTTACAATCATTTTTGCATGTACTCTCGAGTTTTCTATAAACCACTTGTGAGTTTCCATACCACCACAAATAACACCTGCCAAGTACATATTTTCTACATTGGTTTCCATTGTTTCTGGGTTGTATTTTGGTATTCTTTTATCATCTTCAGACAGTTCAACACCAAGTTTTTCTAAGAGATAAAAATTAGGTTGATAACCTGTTAACGCCAAGACAAAATCGTTTTCTAAAGTAATTTTTCCTTCAGGAGTGTTTACTTTGATGTTATTTTGCTGAATTTCCATAACTTGACTATGATAATATGCCTTAATAGTACCCTCTTTAATTCTATTGATAATATCTGGACGCACCCAATATTTTACACGATGCCCAACTTCTGCACCACGAATAATTAAAGTAACCTCTGCACCTTTTCTGTAACATTCTAAAGCAGCATCTATTGCAGAATTACTTGCCCCAATAATTGCCAATTTTTGACCTGCATAAAAATGAGGTTCTTTATAGTAGTGAGCTACTTTTGATAAATCTTCTCCTGGTATTTGTAAAAGTTTAGGAATATCATAAAAGCCTGTCGCCAAAATCAAATTCTTGGCTTGGTAGTCAGTTTTATTTGTTTTTAAATGAAAAAGTGTACCTTTTTTTTGTACAGTTTCTACTTTTTCAAATAGTTTTATATTTAGTTTGTTTGATGTGGTAATTCTTCTGTAATATTCTAAAGCCTCACTTCTACTTGGCTTTGCTGCTTTACTAATAAAAGGAATACCGTCAATTTCTAATTTTTCGGATGTAGAAAAAAACTGCATATTAACAGGGTAATTGTATAGTGAGTTTACAATTGGCCCTTTTTCGAGAATAAGATAACTAAGCCCTTTTTTTTGAGCTTCTAACCCACAAGCTATTCCTATTGGTCCACCACCTACTATAATAAGATCAAAAAATTTCATAATACTTTCTATTTTTTTGGAGTATAATACACCTCATCTAAACTTACAATTTCTTCTTTTCTTCTTCTAAAAATATGGTTTGGTTGTAAATTGGCAATTGATCCTATACCCATAGCAGCAACCATTTCTTTAACAGCAGATATGGTTTTATAGTGGTAGTTTTTTACTCTAACATTTTTCTTTTCTACAACCAATGCTTTTACCAATTCGCTATCTTGTGTGGCTACACCAACAGGGCAAGTGTCTAAATTACACTCTCTGGCCTGTATACAACCTAAACTTAACATAAAACTTCTAGCCATTGCTATAGAGTCTGCTCCTAAAGCAAGCAGTTTTACCACATCAAAAGCATCAACAGCCTTACCAGAAGCAATAATTTTAATTTGACTTTTAAGCTTGTATTTGATCAATAACTGATTTATAAAAACCAAACCTTCAATTAATGGACTACCAATGTAATTGGTAAACTCTAGAGGTGCAGCACCTGTACCTCCTTCTCCTCCATCCACAGAAATAAAATCAGGATAATTTTTAGCAACTGCAAATGCGTGTATCATTTCTTCGATTTCTTTATGATTTCCTACACAAAGTTTTATACCTACAGGTTTTCCTTCGGATAAATCTCTAACTTTTTGTATGAAAATTATCATTTCTTCATAATTAGAAAATGCGGAATGACTGGGTGGCGAATCGACTTGTGTACCTACTGTAACTTTTCTTATTGCAGCAATTTCTGGGGTATTTTTCTTTGCTGGTAAAATACCTCCATGACCAGGTTTTGCACCTTGCGAAAATTTAATTTCAATCATTTTTACTTCAGGACGCTTAGCATTTTCTTTAAATGTTTCGTCATCAAAAAAACGTTTACCATTTACATCGTGTTTTCCTGCACCAAAATATCCTGTGCCTATTTGAAAACATAGATCTCCACCTTGTAGATGATATGGTGATATTCCTCCTTCTCCTGTATTATGCGCAAAATCGCCCATTTTAGCACCTTGATTTAATGCCATAATAGCATTTTTACTTAAAGAACCAAAAGACATTGCTGAAATATTAATAATAGAACAAGAATACTTTTGCTTGCATTTATCTGAACCCAAAAGTACACGTTCTCCTGTAATATCATGATGGTTTTTAGGAAATAAAGAGTGTTTTACAAATTCATATCCTTTTTTATATACATTGTGCTGTGTACCAAATGGCACTGTGTCTTTTTCTAATTTTGATCTTTGATATACAATGCTTCTCTTTTCTCTGTTTATAGGAGTTCCGTTTAAATTATCTTCTATAAAATATTGTTGAATTTTATCTCTTTCTTCTTCAAAAAACCATCGTAAACGTGCAATTAAAGGAAAAGCTCTTAATAAAGAATGTTTGGTTTGCAGACTATCGTGAATTACAATAATAGTTAACAAACCAGATATGGACAGCAAAATAATTGTGCCTGTTTGGGGTATAAAATATACTAAAACTCCACATATTAGAGTGGCAAGTATAAATAGGAAAAGTATTGTATTTCTCATTGTTTTAAAATGAATTTTAAAAGGATAAAAATAATCTATTCGTTTTACATTATGAGAATAGTTGGCAGATAGTTGCGTTAAGGATTGTAGTGGAAATCCTTTTTATGCCTAACTATTTGCTCCATTTCTTTCAAATGCATCAATTTGATATTGAAAAAATAAAACTTGAAAAAAGGCGGCATAAAAAGATTGCAACGTAAAGCCTGACTTTAACCCTGAATGCTTTCAGGGTAAAGTAACGCCCAAATAATTTGTGTTGTATAAAGCAGCTACCTTATCGTTTAACCTAAATAAATATAGGCCAAAGAAAAACTCCAACAAATAAATGTTGGAGTTTTTTGTATTTTTAAAATTCTAAAAAACTTATTTCTTGAATTTTGCGTATTTGTTTTTAAACTTGTCAATACGACCTGCAGTATCAACCAATTTAGATTTACCAGTGTAAAATGGGTGAGATGTTCTAGAAATCTCTAATTTTACTAAAGGATACTCAACACCATCCACTTCTAAAGTTTCTTTGGTGTCTACAGTAGAACGTGTTAAAAAAACATCTTCGTTAGACATGTCTTTAAAAGCTACCATTCTATAATTTTCTGGATGAATTCCTTTTTTCATTTTATAATATTTTAATTCTTTAATGTTATGTTTGCAAAGTAAAGTTGGTAAGGCTTTACTAAATTGTTTAAATAGCTTACAATTACTATTTTGAGGATGCAAATTTAACGATATTTTTTAATTTACAAATAAATAACTTGCTTTTATTTGTAGTAACCATTTTTTTATTGAAAAAATTTGATTTTTTGCAGATTTAATACAAGTTTAGCCATACCAAAAAATAATAAACACAATATAATGAAGAAAATTGCTTTTTTTGCAGCTACTTTAATGATTCTTTTTCTAACAAGTTGTAATGACACCTACTCATTAAAGTTAAATGTTACTAAAAAAACCACACTAAATGGTAAAGTTACCTTAAGTTTAAAAGAAGAAAATAATAAACCTTTAGATAAAATTCAGTTTTTTGTTGATGGAAAAGAAATTCTTACTCAAAAAAACTCGCTTTCTTTAAAGGCATCAGATTTTGGAATTGGAAAACATACGGTTTCTGTTTTGGCTTTTTATCCTGGAAAAACAAAAAAACTAAACAACTCTTTTGAAGTATTTGCCAATCAAAAACCTGCAATTTACACCTATGAAATTGTAAATTCTTATCCTCACGATACCAAAGCCTACACTCAAGGTTTAGAATATTATAATGGCTATTTGTATGAAACTACAGGTAGAAGAGGACAATCTACACTTAGAAAAGTAGCCATTAAAACCGGTAAAGTACTACAAAAAATAGACTTAGATAAACAATATTTTGGTGAAGGAATGACCATTTTAAATGATAAAATCTATTGGTTGACTTGGGAAGCAAAAAAAGGTTTTGTGTATGATTTGAAAACTTTTGAACTTGAAAAAGAATTCGATTACAAAAATAGTAAAGAAGGTTGGGGATTAACCAATGATGGACAAGAATTGATAAAATCTGATGGATCACATAAAATTTGGTTCCTTGACCCTGATACTTTAAAAGAAAAGCGTTCTATTCAAGTATATTCTAATGATAGAGCCGTTGATAATATTAACGAGCTAGAATTGATTGATGGAAAATTATACTCTAACAAATATCAAAAAAACACCATTGTAATTATTGACATAAAAAGTGGTGCTGTAATTGGTTTAGCAGATTTAAGACCTTTAGAAAAAGAAATGGCAAAAACCCAAAAATTAGTGGCTCAAGATGAAGTCCTAAATGGTATTGCTTACGATAAAGCAAATGATAGACTTTTTGTAACCGGTAAAAATTGGGGGAAATTGTTTGAAATCAAATTGATTAAAAAATAATAAACGATTCATTTTAAAGTTCTATTTTTATAAAAATTGATTTATGCGTTATTTTCTTACCTTACTAATTTGTGTAGTTCTTGTTTCTGTAAGTTCTTGTAGAAAAGATTTTTCTACCATACCAAATTTTGGCAGTTTAGAATTTTCTAAAGATACCGTTTTTTTAGATACTATATTTACCAATATTGGTTCTGCTACTTATAATTTAAAAGTATACAATAGAGGTAATAAAGCCATTACTATACCTGAAATTTCTTTAGAAAATGGTGTAAACTCTAATTACAGATTGAATGTGGATGGGATACCTGGTAAAGAATTTAATAATATCGATATTTTAGCCAAAGACAGTATTTTTGTTTTTATTGAAACTACCATTGATGCAAACACAACAAAAACGCCATTATATACAGATCGAATTTTATTTGACACAGGCACAAATCAGCAAGATGTAGATTTGGTTACTTTAGTACAAGATGCTAATTTTATTTTTCCTGATCGTGATCCAATCACCAGAAAAATTGACAGTTTAACTATTGATGGACAAGCCACCACAATTAAAGGCCGTTTTTTAACGGATGAAGAATTGACTATTACCAACACAAAACCTACTGTTATTTATGGTTATGCTGCTGTACCTGCTAATAAAACCTTAACGATTGAAGCAGGAGCTAAACTCTATTTTCATGATAATTCTGGATTAATAATTGACAATAAAGCTACTTTAAAAGTAAATGGCACCTTAACCGAAAAAGTAACTTTTGAAGGTGATCGATTAGAAAATCGTTTTAGTAAAACACCTGGACAATGGGGAACAATTTGGATGAGAGCTGGTAGTAAAGACAATGAAATTAAATATGCACAGATAAAAAACGCGATAATTGGTATATTAATAGATAGTATTGGCTCTAACACCACACCTACTTTAAAATTACAAAATTCAGAAATTTACAACCACTCTAACTTTGGTATTTTAGCTCGTGAAACCAATATTGAAGGCCATAACGTAGTGATTGGTTCTGCTGGCCAAGCTTCTTTGGCTGCAACCATTGGTGGTACTTATAATTTTACACATAGTACATTTGCTAATTTCTGGAATAGCGGTATTAGAGATTTACCAGCTGTATTAATCAATAACTTTTTTATTTTTAATGACGATAATGGCAATGAAATAGCAACCACAAGAGATTTAAAAGCAGCAAATTTTACCAATTGTATTTTTGATGGTAATAATAATATCGAATTTCTTTTAGATAAAATTGAGGGCAGTGCATTTAATTACAACATCAATAATTGCATGATTCAATTTAACGATACTGATGATTCTTTTGCAGACTATATAGAAATGGACTTTGCAAATAACACCAATTATTCAGATATTATTCTAAATGGATTTTCTAATTTTAGAGACCCTCAAAATGAAGACTTTATTATTGGTAAAGATTCTGATGCTATCAATAAAGCCAAAAACACTATTTTTTCTTTTGATATTTTAGGAGAAGATAGAACCACGAATCCAGATATTGGTGCTTATCAACATATTGTTTTTGAAGAAGATGAATAGTGTAATGTTATTTAGAAATGAAAACATTTAGACTTCCAAGAAAAACTAAAAAGAAATTAAAGGGCATTTGGTTATATCCTAAAGACGAGCTAGGTAACTCTTTGATGGCATTTCCTAAAAGAAATCAAAAAGATTATACAGCTCTAAAACAAGGTATTATACGAAACATTCTTAGTAAAAAAAATACTAAAAAACAGAGTCGCACACTACACCATAAACTTGATACCGAAATTTATGTTGCTGATCATATTTTAAAAATGTATATAAATGAGTGTTTTCGAGAAGATTTAAGAGCAAATGCTTATCAACTTTTTATACGTGCTAAAAATGATAAAAAAGCTGTTATTAGTTATTTTAACTTTATCAATGCACATCTGCTTAGTAAAAAAGACTTAAGTTTTAGCAATATTGCTGTAATGTCTTATGATTTAGCAGAAAAATTATTAAAGAAGAAATACAAGAAAAAAAAGCATAGACAAAAATAAACCTTAAAAAATTAAGCTTTGAGATTATAACTGTCTATAAATGAAGCATATTTCTCTTTGTTTATAAAGACCTTTAAGGTTTGAAAATTATTTTTTGTAAACAACACCATCTTTCATTACAAAAACAACATTTTCCATCGTAGAAATATTTTCAGTAGGGTCTTCGTTCACGGCGATAATATCAGCCAAAAAACCTTTTTTAATTTGCCCCAATTCATTTTCCAACTTTAATAATTTTGCGTTGGTTATAGTAGCAGACTGAATGGTTTCTATGGCTGGCATCCCAGCTTCTTGCATAAATGCAAATTCTTTTCCATTATTTCCGTGGGCAAAAACTCCTGCATCAGTTCCGAATGCAATACCAACACCTTTTTTATACGCTTTTGCAAAAGTTCCTTGAATTTGAGGCCCAACAGCCAAAGCCTTAGGCACTACAATATCTGGATAAAACCCTTTTATTTTTGCTTTCTCTTCTACTTCTTTACCTGCAGTGATTGTAGGCACTAAATACGCATCGTATTTTTTCATGAGCTCCATAGTTTCATCACTCATATAAGTACCGTGTTCTATCGTTTTAACTCCACCAATAATTGCTCTTTGCATGCCTTCATCTCCATGTGCATGCGCTGCTACATGCATTCCATAATCTTTAGCAGTATCACAAATTGCTTTGATTTCTTCTATTGTAAATTGCGGATTGTCTCCAGATTTTGCTACACTTAAAACTCCACCAGTTGCAGTAATTTTAATACAATCTGCTCCGTTTTTATAACGTTGTCTTACTGCTTTTTTTGCATCTTCTACAGAATTTACAACACCTTCTTTGGGTCCTGGATCTCCAATTAATCTTCTACTACTTCCGTTTGTAGGATCTGCATGACCCCCAGTTGTTGCCAAAGATTTACCTGCCGTAAAAACGCGAGGTCCAGGAATTTTACCTTTATTAATAGCATTTCTTATAGAGATATTTACACCAGTTCCGCCCAAATCTCTAACTGTTGTAAATCCGTTTAATAAGGTAATTTTAGCAAAACCTACAGAATTAAATGCCACATCTGCTTCATTTAAAATATAGCTTTCTATCCTAGTTCTTGCAGAAAATTCTTGTTCTATATGTACATGAAAATCAATTAAACCAGGCATTACAACCTTATCTCTTAAATCGATTAAATTACCAGATTTTGGCATCACATAACCGTCTATTACAGCAGTAATTTTATTTTCTTTTACTACTATTGTTTTTTTAGTGCTGATGTTACCAGACTTGGTATCAATTAATTTACCACATAAAATGTAAGTAGTTTGTCCGAAAATGTTTTGCATAAAAACTAAGGCTAAAAAAAATAAAATTGTTTTCTTCATTTGTGTAAGATTAATTCTTAAATGTATGAAAATTTAAGTAGATTGCTGCATTAAAAATTTCGATTTTAAATGAAAAACGTAGTAATTACTGGTACAAGTAGAGGAATTGGTTTTGAGCTTGCACAATTATTTGCCAATAACAATCACAATGTTTTGGCGCTTTCTAGAAATAGCAAGCCTTTAGAAGAAGTAAATCATAAAAACATAAAAATACTTTCGGTGGATATTTCTGATGATAATGCTGTAGAAAAAGTATCAGATTTTATTAAAAACAATTGGAAAAAAGTAGATATTTTAATCAATAATGCAGGGAAATTAATCAACAAACCTTTTACAGAATTAACTTCTGATGATTTTTTAGAAGTTTACAAAGTAAATGTTTTTGGAGTAGCAGCCTTAACCAAAAATTTAATCCCTTTTTTACAAAAAGGAAGTCATGTAGTTACCATAAGTTCTATGGGAGGCATACAAGGCAGTATGAAATTTGCTGGTTTAGCAGCTTATTCTTCTGCAAAAGGCGCTGTAATTACCTTATCTGAATTGTTAGCAGAAGAATACAAAGAACAACAAATTGCGTTTAATGTTTTGGCTTTAGGCGCTGTACAAACAGAAATGTTGGCAGAAGCTTTTCCTGATTATAAAGCACCACTTTCTGCAAAAGAAATGGCGAATTATATTTTTGATTTTTCTTTAACCGGAAGTCAATTTTATAATGGTAAAGTGTTACAAGTGTCTAATTCTACACCTTAATTTTTTTTTGATATCACATTGAAGAACAGCTATCAAAATTACATACCGCAAAAAGCAATACCTTTTGTACAGTTTTTAATTGACAAACATTCTTTTGATTTAAAAATCGTAGAACAACGTCAAACAAAACATGGAGATTTTAGAAAATTACCCAATGGCAAATATCAAATTACGGTTAATAATAATTTAAACAAATATCAATTTTTATTAACGCTCGTGCATGAAATTGCACATCATGTTACGCATCAAAAATTTGGGAGAGTTCAGCCTCATGGAAAAGAATGGAAAACTGTTTTTCAGCATTTAATGTTGCCTTTTTTACGACCAGAAATTTATCCTGCAACCATGTTATCGCATTTGGCAAACTATTTAAAAAACCCCAAAGCAAGCACAGATTCTGATGTAAATTTATCGCTAGCCTTAAGAGAACATCAAGCAGAAACTGGCAAACATTTTATTTTCGAAATTCCTGTTGGCAGTTTATTTTCATTTAAAAACACAGTTTATAAACGCGGAAATAAACGAAGAACAAGAATAGAATGCTTAAATATGCACAACAAAAAGGTATATTTATTCAATCAGAATGTAGAAATTGAACGCTACAAATAAGTTTATTTTTCTCTTTTAATAAACAACGTATCTAATTTCATTTCTTTTTGCAACCAATCTCTTAATTCTTTTTCTTTAGGTGATATGATGCTGTCTGTTAAACTTACATTCCATTTAATTGTAGCAACAGGAATGGTATCTACTTTTATAAAATCTTTAGAGGACAAAACATTTGCAAAACCAATAGATTCAATATCAGAATACCTAATTTTTGCATCTTTAGCAATAGTGCTAAAAGTAATTACATTTTGATTTTTGTTTAAAGCATCTTGTTCAATTCTATTATTTAATGTAGAAATTGTCTGTTGTAATTCTGCAATTTGCTTTTGTAAACCAGCAATAATATTTTTACTTTGCTGCAACTCTTCTCTTTTCTCTTTATAAGCGGTTGTAATTAACTCAAAACTTTTGGTATCGCTACCTTTAATTTTTAGCTGAAAATCTTTTATTTTATGGTATTGTTGATTTTTTAATTGGTTGCTTAATAAGTTGCGTTCTCCATCAGTAACCTCGTTAAAGAAACTCAATTTTATTTCTTTTTTTGCTATATCAACTTCAGGATCTCCAATTAATTGAAAACTTTCGATTTCTTTTATTTCGCTATTGATAAAATTAGTAACCTGTAAATCTATCTGACTTTCGTTAAAAACTTTAATAAAGGTAAAAATTGCAGGAATCATTACTGCAAAACCTACTACTGTTGCAATAGTTGCATAACGTTTTCTTTTTGCTGCGTTTGCGTATTTGTGCATTGGAAAACGCAATAACTTTAACACTAAAAAAGTAGCTAAAGCAATAAAAATGGTGTTGATCGTAAACAAATACATCGCACCAAAAAAGTAAGCAAAATTACCTTTTGCCAAACCATAACCAGCTGTACATAAAGGAGGCATTAAGGCTGTTGCAATGGCAACACCAAAAATTACTGAGGCAATTGTACCTTTTTTTGTTCTGGCTACCATTAACGCTAATCCACCAAAAAAAGCAATTAAAACATCGCGAATATCTGGACTTACTCTCCCTAAAAGTTCAGAATTATCTTCACTTAATGGAAAAAAATAAAAGAATAAGAAAGAGGCAAATAAACTCAGCCCAATCATCGTTCCTAAATTAATTAACGACTTTTTAAAGGTGATGATATCATTTAAGGCAAAAGACATTCCAATTCCTAAAATTGGCCCCATTAATGGTGATATCAACATGGCTCCAATTACAACTGCTGTAGAATCTGCATTTAAACCTATAGAAGCCACAAAGACTGCAAAAATAAGAATCCATGCTGTTGCCCCTTTAAAAGGAATATCTGCTTTTATGGCTTCTATAGTAGCTTCGTGATCTGTATCGTGTCTAAAATCAAAAAGTTCGATTAAAAACTTTTTAATACTTTCAAAAAGACCTAAAGCATCTTTCTGAACATTTTGTTTTGAGCTTTCTGAATCGTTTTCAGGTTTTTCAGTTGGCTGAATATTGTTTTTGTGAATGTCTTCTTCCATATATGATATTAACAATGTTGGAAAGATACAAAAAAAGGTAGTTTTGTTGATATGAAATTATTCAAGATAAATCTTATCAATTTCTAACTGAAAATTTTGCTCTTTTTTATTCCCAATTAGCAGAGCTATTTCATCGATAACATCCGAAGAAAAATTTGGGATATCTAATTTTCTTCCTCTAAATGCAGGATACATCTCTGCTAAATTTACTTCAATTCGTTCCCATTCTCCTGAAGTTTCAAAAACTTTGATGTAAGAATAAGAATTTGCAAGCTTGTCTTTTATTCTAAATTGATAATTTTTTCCATCACCTTTTATTCTTAATATCACTTTAGAAAATTTAGAAACATTTATCTGATTAAAACGATACCTCAATGAAGAAAAACCGCCATTATTTTCTAAAGAAACTTTTCCGAAATACACCCCATTTCCATTGGAATCGATTTTAATATTTCCACGAGAAATACCTCCCATAACAACATCATCTACAACCCTCCATAAAGAGAGATCAGCATCTTTAGAAAAATTAAAAATTATTTGATTATTAAGCTGCATTATGCCAAGAATAAAAATTAAAATTAAAGGTAACTTATTCATTTGATTTACTCGGATTTCTTAAAATAAATATAGATTTTTTATTCGGTTTAACATAAATATGTATGTATACAACTTTTTGACTCAATCCCTTGGTTAACTTCAAGGTGATTTTTAGCATTTAAATTAAAAGTAAAGAGACCGTAAAAACGGTCTCTTTTTTTGTGATTTAACTCACTAATGATAGATAGTCCCCCAACTTTCTATCAGATTTTAAGTGCTTCTAACACTTCAATATAATTTAAGCAGTAAAGTTATTTTTTTAAAATGATAATAGTTTGTATTAGAGTAAATTAAGTAATTTTAATCAAACCCTAAAAAAACGACACAAATATAATAGATATTTTGCTAGAAATCAAATCTATTCCTATCAAAAAATATCAAAAATCGAATTTAATACCATTAACTAAATTGAAATAGGTTAAACGATATAACTAATCTATTGCATATAGACAGTTTTCAATTGCAAAAAACACTTTAAACAAAACGATTTTGGTTCAAATAAATTAAAGTCTATACGCCTCCTAATCTAAAAACTAATGCTAAAAACTTTTTAAAACAACCAAAAATTATAATTCTGCGTAAATGCTTGCCACTTTTTGCTTTGCCCTTTTAATTCTCATTTTTGCAGCACTTTCGCCAATCGCTAAAACATCTTTAATTTCTTTGATACTTGTATCGTCTTGATATTTCATTAACAAAATCATTTTATCTTTAGGGTTTATTAAATCTAAAGCTTTAATAAGTTTCTCTGATTTTAACTCAAGTAAGTTTGTATCTTCTGCTTCTTCAAAGCAATCATGTTGCCTAATCAAATCTGTAGTTACAGTAACTTTTTCTCTCTTTTTATGCTTATCTCTCTGCACATAATTCACACAAAAATTATACGTAAAAGAATACAACCAGGTAGAAAATTTTGCTTTACCCTTAAATGTATTCAACTTTAAGAATAAGCGTACAAAAACATCGTGAGTTAAATCTTCTGCTTCTTGTGTGTTTTTAGAAAAACCATAACACCTATTGTAAACAATTTTAGCATATCGATTATACAATATCGCAAACAATTTTGAGTTGCGCGTTGTTACAATTTTATAAATTAGCTCTTCGTCTGTTAATGTATTTAGCATAGTATTTTTCAATATCTATTAAAGTTAGAATGTAAAAAAAGAAAATTTTTAACCCATTTACTTTAAAAAAAAGCTGATTTGTATAACTTAAACGTTAACCGAGCATATTATCTCTTTAAAAAAAAGGTAAACTTTTTGTAACATTTACATTAATTGTTACGTATAATAAATTGTAGCAATACATTAATCCTTTAAAAAGTCATAGAGAATTAGATGAGACAACTTAAAATTACAAAGCAGGTTACGAATAGAGAAACTGCGTCGTTAGACAAGTACTTACAAGAAATTGGTAAAGTAGACTTAATTACAGCTGATGAAGAAGTAGAATTAGCGCAGCTTATTAAAGCAGGTGATCAAAGAGCATTAGAAAAATTAACGAAAGCCAATTTACGTTTTGTAGTATCTGTTGCAAAGCAATACCAAAACCAAGGATTAACATTACCAGACTTAATTAACGAAGGAAATTTAGGATTGATTAAAGCAGCTAAACGTTTTGATGAAACACGTGGTTTTAAATTTATCTCTTATGCGGTTTGGTGGATTCGCCAATCGATTTTACAAGCCTTAGCAGAGCAATCTCGTATTGTACGTTTACCTTTAAACAAAATTGGTTCTATAAATAAAATTAACAAAATGTACGCTTTCTTAGAACAAGAAAACGAGCGTCCGCCTTCTGCAGAAGAAATTGCTAAGAAATTAGACATGACTGTTAATGACGTTAAAGAATCTATGAAAAATTCTGGACGTCACGTATCTATGGACGCCCCTTTAATAGAAGGTGAAGATTCTAATTTATACGATGTGTTAAACTCTGGAGAATCTCCAAATCCTGATCGTGTTTTATTACACGAATCATTAAGAATTGAAATCAACAGAGCACTAGAAACACTTACACCAAGAGAAGCTGATGTTGTAAAATTATACTTTGGTTTGGGTGAACACCAACCAATGACATTAGAAGAAATTGGTGAAACTTTTGATTTAACTCGCGAGCGTGTTCGTCAAATTAAAGAAAAAGCAATACGTAGATTAAAGCATACTTCTAGAAGTAAAATTTTAATGACCTATTTAGGATAAGGATTATTCTAAACAAAATATCAAAGAGGCTGTCTGAAAAGTAGAGGTAAATGCCATTTTGAGCGAAGTTGAAAATCTATTTTATTATCAATAAATAAGATTTCTCCATTATACTCTAAATGACAAATTCTAATATTTTTTTGACAGTCTCTTTTTGTTTAATTTGATAAAAATAGCTCAAATAACTGCAATACATCAAATTTTTGCCTTAAAAAAATGTGTACTTATAAGGTTAATTTAAACTTTTATATATCCTAAAAGACCTAAAATTACTCCTACTATGATTCCAATAATAATAACTGACAAAAAAAGAACAATTAGCCCAAGAAGAAAACGAAATAGTTTTAATGTATTTTTCCAAACAGAGAGATCATATATTTTTCCGAATGCAAACATATAATAAATGATGTATATTAAAATACTGTACATGTAAATTGATGGATGTACAAGCATGGAAAAGAAAAAAAGTATCAGTGACAAATACGTTGTAAAGCCAAAAAAATAAGCATTTATAACAATATGTTCTCCAAAATTATGTGGTTTCCAATAGGTCCATTTACTTAAAACTGCATAGATAAAAACGAAAGCAAAGGCCAGTAAATTGTAATATTGCAGCATAAAGTTCATCATACCGTCTAAAAATTTTAGTTGAAATTGAGCTGTTTTCTTTTCAATTTCTAACTTTTGTTTTTCTTTTTCAGATAAACCTTTTATAGAGGCAATGTCCAAATTTGCCTTCTTTTTGTACTCCTCAACTTGAGACGAATTAATTTCGCTATTTACAGCTTTAAAATCATCAGAAAAATAATTAAACACTAATAAAGATATAGCAGCGCCCACAGCTAAAAAAGCAAATGGATTCATGTATCGTTTTCTAACACCTCCTATCACATCACTTACAAGAACATGAGGTTTTCTGGCAGCCATTCTTAATGTTAAAAAGAATTTACTATCAATTCCAAACACATTAATAAAAACATCCACAAGCAAAGCTTTAAAAGTAATTCTATCTTTAATTACCTTAGCACCACAATTTTCGCAAAAATGTGCTTTTTCAGATAAAGGATGTTGGCAGTTTTTGCAATTCATATTACCAAATATAAAAAAAGGTTTTTAAAGGTAGTTTTAGTAAGATCCATTTTTTTCTTTTTATCTGCTAGTACTGATAGATTTAAAAAATAGAAGAAGCCGTTTCTGAGGTAAATTGTTCTAAAAACAACATCCCCTTGTAAGAATTTCCTTTTTTATTCAATTTAGGACTCCAAACAGCAATACAAAATTCATCAGGATGAATGGCAACTATACCACCTCCTACCCCACTCTTACCAGGTAAGCCAACTCGAAAAGCAAACTCACCAGATTCATCATAAAAACCACATGTAAGTAAAATTGCATTGATTCTTTTTGCCTGACTTTCTGTAAGTACAGTATTTCCTTTTGTAGTGATAAAATCATCATCAGCTAAATAAAGAAAGATTTCTGAAAGCTCTTTACAACTCATTTCGATAGAACACGTATAAAAGTAAAAATCTAATACATCCTCAATATTATTTTTAATATTACCAAAAGATTTTATAAAATTACATAAAGCAATATTTCTAAAACCCGTAATTTTTTCTGATTGAGCTACTTTATTGTTGTAACTTAAATTAGGGTTATTAGAAATATCTTTGCAAAACATTAAAAAATCTTCTTTCGGGTTTTGTAAATGACTTATTAAAACATCACACACTACAATTGCTCCTGCATTGATAAACGGGTTTCTTGGTTTCCCTAAATCTGCTTCTAATTGTAATAAAGAATTAAACGGATTTCCAGAAGGTTCTACATCTACACGTTCCCAAAGTTTTTCGCCTTCTAATTTATAAGCCAGTGTTAAGGTTAAAATTTTTGAAACACTTTGTATAGAAAATTTAGTGTCAGAATTTCCAATTCCGAAAGAATTTTTATCAATAGTAGTAATATGAATGCCAAAATTATCTGGAGAAATGTTGCCCAATTCTGGGATATAACTGGCAACTTTTCCTGAATCTTCGATATTTTTAACATCAGTATAAATGCCTTCGATTATTTTTTGATAATTATCCATTGGTTAATTTTTGTTTTATCAAAACTATTAGAAAATTATGGAATAAAAAAAGGAATTGCATTGCTACAATTCCTTTAAAATATTTTATAAAATTCTAAAATAAGTTCAGAACAATAATTTTGTTATACAATTTCTACAAACAAACCTTCGTCTGTTTTAGAAACCTTAGCAACTTCTTTTTTTGTTAAACCTTTAATGGTTTTGTCCCATTTTTTGTTAGATAAACCAGATTGTGTTTTTAAAGTAACCAACTCGATTTTTTCTGCTTTAGTGATAATTTCTAAAACCGCTTTTTCTTCATCATTCAATTCTACAGCAGGTGCTTTTTTCTCTGGCCTCATTTGCGGAAAGAATAACACTTCTTGTATGGATTGATTATTGGTTAAGAACATAATTAATCTGTCCATTCCAATTCCCATTCCAGAAGTAGGAGGCATACCATATTCTAAAGCACGTAAAAAATCTTGATCTATAAATTCGGTTGCTTCATCATCTCCTTTTGCCGCTAATTTTAATTGATGTTCAAAACGCTCACGTTGATCAATTGGGTCGTTCAATTCAGAATATGCATTTGCAATTTCTTTACCACAAACCATCAACTCAAAACGCTCTGTTAATTCTGGGTTAGTTCTGTGTTCTTTACAAAGTGGAGACATTTCTTTAGGATAATCTGTAATAAATGTTGGCTGAATGTAGTTTCCTTCACATTTTTCTCCGAAAATTTCATCAATTAATTTTCCTTTCCCCATGGTTTCATCAACCTCAATGTTCATTCCTTTTGCAGCTTCACGAATTTCAGCTTCAGTTTTATTATAAATATCAAAACCTGTAAATTCTAGGATAGAATCGCGCATGGTAATTCTTTTATAAGGCGCTTTAAAATTGATATGATGTTCGCCAAAAGTAGCTTCAGAAGTTCCGTTTACAGCAATGGCACAATGTTCTAGTAATTGCTCACAGAAATCCATCATCCAGTTGTAATCTTTGTAAGAAACATAGATTTCCATGGCTGTAAATTCAGGATTATGCGTTCTATCCATACCTTCATTTCTAAAGTTTTTAGAAAACTCATATACACCATCAAATCCACCAACAATCAAACGTTTTAAATACAATTCGTTGGCAATTCTCATATACAAAGGAATGTCTAAAGAATTGTGATGTGTAATAAATGGTCTTGCTGCTGCACCACCAGGAATTGGTTGTAAAACCGGTGTTTCAACTTCAAAATAACCAGCATTATTAAAAAAAGAACGCATGGCATTAAATAATTTGGTTCTTTTAATAAAGACTTCTTTTACATGCGGATTTACCACTAAATCTGCATAACGTTGTCTGTAACGCATTTCTGGGTCGTTAAACGCGTCATAGGTATTTCCTTCAGCATCAACTTTTGGTAATGGCAATGGTTTTAAAGCTTTAGAAAGCAATTTAAAATCTTTAACCATTACCGTTTTTTCACCAACTTTAGTGGTAAACAAACTACCTTCTATCCCTATAAAATCACCAATATCTAGTAATTTTTTATACACATCATTGTATAAAGTTTTATCTTCACCAGTACAAATTTCATCACGATTAAAATACACTTGAATTCTACCTTCGCCATCTTGTAACTCTGCAAAAGAAGCTTTACCTTGTATTCTTCTAGACATTAAACGACCAGCAATGGTTACCTGTTTTTCTTCAGCAAAATTTTCTTTAATTTCTTTTGAATTTGAGTTTAAAGGAAATAGATCTGCAGGATAAGGGTTGATCCCCATCTCTCTTAATTTTGCTAACTTTTCTCTACGTACAACTTCTTGTTCTGATAATTGCATTTGCTGTTAAATTTCTGATGTTTTATAAAGTTTGCAAAGATACAATGAATGCGCAAATACACAATTCAGAAAAATGTAAAAAAAGAGATAATTATTTTAAGATAACCAAAAAGAATGTATCTTTGCATATCACTTTTTGTTAGAGTGATAACAGTTGTGTTGTTTTGTCACTTTCGTATAAAAGTGTCTGGTTTTGTTAACCAATGGAAAGCTTCCCAAAATTGGGTTGCTTTTTTTGTTTTATCCCTTTTTACATTCAAATTCTTATCAATATAATTTAACGCTATTATAAAGTTGTAGTAAGCACAAGGCAAAATAAATATTTAAATTAGTTTACAGATTTATAAAATATCAATCAAAAAGAATTTTATATTGATGTTGTTAGACCGTAAATTTGTACTTTAATAAAGTTATCTTTTTTTATAGAGATTTCTGATTGTAACAAAATTACTTTATTGATTTTATAAAAAAGGATAAAAAACATCAATTAACAATTATAAGTGAGCAACTTCAAACAATCCCAAGGCTATGAAATCATCCAAAATTGGATGGAAGAAAAAGGACACTCTCCTTTTAGTTTTCAAGCACAAACTTGGGAACGTTACCACAATAATTATAGTGGAATGGTTGTGGCACCAACAGGTTTTGGAAAAACATTCTCAGTGTTTTTGGCAGTGGTTATTAACTATTTAAATCACCCTGAAAAACATAAAAAAGGGTTAAAACTCATTTGGATTAGCCCTTTACGTTCATTGGCAAAAGATTTGGCAAAAGCAATGAATGCTGTTGTTGAAGAAGTTGGTTTAGATTGGGAAGTGGCTGTTAGAAATGGAGATACACCTACCAACATCCGCAGAAAACAAGAACGTTTAATGCCTGATGTGTTATTAACCACTCCAGAAACTCTGCATTTATTGTTTTCTCAAAAAAAGAACTCACGTTGGTTTGCAACTGTCAATTGTATTGCTGTAGATGAATGGCACGAATTATTAGGCTCTAAAAGAGGTGTTTTGGTTGAATTGGCAATTGCAAGAATTCGGAGTTTATCACCAAAATTAAGAATTTGGGGAATTACAGCAACCATAGGAAACCTTAAAGAAGCCAAAGAAGTTTTAATTCCTTATGAGGGAGTTAAAACCACCATGATTAAAGCCAAAGAAAAAAAGAAAATTGAGATTATTCCTGTATTGCCAGATGAAGTAGAAGAGTTGTCTTGGGCAGGGCATTTAGGGAAGAAAATGAGTTCTAAAATTATCCCTATTATTTATGAAAATAACACTACTTTAATCTTTACCAACACAAGAAATCAAAGTGAATTGTGGTATCAAATTATTATTGAAGAAGCACCAGATTTAATTGGTCAAATTGCCATTCATCATGGTTCTATAGATAAAAAGCAACGTAATTTTATAGAAGATGCCATTTCTGAAGGCATTTTAAAAGCGGTAGTTTGTACCTCTTCTTTAGATTTAGGAGTCGATTTTAAACCTGTAGATTGTGTAATTCAAATCGGTTCTGCTAAAGGAATTGCACGCTTTTTACAACGAGCAGGAAGAAGTGGGCACTCGCCTTTCGAAACTTCAAAAATGTATGCAGTGCCTACGCACTCATTACAATTAATTGAAGTTGCTGCTGTGAAAGAAGCTGTAAAACAAAACGAAATTGAAGCTCGATATCCTTATGTATTGACCTACGATATTTTGGTGCAATTTTTAGTCACATTAGCCGTTGGCGAAGGTTTTAAGGCTGATGAAACTTTTGAATTGATTCAAGAAATACACGCTTTTCAGTACATTACCAAAAAAGAATTTGATTGGTGCCTCCATTTTATCACACAAGGAGGAAACACACTAAAGGCTTATGAAGAATTCCATAAAGTAATTTTAGATGATGATGAATATTATCGTGTAAAAAGTAGAAGAATTGCAATGATGCACAGAATGAATATTGGCGTAATTGTGGGAGAAGTAATGCTCTATGTAAAATATTTTTCTGGTGGATATATAGGAATGGTAGAAGAGTTTTTTATCTCTAAACTCAAAAAAGGAGAAGCTTTTGTAATTGGTGGTAAAGTTGTAGAAATGCAACAAATAAAAGATATGACTGTTTTGGTAAAAAGAAGCAAGTCTAAAAAAGCCATCACACCAAGTTGGTTGGGAGGTCGTTTGCCTTTAACCTCTTACTTAACCCATTTTTTACGCTTGAAATTAAGTGATGCCATTACTGCTAAAAAGAAAGAAAAAGAATTGAACTTTTTACATCCATTATTAAAACGACAAGAAGAAAAATCTCACATACCAAAACACAATGAGTTTTTAGCAGAATTGATACAAACTAGAGATGGCTTTCATTTATTTATGTATCCTTTTGAGGGGAGATTGGTGCACGAAATTATGGCAAGTTTAATCGCTTACAGAATTAGTAAAATAACACCTTTAACGTTTACTATTGCACAAAATGATTATGGTTTTGAGTTGTTAAGTGATCAAGAGATTCCATTGAATGAATACAATATTGCCCAAATTTTATCGAAAGAAAACTTAATACAAGATATTACTGCTAGTATCAATGCAAGTGAAATGGCTTCAAGAAAATTTAGAGATATTGCTGTAATTGCTGGTTTGGTAATACAAAGTCAACCAGGAAATAAAAAAACAAATAAAAGTTTACAATCTTCATCTGGATTGATTTTTAGAGTCTTAAACGATCACGAACCTAGTAATTTATTATTAAAACAAGCGTATAACGAAGTTTTTGATTATGAGTTGGAAAAAGTACGTTTGCAAAAAGCGTTTCAACGTATTTCCGAAAGTAACATTATTTTAAAAAGAGCCAAAGATTTTACACCTTTAAGTTTTCCATTAAAAGTAGACAGTTTACGAGGCACAATGAGCAATGAAGAATTGAGCAAACGCATTCAACGTATTCAAAAACAAGCTTTAAAATGATAAAGAAATTGAAAATAGTTACAAAAAAAATAGTTTGTTCAAATGAAACTTTAGAAATAACAAACCAGAGAGTCTTATATTGGGAAAAACAAAATAGCTTAATTTTAAGTGATTTGCATATTGGTAAATCTGCCCATTTTCAAAAAAGTGGTATTCCAATTCCTTCATCAATCTTAGCTAAAGATTTGGATAGATTAGCGCAATTAATTCATCATTTTAATACCCAAAAAATCATTATTGTTGGCGATTTGTTTCATGCTGAATACAACAAAGATTTGGATGAATTTAAACGTTGGCTATCTAATTTTAAAGATTTAAAACTAGTACTCATCAAAGGAAATCATGACCGATTAAAACAATCTATTTATGATGATTTTAATATTGATGTTTATCAACCTTCTTTAAAAATTGAGCGTTTACTTTTTGTACACGATATTGTAGCATTAAGGAAAAATTGTTTCACGATTTCTGGGCATACGCATCCTGGTGTTTTACTAAAAGGGATAGGAAAACAACGCATTAAACTGCCTTGTTATCAGGTAACAGCTAATCAGTTGATTTTACCAGCATTTAGCTTATTTACTGGTTTAAATACCAAACAAGCTCCCAAAAATTGTAAGAACTATGGGTTTACTAGTGATGCTATTTTTGAAGTTTGATTTTTAACCACGAATTCACGAATTTTTTCATCAAAAAGACCTCACTGGTTTTAAAGCCTGTGAGGTCTGAATTATATAAATTAAATTTTTTTTACTCTTCTTTAGAATCCTCAATAATACCCATTCTTTTGGCACGTGTTTCCCAAGATTTTCTGGCTAAGGCTTGTAAGTCTGCAACATTATCGGTTTCGTCCATAATTTCTAAACCTAATAAAGTTTCGATAACATCTTCTTGAGATACCAAACCACTTACAGAACCATATTCGTCTACCACTAAAGCAATATGCTCTCTTTCTTTAATTAGTTTATCAAATAAATCTGGTATGGATAAATCTCTATTGGTTATTAAAATATCTCTACGAATCGTTGATAAAGACTCCTCTCCTTTTCCATTAATAATAGCTTCTAGCAAGCTATCTTTTAAAAAGTAGCCAGTAATTTCATCTGGATTTTCTTTAAAAACAGGAATTCTAGAAAAACGTAACTTTTTATGACTATCATAAAACGACTGAATAGTTTCTCTTTCATCTGCAGTTGCTAAAACCGTTCTTGGCGTCATTACATCATTGACTTTTATTTCTTTAAAACCCAACATATTTCTAATCACTTTACTTTCATTTTTCTGAAAAACACCATCTTTTTCAGCCATTTCTGTCATCACCAAAAAACCTTCTCTACTTAAAATACTACCATGTCCTTTTCCTCCAATTAATTTTGTGGTTAACTGTAAAATCCACAAAATACCTGTATATTTAAGTGGAAAAATCATCACTTTTAAGGCTTTTGAGGTAAAGTTTGCTAAGTTTTTCCAGTAAGTTGCCCCAATTGTTTTTGGTATAATTTCGGAAGCTACCAAAATTAAAATAGTCATAATTGTAGAAACAACGCCTACCATTACTTCCTCAGTAAATTGAAATCCTAAAACATTTCTTGTAGTTGTGCCATACATTTCTGCATAAGCTACTTTTGCTTGCACCCCCACTAAAATAGCACCTACTGTGTGTGCTATGGTATTTATTGTTAAAATTGCAATTAAAGGTTTGTCTACATCCTTTTTTAAAACCTCTAATTCGTCTGCATATTTTTCTCCTTCACTTTTTTTTAAGTTGATAAAAGTTGGAGTAATACTTAATAAAACTGCTTCTAGAATGGAGCATAAAAATGAAAAGAAAATAGAAATAGTTGCGTAAATAATTAATAATGTCATCCACAGAAATTTAAGTTGTAAAAATAATTAATTATACTGTATAAATTCTAAGATCTTACTAAAAAAAGTGGTAATAATTTAATTCTTAAATTTTACTTTATTTACTGGTAATTTTAAAGTTTAAATGAATAAAAGACAGTCTAAAAAGTAGATTTATAAGTTATTCTGAGTGAAGTAAAAAAACGTAATTTACTTATCAATAAAATCAAATTTTTACATTACAGCCAAAATAACAAGTTGTAATACTTTTCAGACAGCCTTATTATTTTTTAATTAATTTAAAAAGCGTAGCTTAAACCAAATAACCAATAACTTTGTAGTTTGTTATCTACAGTTGCAAAAGTTTCTGCTGGATTATCTACTCTTGCATTATTTAAAGCTTCTTGCTTATTGTTTCTTAAACCCACTTCAAGCCCTAAACCAATACCTTTCCAAAGGGTGTATCCAAATGAGTTGGTCCATGTCCAGTTAGATAAATCTCCACTATCATAGCTTTGAAATATCGATAAATTAGATTTTACACTTAAACCTTTGTATTTGTTGGTATAATCTGCTACTACTTTAGCACCTAAAGAAGATTCGAAAACAGTTTCTCCGCTACTAAATACAAAATTGTAGTTTCCTGGATGCATTACCACTACTAGGTGGCTTGTGGGTGTCCAAGTTACACCTGCACCTAAATCTAAATACCCAGGGTTATTAAAATTATCTATGATTGTTGTTCTGTATTCACCCAATGCAGAAAGCGCCCATTTTTTATTAAATCGCTTACCATATAAAGAAGAAATGGTAAAAACATCTGTAGCCGTATCAAAGTCTTCATCACCATCAATAGATTTATCATCTAATTTAACCCACCCTAAATTAATGGTTCCAGAGTTTCTCCAGAAAAAATCTTTTTCAATAAGATTTGCGAAACCGTTTATGGTGATTCCGATATTGCCTGCATTTGCATTCGGCGCATTTCTAGCATACCAATTGTTAAAACCAGACAAACTAGCCCCAATGGTACCAAATGCTCCTTTTCTCCATCCTGGTAGTGCGTCAATTTTAGATTGCAAAGCTTTAACTTCTCCTTGTAATTTTGAAATCTGTGCTTTTTTAGGTGCTATTTCTTTTTTTAGCTCTTCAGCGGTTTGCGCATTTATAGAAAAGCTAATCCCTACTAATACTAGTAAAATTGATAATTTTTTCATTTTTGTCTATTTTAATTCAACGTGTAAAAATACACTTTTATCCTTTAGACAATAAAAATGTTAGTAAGTCACTTTATCGTGGAAATTATAATTAACTCCCAAGCCGAAAAGTTGTCTGAATTGAATTCTACTTGATGCATTATCATCTATAATAGTTTGAAAAGTCATCAACATTTTGATAGATTTATTCACCTTAAAACGAATATTTGTCTGGTAATCAGTATCTACGTTACCAACATTAGCCAAGTAATCTGAATAAAGTGTTAGAATATTTTCCATTTGAATGTTCTGCATCAGGTTAAATTTGTAATATCCTGAAAGGTTAAATCCTAAACTAAAGGCTGTATTTCTTCCTTCATCAACACCAAATTGACCTGAAAACTCATCATTTACAAACGTATATCTTGCAGTAGCTGGAGCAATATTTACATTTAAATTATCTGACTTTTTCCATAACATACCAGGCCCAAAGGTTAAATAGGCTGGTGACAAAAAATCTGATACTGTTTCTTTGGGTTCTTTTTTGTAGTTAAATCCTTCTGTATATTGGGTTTTAAAGTTACCAATAAAAGAAAAAAACCAATATGTTGTTGTTTTGATACCTAAAACAGAATTTAATTCGAAACGATCGTCGGTTTTTCTTAATCCTTTTTCACTTAAATGACTTAAACCGTAACCTGTAATTAATCTGGTATCCCAGTTAATGGGCTTTTTTTTGTAATTAAAGTCGTAATTTACATTAAAGTTTCCTGCAACAGTATTTTCACCCCCAGAAGCCCAATTGGAAAATGAAGATTGGTTGAAGATAAATGCAAACCTTCCTTTAATTTTCCATTTTGGTTGTGGAGTATTTTCTTTTTTTTTCTTTTGAGAAAAAGTGGTAAAAGAAAACAGTAGTAAGAAAAACAGTAATAACTTTTTCACAAATAACTTTTAAAATACAAAAATAAGTTTATATATTAAAAAACAAAATTATTTTCTAGATTTATACAGTGGTACTGTAGAGCAGGCTTCACCAAATAAAATAGATTTGGCTACTGGCTGTAACTTTTCTATTAAAAAAGCGAATGCAGAATCTGGAATTGGTTTATCTGCACAACCTTTTATAATTACTGGTGCATCAACAAATGCTTTAAAATCTAAAAAAGAAATTAACTCTTGGTAAATAACCGTTTCTAACAAATTTAAATCTCCAACCACTACTTTTTTTGCATAAGGCATAATTTCTGATGTTGCTAACATAAATGCCCAAGAAGGAATAACTGCATCAACAGAACAAGTTACTGCTACAAATGTATTTTTGTATTGAGACCAATCGTGATTTTTTACAGAAGCCCTAAAGTCTTTTTCTTTAAGAATCATTTCTTGAAACAACCAGTCTTTAATATCAAATACTACTCTTTCTCCATCAGGATAAATTTCCTCTAAATCAAAAGTTTTTAATTTACTGTTGGCAACTCTATTTATTATGACCTCCTGCAACTCCTCTAGAGGAGCGCCAGCAGATTGTGGTTTATCTAGTTTTTTCATTTTTTAATTCCATTGTGTTCCCTCTTTGGAGAAACAGGGGCTTTATAACATTCCCAATTCTAGTTTTGCTTCTTCACTCATCATTTCTTGAGTCCAAGTAGGATCGAAAGTAATTTCTACTTCACACTCGTTAATATCTTTTAAGGTTTTTACCTTATCTTCTACCTCTACAGGTAATGTTTCTGCAACAGGGCAGTTTGGCGATGTTAAGGTCATTAAAATTTTTGCATTATTTTCATCAGAAACAAAAACATCGTAAATTAAACCCAACTCGTATATATCTACAGGAATTTCTGGATCATAAATTGTTTTTAAAACTCTTATAATTTTATCTCCTATTTCTTCTAATTCTTTATCTGTCATCTTAATCCTATAATTTTGTTTGTTGCGCAATAGCGTACATTTTTATTTGTTTTACCATAGACACTAAACCATTTGCTCTGGTTGGCGATAAGTGTTCTTTTAAACCAATTTCGTCTATAAAATTAGTTTCTGCACTTAAAATATCGCTTGGTTTTTGTCCAGAAAAAACACGTAATAATAAAGCTACAATACCTTTAGTTAAAATAGCATCACTATCTGCTGTATACTTTATCGTGTCGTTTTCTAACTCAGAATACAACCAAACTTTAGATTGGCAACCTTTTATTAAATTTTCATCTAATTTGTACGCATCATCAATTATTGGCAAAGACTTTCCTAACTCAATGATGTATTCGTAACGTTCCATCCAATCATCAAACATAGAAAACTCGTCAATAATTTCTTCTTGTATTTCTTTGATAGTCATTTTTAAAACTTATTTTTGTGGCTTCATTCAATATACAAAATTAGGCATTAAAAGCCATATATTTTGATAAGAAAATAAATATTAACAATGTGTTATCAACTTAAATTATAACACAATTTTAATTCTTTCTTTAAGAGGAAGGCTATAACAGATTTTATGAGTAAATTATTAGCAGTTGGTACTGTAGCATTTGATGCCATTGAAACCCCTTTTGGTAAAACCGATAAAATTTTAGGTGGTTCAGGAACCTTTGTAGGCTTAGCAGCAAGTCAGTTTGGTATAGAAACTGGGGTTGTTTCTGTTGTTGGAGGAGATTTTCCAGATTCATATTTAAAAATGATGAATTCTAAAGGAATTAATACTGATGGAATTGAAATTATAAAAGAAGGCAAAACTTTTTTCTGGAGTGGAAAATATCATAATGATATGAATTCTCGTGATACATTAATCACAGAATTAAATGTTTTAGAAAATTTTCAACCAGTTGTACCTGAATCTTTTAAAGATGCTGATATTGTAATGTTGGGAAATTTACACCCTTTAGTGCAAGCATCTGTACTAGACCAAATGCAAGAAAAACCAAAATTGATTGTTTTAGATACCATGAATTTTTGGATGGATATTGCTCTTGATGATTTGCATACCGTTTTAAAAAGAGTAGATGTTATTACTATTAATGATGAAGAAGCCCGCCAACTTTCTGGAGAATATTCTTTGGTAAATGCTGCTAAGAAAATTCACAAGATGGGACCAAAATATGTGGTTATAAAAAAAGGAGAACATGGCGCTTTGTTGTTTAATGAAGGTAAAATGTTTTTTGCCCCAGCTTTACCTTTAGCAGAGGTTTTTGATCCAACAGGGGCTGGAGATACTTTTGCAGGTGGTTTTTGTGGTTATTTGGCAAAAACAGAAAATATTTCTTTTGAGAATATGAAAAACGCTATCATTTACGGCTCTAACTTAGCTTCTTTTTGTGTAGAAAAATTTGGCACAGAACGAATGCAAGATTTAAAAAAACCTGAAGTAGAAAGGCGTTTACACGCTTTTAAAGAATTAACACAATTTGATATAAAATTATCATAAATAAAAAACCGCGTCTAAACACGCGGTTTTTTATTTGATAAACACAACGATAACATACAATTAAATGAGTGACGCAATAAAACACGAATGCGGAATTGCATTAGTAAGACTAAAAAAACCTTTAGAGTTTTATAAAAACAAATACGGTTCTGCCTTTTACGGAATCAATAAAATGTATTTGTTAATGGAAAAGCAACACAATCGTGGGCAAGATGGTGCTGGTTTTGCAAGTATAAAATTTGATGTTGAGCCAGGCACCAGATACGTAAGTAGAGTTAGATCTAACAAATCGCAACCTATACAAGATGTATTTGCACAAATTAACGACAGAATTAATGGTGTTTTTAAACAAAACCCTACTAAAAAAGAAGACGTAAAGTGGCAAGTAGAAAATATGCCTTATATAGGTAATTTATTTTTAGGTCACGTTCGTTATGGAACTTTTGGAAAAAATTCTATTGAAAGTGTGCATCCATTTTTACGCCAAAGCAACTGGAAACACAAAAACTTAATTGTAGCTGGTAATTTTAATATGACCAACTCCAATCAAATTTTACAAGAATTAATAGAGTTAGGGCAACATCCAAAAGAGTTTACAGACACTGTAACTGTTATGGAAAAAATTGGGCACTTTTTAGAAGATGAAGTTGCTAAACTCTATCAACAAGCTAAGAAAAAAGGGTTTAACAAAAGAGATGCATCACCTTACATAGAAAAACATTTAAGCCTTAAAAAAGTATTAAAACGCTCTTCTAGAAATTGGGATGGTGGTTATGCTATGGCTGGTTTGGTGGGCCATGGAGATGCATTTGTTTTACGCGACCCAAATGGAATAAGACCTACGTATTTCTATGAAGATGAAGAAGTGGTAGTTGTAGCATCAGAAAGACCCGTAATTCAAACTGTTTTTAATATTAAGATTGATAAAGTGCAAGAATTAGAAAGAGGCCATGCATTAATCATTAAAAAAAGTGGTAAAACATCTATCAAAAAAATAAAAGAACCTAGAATAAATAAAGCTTGTTCTTTTGAACGTATTTATTTTTCGAGAGGAAGTGATGCCAGCATTTATGAAGAACGTAAAAACTTAGGAAAATACGTGTTTCCTCAAATTTTAAAATCAATAGATTCTGATATTTCCAACTCTGTATTTTCTTTTATCCCAAACACAGCAGAAACCTCTTTTTATGGAATGACAGAAGCTGCAGAAGATTTATTAAATCAACAAAAAACAGCCAAAATTTTAGAAGGAGGTTATAAATTATCAAAAGAAAAAGTTACCGAAATTTTATCTGAAAGACCTCGTTTTGAAAAAATAGCTATAAAAGATGCCAAATTAAGAACGTTTATTGCCGATGATAATTCGCGCGATGATTTGGTAGAACATGTTTACGATATTACATATGGAGTTGTAAAACCTACAGATAACTTGGTGATTATTGATGATAGTATTGTACGCGGAACTACTTTAAAGAAAAGTATTATTAAGATTTTAGATCGATTAAATCCTAAAAAAATAGTAGTGGTTTCTTCTGCACCTCAAATTCGTTATCCAGATTGTTATGGAATTGACATGGCAAGAATTGATGCTTTTATCGCATTTAAAGCGGCTTTAGAATTACTCAAAGAAACCAATCAATACCATATTATTGATGAGATTTATAAAAAATGTAAAGCACAACAAACCAAAGAAGATGCAGAAATTAACAATTATGTAAAAGAGGTGTACAAACCATTTTCTGCGGAAGAAATTTCTGCAAAAATTGCTCAAATGCTTAAAACTGACGACATCAACGCAGAAGTTGAAGTTATTTATCAAACTATAGAAGGCTTACACAAAGCATGCCCAGATAATTTAGGCGATTGGTATTTTACTGGAGATTACCCAACTCCTGGTGGTATGAGAGTGGTAAATAATGCTTTTATCAACTTTTATGAAGGAAATAATAAAAGGGCTTATTAGAAGTTAACTTTCATAAAAATAATAGAAAAAAGAGGCTGTCTGAAAAGTAAATTTGGATGTCATTTTGAGCGAAATCGAAAAATCTTTGTATTTAATTACCAATATATAAGATTTCTTCATTGCAGTCGAAATGATGATAAATTTTAATACTTTTCAGACAGCCTCTTTTTTTTTGACTTTAAAACTTAAAGTTGATTAAAACAGCAATCGTATGCTGTTTCACAATTTAATAAACATTCAATTAAAGCACAAAACCAATATAGCACAAAAAATATAACTAACTGTTTTACTGGTTTTTAAAAATTACCTCTCCCCATTTATGGGGTGGTGCCTCCCCATAAATGGGGAGAGAAAAATTTCACCATAAATGGGGATTGTGAGAAACTTATTTTCTATGTAGTTTTGAATGGTAAGTAAAAAAATGATCACTTTTAGTTTACATTGCTAGCAAGAAAAAGAATGTTTATAAAAATTGCGCACATTCTTTTTTAAATTTTATTTGAACCTGAACAAGAAGATATTCTTGGATGTAATCTTGGACACTAGATATTGTGTTCTGTATAATAATTTAATAAATTTAAAAATAAATATCATGAAAAAAATAATATTAACCCTTGTACTAAGTTTTAGTTTTTTGTTTTCTTTTGGAAATGAATATGAAAACAAAAATAATGATAACGAATACGATTATTTTAATTGCTGGGTTGAAGTTACTTACCTAACTACAAATCCAGAAACCTTTGAAACTACTTCGTTTACTTGGTATCATTGGGTTGGATTTGCGAGCTCACAAGAAAGTTGTAATAAACAGGCTGAGGAATTTGCAAACTCACTTTAATTAATAAAATTTATTTTAGGGTATTTCTATGAAAATGCCCTAAGATTTTAATAAAATAAAAATATGAGAATTATAGTAACCATCTTTGTTTTCTTAGCTGTAAATATTGCATTTTCTCAAGAAAATAAAGTTTATGTTGAATATGAAATTATAAACTTATCTGTAGGTAAGCCAATATATGTAAAAGCGAAATTATTAATAAATAATAATAAGTCTTTATATGTTATTAATCCGAAAGACACTAAATATAACAAAAATGAAAAAGCTGTTTTTGACGAAAAAGAAAATAGTGTTAAAAGAGTTATCTATAGATCTAGCAAGAATAATTTTTATCTCTTAACAGACAGAACTAAAAATCTAATAGAACAAACTTCTGGTTCTGAAGATTATAGATTCATAGTTACAGAGAAAATACATTCGTTTAAGTGGACAATAACAGATGAAACAAAATTAATTGGTAAGTTTACGTGTAAAAAAGCAACTACCTATTTTAGAGGGAGAAATTATATGGCTTGGTTTAGCCCAGAAATCCCTTTAAATAGTGGCCCTTGGAAATTCTCTGGATTACCAGGTTTAATCTTAGAAGTAAAAGATACTGAAAGTTTATTTGCTTGGAAAACCAAGGTTATTAAACTGCCATATAATGATAATGTAAAACTTGATATTCCTAATGAAAAAAAGTTGAAAAAAGTAAAGCTAGAAGATTATGTTGCTATGAAAAGTAAAGGTTCACAAAACTATTCTAGCCTAATCAAATCAAAAATGCCAAAAGGAACAAAATTTAGAGATATGAAAATAAGAAGACAAGGCATAGAATTAGTTTACGAATGGGAAGAATAAGCTCAAAGAAATTGAAACAAATTTCGTTTTTAGTATTTTTTGTGTTTTTGCAAAATTTTAATTTTGCGCAAGACAAGTTTGTAACATCACTTCAAATTAATTACGATATTTATTACAACACTGAAATGCCAAACATAAAAAAAGGTGTTTTATATATTAATGAGCCGTTAACAAGTTCACTTTTTATATATGGCAAAAGAAAAGATAGAACTATAAACACAACATCAGAAAATACTTTACAAATTAAATTTAGTGAAAGCGAAAGATTCAATTATTTTAAGTCAGAAGTTGACAGTATATATTCTAAAGAAAAGATTTTAAGAAACGAGTTTATTATTAATGAGAAAGCAGAAACTTTAGATTGGATAGTAACCTCAGAAACAAAAATAATAGACAAATTATTAGCAAAAAAAGCTACCTTAAAGTTTAGAGGTAGAAATTATATTGCTTGGTTTAGCGAAGATTATCCTTTAAAATTTGGCCCTTGGAAATTTAATAAACTACCTGGTTTAATATTAGAAATTTATGATGACACTCAAAGATATAGGTGGGTAATTAGTTCTATCAGAAAATCTAAGAAAAGTATAGACTTAACAAAAATGCTTCAAAGTTCAAAAAAGGTTTCTATAAAAGATTATGTTGATATGAGATATAATCAAGGATTAAATCTATTCAATGCATCTAGACTACCAAGAGGTACAAGCATGAATAAAAGAAAAATTAAACGAAATGGAATAGAATTACTATTTGAATGGGAAGAAAAACAGTAATAAAATAGTTTTTAAATTCATATGACCACTTCATCAACAATGCTCTTTAATCTTAAAACAATGAAAAAAACCATACTTATTTTATACATTTTTTATGTAAACAGTATTGCCAGTCAAAATGTCTGCGGAATTGTTGATTATAAGACACAAGGTTATATTACCACATATTCTCAAATGGTTTTCACTAAAGATTTCTCTTACAACCAACAAGTAAATAGTAAAAAACTAAAAAATAAAGAAAACATAGAGGAAGGTGGAGAAGGTTTTACAAGAAGCATTACCATAGTACCTAAAAATTTAGACCCATATTTTCTTTATAACGATGGAGAAAGTTTTTATTTTAATTTTGATTATATTGATAATGAAACTGATATTGTAAAAGAAGATAAAAATATATGGAAATGGAATCTACTAACAGCTACAAAGAAGATAGGTAAATTTAATTGTCAAAAAGCTACAACTACTTTCAGAGGAAGTTTATTTACAGCTTGGTTTGCTATTGATATACCTGTACCATTTGGACCTTGGAAAGCTAAAGATTTACCAGGTCTTATTTTAGAACTTTCAGATTCGAATAATTTAATTTATATCAAAGCTTTAAAAGTAGTATTAAGTAGCGCAAAAAAATGTGCTAATCCTGTAAATAAAGAAATGCTAAAAAAGGCTATTAGCATAAAAGAAATGGTTCAAAAAACCAAACTAAAAGACAAAAAATATTTTTCTAGATTAAACTCTAAATTACCAAAAGGTGCTAAGCCTTATGTTATTGCAGAAGACTGTGATGATTGTCCTAAAGATTTAAAATTAGAAACCTTTGATTTAGAAAATTAATTCTTAAGCAAAAATCTATTAATTCTAACCAAACACAATAACCTAAAAAATATTCTTTTTTAAATGAGGATAAGAAATGTAAAAGAAAAATCTTTTTCAACTTTAATAATTATATTTTTTTTCCAAAATATTTGTTTATCACAAACAAATATCACTGGTAAAATTAAAAACGCTACAAACACTTTTGTTTCTGCAAGCGTAGTTTTAAAAGACAGCTTAAAATCAAATATTTTAGAGTACACCTATTCATCAGAAAAAGGTGAATATTTAATTGTAACAAATAAAAAAGGAAAACTTAACCTTACATTTTCTTCTTTGGGTTACAAAACCAAAACGATTCCTTTTACAATTACCAACCAAACAGCAATAAAAATAGATGCCATATTAGAAGAACAACCTTTTGAATTGGATGAAATTATTATTGAATCAGAAAAAGACATCAAAATAAAAAAAGATACCATCACTTTTAAAACTAAGTTTTTTGTAAATGGCACAGAACAAACCGTAGAAGATTTACTAAAAAAAATACCAGGGTTACAAATAGACAGCCAAGGCACTATAAAAGTAGGTAATCAAGAAATAGAAAAACTAATGATAGATGGTGATGATTTGTTTGAAAAAGGCTACAAAATACTCTCTAAGAATATGCCTGCTTACCCAATTGAACAAGTTGAAATATTAAAAAAATATTCTAACAATAGACTCTTAAAAGGCGTTGAAGAAAGTAATAAAGTAGCCTTAAATTTAAAAATGAATGAAGATGCCAAACGCATCTGGTTTGGTAACACTACACTTGGTTTTGGAAACGATAATTTTTATGAATTAAAAGGAAATTTGATGAATTTTGGCAAAAAAAATAAATACTATTTTTTAACCAACCTTAATACTATTGGTGTTGACGCTACAGGTGATATTCAAAATTTAATAAGACCTTTTAGAGCAAATGAACCAGGTTCTATTGGTGATAATATGCAGGTAAATAATTTATTAAGTCTTTCTGCTGGCAACTTAAATTTTAAAAGAAGTAGAAGTAATTTTAACAATGCAGAATTATTGTCTGTAAACGCTATTTTTAATCCTACTGAAAAATTAAAAATAAAAACACTAGGCTTTTTTAATTGGGATGAAACCGATTTTTTTAGAAATAGTATAGAAGTTTTTAACGCTAATAATACCAATTTTACCAATACCGAAGATTTTACACTTGGTAATAAAAAAATGATAGGTTTTGGCAAACTAGATGTTACCTATAACATTTCTAAAACAAAAATGTTAGAAAGTGTAACGAAATATAATAGTGGCAATTATACTGCCAATGCTAATTTAATTTTTAACGGCAATTCTACTTTAGAGAATTTAAAGTCTAATAATCAATTATTTGATCAAAAAATCAATTACACCAATAAGTTTAAAGATACCAAAGTATTTCTGCTTACAGGGCGTTTTATACAGGAAGAAACACCTCAAAACTATGCCATTAATCAATTTTTTTATGCGGATTTGTTTCCGAACACAAACACCAATAATGTAAACCAACAAAGCACCAACAAGATGCTTTTTGCTGGCATAAATGCGCATTTATTAGATAGAAAAGAAAACGGAAATTTATTAGAAATACAATTGGGAAACGAATTTAGAAAAGACAATTTGACTTCTGTTTTTACGTTATTAGAAGATGAAAGCGTACTAAAAAACCCTATTGATTATCAAAATAACATCAATTATTTAACCAATAACGGTTATTTTAAAACAAAATATCGATATAAAATCAATGATTTTGCAGTTGTTGGTCAGTTAGATTTTCATCAATTGTACAATCGATTAGAATCAGATCTTCAAATAAAAGAGGAGACTCCGTTTTTTATGAATCCGAATATTGGTTTTGATTGGAAAATAAATGATCGCAATAAAATTATGTCTTCTTACGCTTATAATTTTAGAAATGCTGGTATTTTAGAGGTATATGATAATTTTGTATTAACAGGTTTTCGTTCTTTTACAAAAGGAATAGGCAGTTTTAATCAACTCAAATCGTCTAATTTTGTATTTAATTATCAACTTGGGAATTGGAGCGAGCGTTTTTTTGCAAATACATTTTTTATATATAACAAAAATCACGACTTCTTTTCTACCAACTCCATAATTACTCAAAATTACACGCAATCTGAAAAAATACTAATTAAAGACAGCGAGTTTTTAAGTATTAACACCAACTTAGACTATTACTTCAATTTTATATCCTCTAACTTAAAAATAGATTTGGGGTACTCTAAAAGCAACTTTAAAAATATCATCAATAATTCCGATTTAAGAGCAATTAGTTCCAAAAGTTATACTTATGGGTTTGAAGTTCGTTCTGGTTTTTCAGGAATTTTTAATTATCACTTTGGCACAAAATGGAATACAAACACCATTCAAACTACTCTCAAAAATTCATTTACAGATAATACCAGCTTTTTAGATTTGTCATTTCTTTTCAACAATAAATTTAATATTGATGTACAATCTGAACGTTACTTTTTTGGTAATCTGCAAAATGAAAACACCTATTATTTTTTAGACGTAAATTCTAATTATAAATTATTGAAAGATAAATTAACCCTAAGTGTATCTGGTAAAAACCTATTCAACACCAAAACATTCAGAAACTTTTCAATCAGTGATTTCGGCTCTTCTACTACAGCATTTAGATTATTACCAAGATACGTTTTGTTAAAGATAGAATATCGTTTTTAACGCTGTACATCACTTTTTACCTATACCCGTAACTTTTTGCTTTTTAAATGTTATAAGACTGACTTTAATAACATCAAAAGGTGTACTAAAATCAAATCACCTGTACTGATTAACCTATTTTATCTTAAAAATACGGGAATCACCCTAGTTGTTTTACGATAAACACTCTATTTACATAATGTTTTTTCAATGGTACTTTTGAAATGTTAATTCATTCAGTCCTAAAAAATAAAAAAATGAAAACCTTACATCTATTAAAAAACAAATTAAACATCTTAAATTTAAAAAGCAATTATGGTTTGTTTATTTGTTTTGTCTTTGCACTTGTAATCGAAGGGCAGGCACAAAAAAATTTTTCACAACTTAATGACTTCAATGACCGTAAATGGAAAAAAACTGTAAAAAACTACAGCAATAGCAGTAATTTTATTCCGCAGTTAGAAGGATTAATTGGCATTAATGTACTCGATAAAAATAAGCTCCCAAATCCAAAAAAAATAGGATTATTATCTTTTCAAATATGGGATGAGTCTATTACAAAAAGTAGAAAATCTGGAAATTGGAGATATTATGAAAAACATTTTCTTACAGGAAATGGTAGTAATATCATTGCTGATAAATTTTTAGAAATTATGTTTCCAGTTTTAGAAAAACAATTTCAAAAAAAAGCAATAGTACTACAACAACCTCTTGATTTTATTGATAATCCTCAAAAAAAAGAAATCTATAATACTGCAATTCCAAATATAGAACTCAGTGGAATAACAAAATTTGCAAACAGTAAAATTTTTAGAAGATTACAAGGAATACGAGAAGGGCAAGGAAGCACAGCTGCAACAAATTACACCTTTTTCCCTATTGGAGCAGATGTTTTTGCTTCAGATATAAAATCTCCAGCACAAGTAGGAAAAATAGCGGAAAAGTTAGGTTTAGATGCTGTATTGATTGTTGGCATAAAAGTAAGTATTGAAAAAGGGGGTAGATCTTTGTTTTTTAGAGGATTAAATACTGTTATTGCTGGCCCTATAAATGATGATGAATCTATTGAATATAAAGGAAGAATTGGGGCTAAAATGATGAATCAATATAGAGATGGTTTGGTATTTACCTCTGTTTTGGTAAACCCAGAAGCTTTTAAAATAGCAGACATGAAAAGAAAAACAGGCGAAATAACACAGTGGTACCTCAACGATTTAGACAAGGTTACAGCAAGAATCTCCCAAGATTTATTAGTAGGTTTAAAAAAATTCTCCAATTTAGACAAGTCAAGGAAAAAGTAGTACTAATTTTTATCAAAAAAAGCATCTGAGAATTCAGGTGCTTTTCTTGTTTTTAAAAAAGAGGAATTTGTTTTATATTGTAAAATGTTTCAGAAATTGATTCTTTTTATATTCTTCTGTTGTTACAGTCAATTAGGCATATCACAAGAAAATAAGTTATTAAAATTACAAAAATTAGAAAAAAAAGTAAGTAAAAAACAGTTTTTAGACACTGTATTATCGCTTTCTTTTGCTGAAAAAACAAGTGATAGTAAGCAGTTTCTTATACTTTCAAAAAAAACAAATGCCATAGCAATATCTCTAAAAGATAGTCTAAAAATTGCAAAAACTTATGAAGATTTGGCATTGGCTTATCACTTTACCAATCAGTTTGATGCTGCTATAGCACACACCATAAAGGCCGCAAACCTATACTATGCCATAAATAATATAAAAAAATATGGAGATTGTTATGTTAAACTGGGCTGGAGAATAAATAGAAGAGATTTAGACAAGGGGATTTCTTACATGAAAAAAGGAATTGATATCTTAGAAGAACAACCCAAAGAAACCTCTTTTTTAAGAATTGGTGCTTACAATAATTACGGTATTTTAAAACAACGTAAACTTCAAATTGATAGTGCCTTGTACTATCATAAAAAATCCTATCAATTAAGCATACAACATAATGATAGTATAGGTATGCCCTATGCAATGGTTGAGATGGGAATTATCTACAACAATCTAAATAAAAGAGATAAAGCTAAAAAACTATTGCAAAAATCACTGCAGATTAGGCAAAAAATAAACGACACTTATGGCATTGTAGATTCCTATGAAAATTTAGGCAACTTTTATTACGACAACAAATTTTATAAAAAAGCAATTTATTATTACGAAAAGGCTTTAAGTATGGCTAAACGCTATTCTTTTAATTATATGATTAAAGACCTTACAGAACAATTGTATAAGAGTTATGAGCTTACTGGAAATTTAGGAAAAGCTTACCAATATTTAAAAATTAACAAACAAATAAATGATAGTACAAGCTCTGTTAAAATTGAAAACAGAATAAGAGAATTGGAAATTCAATTTAAAAGTAACGAAAAAGAAAAAGAGCTTTTACAAACCAGAACAGAAAAAGTAGAAGCAGAATTAGCGTTAACTAAAACTAAAAGTTGGTTATTTGTGGTTGTAGGAAGTCTTTTAATGGCTGTTTTTTCATTTTTAGCGATATCCCAAAGAAATAAACGCAAGGCGCAACTACAAATTACCAAAGAAAAAGAGAAAAGTTTTAAAGCCATTATTGATGCTCAAGAACAAGAACGAAGTAAAATTGCTAGAGAGTTGCATGATGGTGTTGTGCAGCAGATTGGTAGTATTATTTTAAAATCTAGAAACGTTTTTAAGAAAAAAGAAATTGAAGACGATAAAGAAGTACAAGAAATCTTAAAAAGACTAAATAATTCTAGTAATGATTTGAGAAATATATCGCATCAAATGATGCCAAGAGCTTTAAGTGAATTAGGTTTAGTAGCCGCAATTGATGATTTGCTTAATGGAAGTTTAGCCTATGTTAATATTAATTATTCTTTTGAACATTTTAATTTAAAAGAAAGATTACAAGAAAAAATCGAAATTACCTTATATCGAATTACCCAAGAGTTGGTAAATAATATCATTAAACATAGCAAAGCAACATCAGTAAGTGTACAGCTAATTAATTCTGCAGATCATATTATCTTTATTGTAGAAGATAATGGCGTTGGTATAGACCATAAGAAATCTAAAAAAGGAATGGGTTTTAGTAACATTAAAAGCCGTTTAGAAATTGTAAATGGAGAAGCTAATTTTGATAAAAGTCCAGAAAAGGGTACTTTAGTCACCATCAAAATTAAAAAATAATGCCCATTCATACGCTTATTGTTGATGATCATCCCCTAATGGCTTTAGGTATTAAAGATGCTTTAAGTTTAGATGATGATATAAATGTATTGGCTGTGTTAGAAAATGGTCAAGAAGCCTTAAATTTTCTTAAAAACATACCTGCAGATGTTGTTTTGTTAGATATTGATATGCCTATTTTAAATGGTATTGAAACCGCAAAACAAATTATAGCCAAATATACTAATACAAAAATAGCAATGCTTTCTATGCATAAAGAAGCATCTATTATTAAAGAGTTAGTAGAAATTGGGGTAAAGGGTTATATGCTCAAAACAATTCCTAAAGAAGATTTAATACAAGGCATTAAAACAATTTACAAGGGTAAACATTATTTTAATTCAGATGTTACAAAAGAACTTCTCATCAACAAAAGTGTTTCAAAATTAACGGTAGAAACTAAAGAAAAATCACCTTTATTAAATTCTTTAACACCAAGAGAAATAGAAATAATTATAGCAATTTCTAATGGTTTTACAAACAATCAAATTGGCAAAAAACTATTTATTAGCCCAAGAACTGTAGATACGCATAGAACCAATATTATGAAAAAATTAGAGGTTCATAATGTGGCTTCTTTAATTCGTTTTGCTTTCCAAAACGGATTAACTTCTTAATATAAATTAAATTCGATTTAACGTAAACCTAAATGAGGTAAAAATCTTTAGACTTCATCTGTTTTAGAAATATAGAATTCTTCCTTTTTAGATTAACTACAATTTTTGCTTAAAAACAACAATTGAGAATGATCCATGATCCATTTTTGCTTAAACACAACAATTGAGAATGATCCCAACAATTGAGAATGATCCTACAGTAAACCCCTATAAAACCTATAGAAAACAAAAAAGCCTCACATTTCTGTGAAGCTTTAAGTGAGCCCTGAAGGATTCGAACCTTCGACCGCCTCCTTAGAAGGGAGGTGCTCTATCCAGCTGAGCTAAGAGCCCGTAGTTTTTATGTTTCTACGAAAACATTGTCGGGGTGGCAGGATTCGAACCTGCGACCTCCTCGTCCCAAACGAGGCGCGATAACCGGGCTACGCTACACCCCGA